>JAESUT010000165.1 GCA_016762995.1 Gammaproteobacteria bacterium | reverse complement strand
TGCTGCAGCCGATAACCCGCGCCATGGACTGTGTGAATGAGTTTTTTCGCAAAGGGCTTGTCCACCACATTGCGCAGATGGTAGATGTGCGTACGTAGCACGTCATTATCCGGTAATTCATCGCCCCAAATTAGAGTCTCTAACTCCTCGCGGGACACCACACGATGAGTGTTAAGCAGCAATGTCTGCAGCAGCTTGCGCTGAATAGGATTGAGTTCCAAGCTTTGCCCACCTCGCGTGGCCGACATCGTATCGCTGTCATATTGCAAATCTGCAACCTGCAGCAGGCGACTAGTCCCCTGATGTTGACTGCGCTTAACAAGCGCTTCTAAGCGCACCTCCAGCTCTTTAATCGAGAAAGGCTTGACCAGGTAATCATCGGCACCGACCTGAAAGCCTTCAAGCTTATCATCCAACTGATCTCGCGCCGTGAGCATCAATACTGGAGTAGTTACGAAAGCCTCTTCGCGCAGGCGACGACACAGCGTCATTCCATCCAACCCCGGCAACATGATGTCGAGGACAATCACGTCGTAGCGTTCACTCGTCGCAAGCTGCAAGCCATGTAGACCATTGCTGGCAAAGTCCAGCACATGCCCTTTTGGCTCCAAGTAATCAGCTATATTCGCCGCGATATCCCGGTTGTCTTCGACCACTAATACCTTCACTAAAACACTCCTAATGGGCGGGCGCAGAACGTTATGTCCTTGATCCTCACAGAGTGTCAGTAAGACATGAAGCATGTCAAAAAAAAGTGAAATCGTGCCTTTGACATTTTTTCCACATTCCCCGAGCTAGGATGTATCCAACGTTAGTACAAATGGGTTAACAATAGTGAATAATATCCGCATTTCTTCGTTAGCAATGTTCGGCATTCTGGCAACGATGACAGGAGCAGCTTGGGGCCAGGGCATAGAGCATGTCCATCTCAGCAAGAGTGAGACCTTGTCCTTCGACGCAATTCTCAATCAAGCCATGTTGCAATCGCCCAAGTATCGTGAGATCGCCGTTCGCGATGCGCAGGCCAAGGACCACAAACGCATTGGGCAGAGCTGGATTGCCGGTCGACCTAGTGCGCAGATTGATTACATTGACGATCGCTCCCTCACTAATTTAGGCCAGACGGAGTTGAGCTATGGTGTCGCTTTGCCGCTATGGCGCCCGGGAGAAAAGAAGGCCATGAGCGCCTTGGGGCAGCAGTACTCCGTGCAATCCAACGGCTGGCAACGTAGTTTCGAGCTGGAGATCGCCGGCAAGTTGCGTACAAGCCTCGCGGATCTGCATGAAGCCGAAACCCTCTTAGAGCTGGAGCAAGAAGCCACGACGGGAGCGCTAGAATTGTTGCGAATTGTTGAAATGCTTCTCAATGCGGGACAAGTATCGCAACTGGATGTCATGCAAGCCCGCACGCTATTGCTCAGCCAGCAACGTAATGAGTTAGATTCCGAAGCGATGCTCAAAGATGCCGAGCGCACTTACGCTGTACTCACGGGACTTACGGTAGCGCCGGCTAGCCCCCACACCGAAATACGAGTAGTTAGAAAAACGGTTGCCCCTACACACCCGCAATTGCAATTTTTGCAAAGCAGTATAGATCTGCAAGACTCCATTATCAGCAAAGCGGAAACTGCTGCGAAAGGCAATCCTGTTTTGACACTTGGCTCGCGCCGCATGAAAAATGGCGCCAATGCCAATTACGAAAACGCGCTCGCGCTGTCTATCAGCATACCCTTCGGCGGCAAGTCATTCGTCGGCATTGCAGGCAGCACTGCACGCCGCTCCAAGGTCGATGCCGAAGTGCAGTACTACACAGCTCTGCGCGAACTCAATGCCCAACTGCACGAAGCGGAACATCAATTATTTACCCTCGAGAGAACACTCCCCCTGAGCCAGGAACAGGCCCAGCTGTCTCGAGCGCAATGGAATATGGCAAGCAGTGCATTCGAGCTAGGGGAAACAGACTTGAGCAAGGTTGTTATTGCAATGCAACAAGCACGGACCAGTGCTAAGAACTTCGAAACCATGTCCATGCAGTATCAAAGACTGATCACAGAATCTAACCAAATCATTGGAGTTCTCCCATGAAGTTAACTTTCAAGAAGTGCCCTACTCTTATGTTGCTCGCACTGTTTTCTCCTGCACTGTTCGCGCAAGAAAAAATCGCTATCTCTGATGCTGATATCATTCGCATGGGAATCGTTTTCGCAGCGGTACAAGCTCCGGACAAGAATGCTGGGGCGCGCTTTCCTGCCACTATCATCAACTCACCGGATTCAATCGCTAACCTCAGCGGGCGCTATTCTGGCGTAATTGAACAATGGTATCTGAGTTCTGGCAACGCTGTTAGCGCAGGCCAGGTTCTCGCAAGCATCCGTAGCTCCGAGATACTTTCAGTCCAGAACGATTGGATAGCCGCAATCTCGGCACAGGAAAACGCACAGTTCGAAGTACGCAAGGACGAAGCGCTGTACGAACAAGGCGTAATCTCTCAGCAACGCCTTTTACAAACACGCAGCCATTTACAGCAAGCAATGTTTGCACAGCAAAGTGCGCGCGCACAGCTGATCTTGGCCGGTTTCAACGAGGCGCGCCTCAATGCCCTGCGGGAGAATGGTGACGGCCTTGGCAGTTATTTCTTGGTAGCACCAAACACCGCCGTCTTAACGCAGCGCATGGGTGCCGTTGGCGACTATGTAGAGGCGAATGTCCCCTTAGCATTTCTCAATTCAGGCGAGCGTCGCTGGATCAGTATCCATGTGCCGGGTCGCTTCGCCACCCATTTAGACATCGGACAGACCTTTGCCGTTGCCAATTCCGGTGAGACGCTCACGCTACGCCAGAAAGACTTTGTGATCGATAGTAGCAATCAAACTATCGAGTTATTTGCCGAGTTCAACAACAGCAATGCCTTTACGACTGGTCAGATTATTTCGGTAGTCCTGCCCCCTTCGAGACAGGGCATACTGGTGCCAGATCGCGCCGTAGTACACAGTGGGAATACCGCTACCATCTATGCGCGCACTAACTCAGGAGTTGAGGCTCGGGAACTCGATCTACTCTCGGTTGGGGCCGACTATTTGGCAGAATCGGGACTACGCGCGGGCGAGATGATCGCGATCCAAGGCAGCGCCGTGCTCAAAGGCATTCAACTAGGCCTGGGGAGTGTCGAATAGTGTTAGCCTCTCTCGTACAGTTCTCGCTAAGCCAACGCTTGTTGGTCATTCTCTTGTCGCTACTCTTAACGGGCTTCGGAGTCCACGCGTTGTTGAATATTCCTATCGATGCGTTTCCGGATATCTCCCCCACCCAGGTCAAGATCATCATCAAGGCACCGGGCATGACCCCGGAGGAAGTAGAGTCACTTATCACTCAGCCTGTTGAGGTGGAGCTGTTGGGTATTCCGTATCAGTCGATGCTGCGCTCGATCTCGAAATACGCCCTAACTTCTATTACCTTGGACTTCGAAGACGGCACCGATATCTATTGGGCACGCCAACAGGTTACAGAACGCTTGAACAGTGTATGGGGAAATCTGCCAGGCGGCATCAGCGGCGGATTAGCGCCCATGAGCACGCCGCTGGGGGATATGTTCATGTTCACCATCGAAAGCGCATCTCTCACGCTCGAAGACAAGCGCTTCCTGCTCGACTGGACCATCCGCCCCGCGCTACGTACTGTCCCGGGTGTCGCGGACGTGAATTCCCTTGGCGGCTTCATACGCACTTATGAAATACAACCCAGACGTGAAGCCATGACGGTGCTGGGTATCAGCACGCTCGACATCATCGCCGCATTGGAAATGAATAACAAAAATGATGGCGCTGGGCGTATTCGCCAAGGCGAGGAAGTCATACTTGTTCGCGTGACAGGCGCTATAAGCAATCACGAGGACATAAGCAACACTCTTGTCGACAATGCCGAGGGCGAGAAAGTATTGCTCTCCCAAGTTGCCAACATCACCACTGGCACCATGGAGCGCTACGGTGCAGTGACAGCAGACGGTGGTGCAGAAGCAGTCCAAGGGCTAGTGATTGGTCTGCGCGGCGCGAACACTCGTGACGTCGTGCAAGGCGTTAAAGATAAAATCGTAGAACTTGAGAAAACGCTGCCTACAGGCACTAGCATCAATGTGTTCTATGACCGCACGGTGCTCATTGAAAGCGCCGTAGGTACAGTCACGCAAGCATTGCTCGAAGCCGTGGCTCTGGTGGTTATTCTGCTGGGCCTTTTCCTAGGCAATGTTCGTGCAGCCTTTACAGTGGCTGTGATCTTACCACTGTCCGCTCTGTTTACTTTCCTTATGATGCGACAGCTAAACATGTCAGCTAATCTTATGAGTCTTGGCGGCCTTGTGATCGCTATCGGAATTCTAGTGGACTCGTCGATAGTGATTGTGGAGAACATCGTATCCTCGCTAGCCCATCAACCCAAGGGCGGCCAACGCTTACCAAACCTCCACATCATCTATCGTGCAGTAAGAGATGTGGCGCTTCCTGTGACCTCTGGCATTATCATCATAGTGATTGTGTTCCTTCCCTTGCTCACACTAGAGGGGCTTGAAGGAAAACTATTTGGTCCAGTGACTATGACAATAGTATTTGCACTACTAGGGTCACTTGTATTGTCTTTGACACTCATCCCCGTAGTGGCATCCTTTCTGGTGCGCGCCGATGGGCACGACGAACCTTGGTTGAGTCGCAAACTTACTGCAATCTATCGCCCTTTACTTAAGAAGGCTCTGCATCGCCCTGCGGTCCTGCTGGCGGGTGCCGCATTATTGTTAGCAACGAGCGTGGTGGTGTTTCCCTTAGTTGGCAAGACCTTTATGCCGACAATGGACGAGGGAGATATTCTCATTCAATTGGAGACAATACCCTCCATCAGCTTGGAAGCGAATATCCGCGTCGTACAACAAGTAGAGCGCGAACTGATGAATAATGTGCCAGAGATCCTACGCGTCGTCTCGCGCATAGGATCTGACGAGATGGGCATGGATCCAATGGGATTRAACGAGACAGATATGTTCTTGCAGTTGCGCCYRCCAGAACAATGGAGCGTCGCCACTAAGCCTGAATTRGAGAATAATCTACGTGAAATAATGGACCAGTYCGTAGGCCTRAACTATGGTTTCACACAGCCTATCGACATGAGAGTATCGGAGATGTTGACTGGCTCACGGGGCGATGTTGCAATAAAATTATTCGGCACTGACTTGAGTGCTTTGAATCAAAACGCGCAGGATATTGCAGCCCTTATCGAGACGATTCCTGGCGCTATCGATACCATCGCCACGATCAATGAAGGCGCGCAATACCTGCAGGTGACAGTCGATAGAATAATGGCTGGGCGCCTAGGCTTGAGCGCCGATGAATTGCAATTGCGCCTGCGCTCCGAGATAGAGGGCCTCAATGTTGGCAGCGTAATCGAAGGCACTGCTAGGGTTCCTCTGATGGTGCGGTACGAAAGCATTCAGGGCGATGGGCTAGCACAGCTAAGCAATAGCTTCATTGATCTACCCAATGGAGAATTGATCCCCCTATCCGATGTCGCTACTATCGAACGGGTGGAAGGCCCGATCACGATTTCTCGCGAAGCGGGGCAGCGCTTCTCTGTCATCCGCACCGATGTGACAGAGCGAGATCTAGTTGGGTTTGTCGCCGAGGCGCAGCAATTGATTGCCGATCGCATAGAGCTCCCCGAAGGCTACCGACTGGAATGGGGTGGCGAATTCGAGAATCAACAAAGGGCTGCAGCGAGACTCGCACTCGTGGTACCACTCGCGCTGTCTCTTATTGCGCTAATTCTGTTCCTGACTTTTCATTCTATAAAGCAGACACTTATCGTGCTATCCAATATTCCCTTTGCACTGACCGGTGGATTGATCGGGTTATGGGTGACTGGGGAGTTCCTCTCGGTACCAGCCTCGGTCGGCTTCATCGCGCTGCTCGGGATCGCGGTGTTAAATGGCGTGGTGATGATGACTTATTTCAATCAATTACGCGCGAAGGGGATGGAGATTACCGAGGTCGTGACGGAGGGGGCGCTGCGCAGACTAAGGCCGGTTATGATGACCGCAACTATCTGCGGGTTCGGCCTAGTCCCCTTGCTCCTAGCTACCGGGCCTGGCTCTGAGATTCAACGTCCCCTCGCGATTGTGGTGATTGGCGGTTTGATCAGCTCAACGCTATTGACGCTGTTCCTTCTGCCGGTCATTTACAAAACATTTCACCGCACATTGCAAAGCACAGGTATATAGAGATGAGCGAAACCCAGAAAACACAATCGGCCCAAAACTACACTTTGCTCGTTCTCAATACTGCCCCTGAGCTAGAAGAGGATCTTATCGACTACCTGCTCGGCTTTGAGAAGATTGAAGGCTTCACTTCCTACCAGGTCCACGGGCATGGCGAGCACCACAATCTCAACGTAGCAGAACAAGTTACGGGGCGCCGCAG
>JAESUT010000048.1 GCA_016762995.1 Gammaproteobacteria bacterium | reverse complement strand
CCTGCATAGATGTCTCCTCATCTGCCGTTGCAAGAACGATGAGAGGCTCTTTGAAGCTTCTATCCAATAACGGCTTGACCGCTTCCATGATGATTGGAAAGAAACCTTTCATATCGGTAACGCCGAGCCCGTACAGCTTGCCATCGAGCTCTGTGACCTTGAAGGGGTTTACCGACCACAAATCCTCGTCCAGAGGCACCGTGTCGGTGTGACCCGCTAGCACCAAGCCTCCGGGGCCAGAGCCGAGGGTCGCGATGAGATTAAACTTAGTAGTCTCGCTGCCCGGGATTGGAATAATCTCGCACTCGAAACTCAAGGATTCGAATTGCTCCGCCAGATGGTCTATCACCGCTTTATTACTCGTATCGATGTTCGCATTAGCCGAGCTAACACTGGGTAGGCTCACAACGTTGTTGAGTTGTTCAAGCAGAGATTTTGCATTAAGCGACACGGAGGGTCTCCAGTCAAAAATGTGTAAATGTTAAGAAGGGGCGGAGAGTTTGGCGATCATATCGGTCTTCGAGGCCATAATAAAATCATTAACATGCAGGCCATTAATTTTGTGCGTCCACCAGTAGACGGTAACTTTGCCCCATTCGGTCATGATGGACGGATGGTGATTCTCGCGCTCAGCCAGTGTAGCTATCTTGTAGGTAAAGGCGAACGAGTCTTTGAACTCGACGAAATGAAATTCGCGAGTGAGTTTTTCTACACCCTCATGGAAACCTCGCTTCCAGCCAGGGACCTTAAGCAACAGGTCATTCGCCTCTTCGTCGCTTACCAGTGGGGCTCCCATCTGGCAGGCTTCGCAGTGCTTCTCGTATAGATTTTCCATAGACAATCCTGTGGGAGTCTCGAATCAAGCCATTAGCCATTCTGGCTTTCAGCCTCTTCTTTAACAAGAGCTTCGCTAATAATTAATGACTTGAACATAGGCTCCCTAAAGAAATTCTTGTAACAAGCTATTTAGAAGTCGATATCCTTTGTCTGAGGCTGCTATACGACCATCTTTCCTCTGCAGCAGCCCGCCCGAGATTAAGTATTCTACCTTCTTTCCGATAGCGCTAAAAGGGAGCCCGGTTCTGGATTGAAACAGGGACTCTGAAAATCCATGTCTACTGCGAAGAGCGTTTAACAGAAATTCAATAGCACGCTCATCCGGCAGAATTTCGGTTCGTTTTGTCTTAGATTGAATACCATTTCTTAGGTAGTGATCCGGCTGTCTATGTTTCTGGGTTCGAACAATAGTATTTGTCTCTGCAAGCGTGATCTTGCCATGGGCGCCAGCCCCTATGCCAACATAGTCGCCAAATTCCCAGTAGTTTAGGTTGTGTCGTGAATGACTGCCTTTCTTTGAGAACGCCGACACTTCATAACGTTGATAGCCAGAATTTGCTAGCAGGGCGAGCCCGGCATCCTCCAGAGAATTTAAGACTGGCTCTTCGGGCAGAGTAGGCGGGCGCGCATAGAAGACGGTATTAGGCTCGATGGTGAGTTGATACCAGGAGATGTGTGGCGGATCGAAGTCGATTGCGGTCTGTAAATCGTTGAGTGCATCGCTAACATCCTGGCCGGGAAGGCCATGCATTAGATCTAGGTTGAAATTATCAAAGCCGGCTCTTCTGGTAAAATCGATTGCACGTTTGGATTCATCGGATGAGTGGATGCGGCCAAGGTTTTTTAACTGACGCTCATCGAAGCTCTGAACGCCGATAGATAGACGGTTTATCCCGGCTGCAAAATAATCGGAAAACTTGTCAGCCTCTGCCGTGCCCGGGTTAGCCTCGAGGGTGATTTCGCAGGCAGTGCTTAGAGATGCTTTCGCTTGTATGTGCGATAGAATTTTTTCGAATGACTTTGCGCTAAATAGACTCGGTGTGCCCCCACCAATGAAAATGGAATGTATTGGGCGAGTATTGCAATGCTCATAGTCACGATCGAAGTCCTGGCAAAGAATATCTACGTAGTCGCCCTCGGGAATGACCGATTGCACTTCATGAGAATTGAAGTCGCAGTAGGGGCATTTTTTCACACACCAGGGTATGTGGATGTAGAGGCTTAGTGGTGGGAGTTCCAACATAGTAATAGCTGCGCTAGCGCTTGGCCTCGATGGCTGATGGCATTTTTTTCGGCGGCGTCCAGCTTCGCAGAAGCACAGCCTTCGCTAAGTACATAGAATAGGGGGTCATAACCAAATCCGTTCTCGCCTTCTTCACTGAACAGTATGCGTCCTTCCCACGTGCCCTGACATATTAAGGGCATTGGGTCCTTGGCATGTCGCATATAGGCGATAACGCACTGAAATCTTGCGCTGCGATCTGCTTCGGCTACGCCTTCCAGTTCACGTAGTAATTTCGCGTTGTTATCGATGTCCGCCTCTGGGCCATGGACTCCAGCATAGCGCGCCGAATAGATTCCTGGCTCGCCCTTGAGTGCGTCGACTTCTATCCCACTATCGTCCGCGATGGCGGGCAGGCCGGTTGAAAGGCAGGCATGGCGCGCCTTTATCAATGCATTCTCAACAAAGCTAAGGCCAGTCTCATCGGCATCGCTCACCGAGAATTCGGACTGTGGCAATAGTTGAACGTCCTTCTGCTCGAGGATGGCTTGTAGTTCAACAAGCTTCCCCCTATTACTGCTTGCCAGTACTATTTTACGCATTTGTATCTCCGCCATTTAACAAGAGCGCCACGAAAAGTAGGACGGGATAAGTAAGATTGGAGAAAGGATTTCTGGTCGGCATTGGAATGGGTCTGGTTGTAATCGATAGAACATAGTTTACGAGTTATCTATAACTTCCATGATGAAGTATAACTCAATGGTTCTTTTCATGCCGACATTACGGTATCGCTGGAGGATAAATCGAAGTAGGCAGAGTGCGTTTGTTGTCTTGTTAACTAGGCCAAGGACATTTTGCTTGTCGGTTCTACCTCACAGGCACTGAGCCTTTTGAGCCCATTAAGCGCCCGCATACCAGTGCCAGTTGTAATCCGATAAAAGCCCTCCCTTGCCGCGACCAATATTCTCCACAGATGCTACAACCTGTATCGACTTCACGAATTTTAGATGCCTGTAACCGCAATGTCTTTCGACCCGCAGCCTAACGGGCGCACCGTTTCCTCGTGGTATGTCTTTTCCGTTTAAACCGTAAGCAAGAATAGTTTGCGGATGAACCACGTCGAACATGTCGTAGGCGTCATACCAGCCATCATATGTATCGATAACCACATAGCGCGCTTCCTGCGAAACGCCACCGGCGGCTTCAAGAAGCGTGGTGAGAGGAACTCCGGTCCACTGTGCAATAGCGGACCAGCCCTGTTCACAGATATGCATTGTTGTTTGCGTTCGGGAAGGAAGTCGTTTTAAGTCTTGTAGTGAAAAAGAGGCGGGTCGATTAACCAACCCTCCTACGGAAAGACTCCAGTCAGTGAATTCATTACTTGCCAGTTTCTGGTAGCTTTCATCCTCTGGATTTGTTCTGCCCCAAGCCGGAAAGTCCTTGGTGATATCGCCTGTTTCAAACTCTTTCACCAAGCCTTGGCCAGACATCAATAATCGCTGAGAGGCCATCGTCAGTACATCGCTGACCCCCATTAAACCACTTCGTATTTTTGGTGGTGTATAAAGCTCTGTGTCACAACCGGTGAGAAGCATTCCGCTCATTGCCCCGGCGCCTGCGATAAACTTTCTTCGAGAAAGAGTTCGGGTTTTATTCTTCATGTCTTCTCCTTCGTCGACAGATAATATTTTCCGGTAATCATTGCCCGAATGTGGTTAACCGCTCCAGCAACAAAGACTTCAATTACGTGGATGACAACAAACAGGACAAGTAACACTGTGGAAATTGCATGTAGCGTTCGTGCACTTTGCCGACCACCAAATAGGTCGATTAACTCTGGCGAGATTGCGGTAAAGGCCGGCATTTGCGCGAGCCCACTTATGAGCATGAAAGGAAACAGCGCAAAAATGACGATGAGATAGGAAAATTTCTGAAACACATTGTATTTGGTTGCGGCATCACCTTTTGCAGCTCGCAGGCGCAGGTGTTGTTTCAGCTCTTTCTTTAGATTGTCTTTACTCAGTTCATCCCGTTGTGGCCACATGCGCCGAGAGAAATGTCGGTTCTTCAAATTCCACCCGACATAAATGAGATTATTAAAAAGGAAGATCCAGGCGAAGAGAAAGTGATAGTTCCTGCCCCACTGACGGTTGCCTAGTGCATCCGACTCCTCCCAAGAAAGCCCCCAATTGGACAGCTTGAACACCGCCTCGTAGCCGCGGAAACCTACGTCTCCCCAGTAGAGTTCTGGAAATTGCAAGAACATCATGATGCCGCTAAGGAAAAGATAGGCGAAGCAAATGACGTTTATCCAGTGACAGATTCGCACATTGTAGCTGTGCCTAAGTACCCAACTCCCAGTTTGTTTCAATTCCATTGTAAAGGGTGCCTGCCGTTTGTTAGCTGAGCCGCACATCACGCTTTGCAGCGTATTGGGCAATCTAGCAGCATCGCCTTAAGGTTGCCAGTTAAAGGAGCCCGTAGCTGAATAGCTCAGTAGTTGGATTGTAGAGCGTTAAAATAGGGGACTAAATTTGGTCGGGGCATCTCAGACTTTAGTGCATGGCCTGTAATTCAATATGCTTTCTCTATCACTGCTCGCTTACACTACTCTAGGTATTCTTATCCAAAGTCCTTAGTCTGCGTTTTTACTGATGTGGTAGATAGCAATCTCGCCCAAGAGGTTAGGCCAAGCTTTCATGTACCAACTACCCTGATGTTCAAGATCGACCACTGTTCTCGCCAACACCTTAATATTTCTCTCTTTGCATAGCGCGTCGAAATCTTTCACCGTACAGAAATGAATATTCGGAGTGTCATACCAGGAGTGGGGTATAAATTTGGAGACAGGCATGCGCCCTCGACTTGCGAGATACAAACGACTCTTCCAGTTGCCAAAATTGGGAAATGTCACGATGCCATTCTTGCCGATGCGTAGCATCTCATCGATCAGGTGATCGGGCTTACTAAGAGCCTGTAATGTTTGCGCTAAGAGTACGGTGTCGAAGCTCTGCGACTGAAAATTGGATAGACCATCATCCAAATTTTGCTGGATGACATTCGTGCCCCTGTCTAGACAATGCTGAATATTCTCTGTATCGATCTCTAAGCCGATGCCGTACACATTTTTAGTTGTTTGCAGGTAATGCAGTAGACTGCCGTCGCCACAACCAAGATCGAGGACCTTACTGTTCGGTTGTATCCATTGTTGAATAATTTCAAGATCAGGTCGCATCGTTTTCATTCTCCTGATGCACTCGTTGTAGATAACCCGATAGAGCTTCTATATAGCGAGGGATAGGAAGCAAGAATGCATCATGCCCCTGGTCAGCCTCGATCTCAAGATAGCTAACTTCTCTTCCTGCCTTAAGAAGGTCGGCTACAATCTCTCGCGAACGTTCCGGTGGGAATCTCCAGTCTGTGCTGAATGACATGATGAGGAATTTGCAGTCGCTATTGGCAAATGCCTTCGACAGGTCGCCTTCGAAATCCACGGTGGGATCGAAGTAGTCCAGCGCCTTAGTCATTAACAAATAGGTATTCGCATCGAAGTTCTTAGAGAACCTTTCTCCTTGATAGTGCAGATAGCTCTCCACCTGGAAATCGACATCAAATCCGAAGCTTAGCTTTCCGGAGCGTAGGTCTCGACCAAAATTTTCTGCAGTATCTTGTTCGAAATTTGAAACTGACTTACCAAACTTTGCACGCATGGCGCTGTCCGACAAATAGGTGATGTGCCCAACCATGCGCGCAAGCATTAAGCCTTGCTTGGGGTAGGTACCTTTCTCTAGGTAGCGTCCCTCGTGAAAGTTTCGGTCGCTAGTGATCGAATGTCTAGCAACCTCGTTGAAGGCAATGTTTTGTGCCGACAATTTTGGCGCTGCAGCTATACAGATCGCGTGGCGGACCCGCTCCGGATAGCTAATTGTCCAGCGTAATACTTGCATGCCCCCGAGGCTGCCTCCTACTACTGCCGCCCATTCGGGAATTTCCATTGCCTCCATTAGCCGCAGTTGASTAGTAACCCAGTCGCGCACAGTGACGACAGGAAAGTCGGGGCCGTAGTACTTTTGAGTCACTGGATTNATMGNSKCGGGCCCGGTACTGCCGGCGCATCCGCCAAGATTATTTAGGCTAACGACATAGAAGAGGTTGGTATCAATTGCCTTGCCAGGCCCTATACAGCTGTCCCACCAACCGGGTTTACTATCACTCTCGCTATGATAACCGGCCACATGATGATTACTAGAAAGAGCATGACAAATCAGTACAGCGTTAGATTTATCCTCATTAAGCTTGCCATAAGTTTCATATACTAACTCGTAACTATCAAGGACGGCGCCACTCTTTAAATGTAGCGGATTGTCAAATTTAACTTTCTGGGAATTGACAATTCCAACTGATGTTAAAT
>JAESUT010000164.1 GCA_016762995.1 Gammaproteobacteria bacterium | reverse complement strand
AGCTAAATAGACAAATAAATAAAAAAGGGCCGCGTGGCCCTTTTTTATTTATTAATTTCGCAGCGGTTCTTTCGACTACTCTTTCCAGAATTCCATCATCTCCATAAACATGAAGGATGCCGACCAGGTAATAAGCGATAGACCTGTAATAGCCTCCATGCCAGCCAGAAAACGCAGATGCCCGCTCGGTTCAATATCACCGTAACCCAGCGTCGTGTAATTCGTAAAAGAGAAGTACACCGCGTCGGTCAGGCTGCCATCGAACCTGCCTTCCAGAGTGCCGAAATCGCCATAGTTAACCATCAGATAGAAGGCAAGTCCGAATATCCAAACTTCTATAATATGGCCGCAGATCGTCCCAAAAACGCCAATGATTACCCTCACTCGATGTTTCATTTGGAGTCGCGGAATAGTTACCCAGAGTAGCCGTAGCACTTCGTAGTGAATCACGACTGTAGTAGCGACCAGTCCGCTAATTATGAGAATAGAAAGCAACATATCAACATTATGTCCTATTTAGGGTGTAATTTTCTGAGAGCAGGCTATTTCTAGTTCGAGATTCTACTTATGTAGCCCCTGATGCTAGAAAACGGCAACGATACTTAGTAAGGTTAAATTGACACTTCGCGAATAGCAATACGAATCCAATGAGAAGACGACAATGAGAATTCGACTGAATACACCTTTCCTAGCCATACTATCTCTTTCCGCCTTGTTCGTTGTACAGACCGCACAAGCACAACGCACGATTCCGGAGGATGATCGGGAGTTGCTGTACGAGGTCTACAAAGAACTGATCGAGTACAAGACCACGATAGACGAGGAAAACAATACCATCGCGGCCGAGGGCATGGCGGCGTGGCTGCAGGCGGCAGGTTTCCCAGCGGAGGATATTTTTATCGGTGGTGCCTTGCCACACAAGGGCAATATCGTAGTCCGACTACACGGTACCGGTGCGAAGGAGCCCATCGTGATGATGGCGCATCTTGATGTGGTGACTGCAGAGCGTGCCGACTGGAATCTCGATCCCTTCGTACTCAATGAGGATGAGGAATACTACTATGGCCGTGGCACCATCGACGACAAGGCGATGGGCGCGATCTTCATCGCGAACCTGATACGCTTTAAGCGAGAGGGCTATGTTCCAGACAGGGACTTTGTTGTGGCACTAACTTCCGACGAAGAGAGCGGCGGCAGCAATGGTATTGGTTGGCTCTTAGAGAATCATCCCGGTTTGATACAAGGCGCGCTTGCAATCAACGAAGGAGGCTATGGTCTTCTGCAAGATGGTCAGCCGTTAGCGAACACCATCCAGATTGCCGAAAAAATCTATGCCACGTTCCGAGTAACTGCGAAAAATCCTGGCGGGCATTCCTCATTACCCAGAGATGACAATGCCATTTATGACCTGGCTGAGGCACTACTAAAGATTCGTGATTTTAAATTCCCCGTCGAGCTGAACGATGTGATGCGCGTTAGCTTTCAGCGTCAGGCGGAGATCAACACTGGTGAACGCGCTGCAGACTTTCGCGCGTTGCTTGAAACTCCTATTCCACAAGATTCCCTAGATAGATTGAGTGCAGAAGCAGCAATCAATGCGCAGCTGCGTACCACAGCCGTAGCAACGCTATTAGAGGGAGGCCATGCGCCGAATGCTTTGCCCCAGAGCGCAGTCGCGAACGTGAACGTGCGCATGTTACCCGGTTCCGACCCGCAGGAGGTCTTGGCGACATTGATTGCGGTAGTGGATAATTCTGATCTCTTGGTTGAGTATCGCGGCGGTGGTTCCATCACCGATCCCTCTCCTTTGTCTGAAGAAATCATGTCGGCGGTGGAAACTGTCACTGAGGCGATGTGGCCTGGCACCACGGTAATGCCGACGATGTCGACAGGTGCAACCGATGGCGCACGGATGCGGCGCGCCGGCATTCCGACTTACGGCACTTCGGGATTGTTCGTGGATCGCAATGACATGAGAATCCACGGTCAGGACGAAAGGTTGCTGAAGGAATCTTTGTACGGTGGTTACGAATTTCTGTACAGCTTGGCGAAGGAGTTAAGTGAGTAGAGTTAGCTGTTAGCATTCTCTGGCAGCGATGATGGACTCTCAAGTTCCACGACTTGTTCAGTCGTCACTGTCTTGTGGGATTTTACTAGCTGCGTGAGTTCCGGAATGCAGGAGCCGCACTTCGTGCCGCACTGTAGCCACACTCCTAGTTGGCTAGCATCGGTACAGCCAGACTGAATGGCGTTGATGATCTGATTCTCACCGACCTCGAAGCAGCTACAGATAAGCTTGCCCGTGTCCTCAACGCCGGCTTCATCGCCGGCCAACACCTGCCAGCTGTGAGGATGCTGCGCTTTGCCCAGATTCTTTTCAAGCCAATTCGGTGGAGGCAAGGCTTGGAGAGATTGAGCGAGAAGAATTTCTGCGCAGAGTTTATCTTCTGAAAAGCAGGCAATCCTGAAATTTTTCTGCTCTTCATCGCTGAACTCGATCTTGTGAGTATAGGAGAATTCTTTTTCCAGCCACGACTGCAGTTCCCAGACTTTTGGGTCATCATTCATCATTCCCGCCAAATAGCGATAGCCATTGGGCAGAGGCACTTTGTGCCAGTAATCGAATTGATGCATGGGGATTTCGTGAGTGGAAGCGAAACTTATCCAGCGCTGCATCATTACAGGTTTAACAGCAACCGCTTCCAGTTTACTCTCGGGTTGGCCGGAGATTGGGTCAACACGGGGGCTAATTAGCTCGCTAACTCCAGCCTTGTTCGCGAATTGTCGGTTCCAGTGTATGGGTATGAATACTTCACCCCGCTTGACTCCCCCACTAAATTGAACTGGAACCAGAAGGCGCCCGTTCACGCTGCTTACTTCAACCAAGTCACCCGACTCGACACCCAACTCAGCACAATAGCTAGGATTGAGTTGCGCGAAGGGGCTATCGAAGTGAGCGAGCAACTTGGGAGCAATGCCGGTGCGAGTCATCGTATGCCACTGGTCACGCAGGCGACCGGTATTGAGAAGAAAAGGGAATTTCTCACTCTTAGTGACCGTTGGCAATAGAGCTTCGATTGGTATCAGTTTCGCCTTGCCAGTGTCGGTATAGAATTTGTAGTCGTTGAAAAGACGGGGGGTGCCATTAGGGCTGGCTTCGGTCACGGGCCATTGCAGTGGCTGCAGTGAGTCATATTCGTCTTGGCTCAAGTTCTTCAGCTTGCCAATATTAAAGGCACGTTCTCCGTTATTCTCAAACTCCGACAATGCGGCGTGTTCGACGAATATGTCACGCGCGGTGCGGTAGTCGAAGGCCGCGGTAAAACCCATCAACCTAGCGACATCGCGAATGATCTGCCAATCGTGTCGTGCGTCGGCGGTCGCGGGGAATAGCTTCCGTTGACGAGAAATAGTGCGTTCCGAATTTGTTACCGTGCCGTCTTTCTCACTCCATCCGGTTGCTGGCAGCAAGACGTCAGCGTAGGCGTTGGTGTCTGTATTACGGACACAGTCGGAAACAACCACCAGCTCACAGGCATCCAGTGCCTCTCTGACTCGCGCAGACTGCGGCAGGCTGACAACGGGGTTCGTCGCCATGATCCACACCGCCTTAATCTTGCCTTTTGCAATCTCGTTAAAGAGGTCTACCGCCTTGAAGCCAGGCTCTGTCGCCATGTTCTCTGCTTGCCAGAATCGCCCTACACGCTCCACTGTTTCTGGTGTGTAGTCCATGTGTGCGGCCAATTGATTCGCGAGGCCACCTACCTCTCTGCCCCCCATAGCATTCGGTTGTCCAGTAATGGAGAAGGGGCCCATACCCGGTTTGCCGATGCGGCCGGTTAGTAGGTGGCAGTTAATTATCGCATTGCACTTGTCGGTTCCTGTGGCGGATTGATTCACGCCCTGAGAATAGAAACTGACTACCTTTTCCGTGCTAGCAAATGCCTCATAGAATTTGTGCAGTTGTTCCTCGTCTATTCCAGTCTTATCTGCCACCACATCGAGCTTGCAATGTGCGGCAGCCGCAAGGGTCTCTGCTAAACCGTCGCAGTGCTGGTCGATGAAGGATTCATTCAGAGAGTCGTCTTTCTCCAAATAGTGAATCAGTCCACTGAAAAGAAAGGCATCGCTGCCTGGTTGTAGCTGAAGATGAATGTCGGCAATCTCGCACGTCGCTGTCTCTCTCGGGTCGATCACCACAATTCGCATATTCGGCCGCGCCTTTTTGGCGGCACTTACGCGCTGATAAAGCACGGGGTGAGTCCACGCGGCGTTAGAGCCTACAAATATCAATAGATCGCAGAGTTCTAGATCTGCGTAGTTACAGGGCACGACGTCTGCCCCGAATGCGCGCTTGTAGCTCGCTACTGCCGATGCCATACAGAGTCTTGAATTAGTATCGACGTTGGGCGAACCGATGAAGCCCTTCATCAGCTTGTTTGCTACATAGTAGTCTTCGGTCAACAGCTGTCCCGATAGGTAGAAGGCGACAGAATCCGGTCCGTATTCAGAGATGATGCTATTGAATCCTTCGGCCACCTCGGTTAGCGCTTCATCCCAGTCGACGCGACTTCCGCGAACCTCAGGATATAACAAACGATTCGTGGTGGAGATGGTGTCGGGTAGAGCGTTGCCTTTGACACATAGACGACCTAAATTAGCAGTGTGTTCTTCACTGCCTGATACTTCTAATTTTTTCTCGGCATTAAGTTGCGCATCGATTCCACAGCCGACACCGCAGTAAGGGCAAGTTGTCTTGGTGCAAGATCGGCTAGTGCTATTCATGAGAGATAAATTTGTTGAGAACTGTTCATTTAGCAAAGTAGGAGAACATCTTCTCCATCCAAGACCAGTTCGAAGGTTCTAACAGCAAGCTCTTTCTGTTCAAGGCACTTGCCATTGATGAGACTGAAATGCTGCTTATACAAAGGAGAAGCAACCACTAACTCATCGCCTAAGTCACCCACGATACCGCGCGATAGCACATTGGCTTTGCCAATGGGGTCCCAGTTTGAAATTCCGTAGATGCTAGGATTTTCTGCAGGCAAGTAGAATAGCGCAATCTGTGCATCACCGAACAATACGCAGATACCGCTATTGGCAATAAGATCTTTTTTGCTACAGACGTAGGCAGTTTTACGGTTCTCAGAACTAACGTACTTCGTTTGATTCATTTAGATAGTCCAGTCAATACTGCATAATTCGGATTTTAGGGAAAGCTAAGAAACGAGCTCGAGGCTCTCGCGCTCGGCGTCTTGTAGAGGGCGCTTCTGTCCGCGTTCTTGCACGAAAACGACACGGCTGTCTGCTGCGTCGCTGTTAGCAAACTGTCTGAATCGCTTCAATTCCTCTTCGCTCTCTAAAGTTGTTTTCCATTCGCACTGATAGCGGCCTGCGAGCGCTTCCATCTGTTGTTCGAGCTCGGTTGCTATGCCGAGCTTGTCGTCGATGATGACTTCCTTGAGATAGTCCAGCCCGCCTTCGAGATTATCCAGCCACACAGAAGTGCGCTGTAGACGATCAGCTGTCTTTATATAGAACATGAGAAAYCTATCGATRAACTGAATTAGGRYCTTGTCRTCGAGRTCGGTAGCGAAKAGRTCGGCGTGGCGCGGCTTCATGCCACCRTTGCCGCCTACGTAGAGATTCCAACCTTTCTCTGTGGCGATGATGCCGAAGTCTTTCGACTGCGCCTCAGCGCACTCGCGMGTACAACCGGAGACTGCAGAYTTAATCTTGTGKGGGGAACGCASGCCYTTGTAGCGATTCTCAACGTAKATTGCCATGCTGACACTGTCTTGTACGCCGTAGCGACACCAACTACYYCCTACRCAGGACTTYACRGTTCTAAGRGCYTTRCCGTAGGCGTGTCCGGTTTCGAATCCGGCATCGAYTAGTTCGCGCCARATTTCYGGYAGCTGATTTARCCGCGCGCCGAATAGATCGATGCGCTGGCCGCCAGTAATTTTCGTATAGAGATCGTATTTCTTTCCGACATCGGCGAGCACGCCGAGTTTTTCCGGTGTTATCTCTCCGCCGGCGATGCGTGGAACGACCGAGTATGTTCCATCCTTCTGCATATTTGCTAGGAAGGTATCGTTGGTATCTTGCAGGCCCACGAGATCTGATTCGAGTACATAGCTGTTCCAAAGCGAAGCGAGTATGGAAGCTGTTGTAGGTTTACAGATATCGCAGCCGCGTCCAATGCCATGTTTGTCTAGAAGCACGTAGAAGGATGTAATCGATTCCACCTGACAAATATGAAACAGTTCTTCGCGGGAAAATCTAAAGTGTTCACAGATGTGGTTGTTGATTTCTACGCCGCGTTCGGAAAGCTGACTATCGACCACCGACTTTAAGAGAGCAGTACAGCCGCCGCAGCCAGTACTCGCCGCTGTAACTTCTTTTATTGCCCCCAAAGACATGGCGCCAGCGTCCATGGCCTCGATAATGGTGGACTTGGTCACGTTATGGCAGGAACAAATGACGGCTGTTGCTGGAAGCGAATTGGCACTTAACGTCGGCGCGCCGGATAGGATAGGGAG
>JAESUT010000047.1 GCA_016762995.1 Gammaproteobacteria bacterium | reverse complement strand
TGTCTTTTAAGTTTTCCTGCGCTTTGTCAGGCGTACGTACCGGCACATAGACTTTCGCACCAGCTGCAGCCAGCGCACGTGTTGTCTCCAAGCCGATACCGGAGTAGCCGCCGGTCACGACTGCGACTTTTCCTGATAAATCTTTGCCGTCCAGGATTTCCCCAGGTTCAGGCCTTCCACTGAATCCGAGGTTTAATTTCTTCTGCACTCGTGTCGACATTTCCAACCCTCTATTGGTGGGCTGTTTCGCCCCATGGAGATATTTGAATTGCTTCTACCTTAACGGAATCTCAGGCAGCTGTGAACGTATTCATACCGCCACTAGAGACGACAACTCCGCTGCAATTTAGGAAATCATCCTGCATCATCTGCTGCAACGTTGTGCCGTCGGTAGCCGTGTTGGCGATAAAGCGCTGATCAGTCTCAAGCAGCCTTCCAATGACTATCCCGCTCACAGGATTCGTTCTATCGAAACACACCGTGTAGGTTTCAATCTTCGCGGCACCGCTAGGTGCTTCGGTAAATTCCGGGCTTGGCATAGCGTTGATCTGCGCCTGAATCTTCGCGCTTGATTCTCTTCGCCATTCACCCGCTATCGGCGTGGCAGAATAAATTCCCGTCGCGTGTTTCGATAGGCGCCCACCGTTCGCTGTAATCAGTGCGTACTGCTGTGGATCGGCACGCAGCAGGGGCATTGCAGTCGCGATAGCGTGCATCGAATAATTGTTACCCGGCCCACCGAAGAAAGGAAGCCCACCCGTTAGAGTTAGACCGCGCGGGTCAGAGCAAGACAATCCTAGCGCGTCACAAGCCACCTCGACAGCAGATGGAAAACAGGAGTAGATATCAATTAGGTCTATGTCCTTTAGAGTTTTACCCGCCATCGCAAACGCATGCGCGCTATTTGCTGCAATGGCGGGCGAGGAATGAAGATTGACTCGATCACTGATTAGCAGTTTTTCGTTCGCCTCGCTGCAGCCATGGAGGAAAACCCATTTGCTAGGATCGATACCAAGCTGTTTTGCCTTTCCTACCGAAGTCATGACTACAGCCGCGCCTTGGTTTACAGAGTCTCGYGAATTCATAAACTTCGGATAGGGAAAACATATGAAACGATTTTCTTTGGTAACWGTGGCCARTTCTATTGCAGAGCGCCGCGTACCATAGAAAGAGAAGGGATTGTCTGCAGCAACATCAGTAAAGGGTGTAAACAATTCTCCCATTGCTAGCAGATGCTCTTCGACAGACCGCCCTCTCTCCTTTCGAATTGCATTCTCAAAAAGAGGATAGGCGTGAATGGGTGCAATCAAGCCATGAGCAATCTCATGAGCGCTTGCTAAGGCCTCGCCTATGCCCCGATCTTCCTGTGAACCAGGCTCCTCTTCCTGCCAATTCAGATCAATATTGTTTCTTAATGCAAGCTGCGCCGTTCGAATCGCTTCGGAACCGGTAAGAAGTGCAACAGACACGTCGCCTTGGCTAATGCGCTCCGCCATCTCGTTAATCAATTTCTGTGGCGTGTTTCCTCCAACATTGCTGTAGATGGCATTTGTCGGATTGGCGCCTATTCTTTTAGCTACTGCACGAGGTGGATTCTCCGCGCGGCCGTTTGAGGCTGCAACGCGTGGTTTGTTGTAGGAATCCTGGAATATTCGAACCACGGCAAGCGTGTCTATCTCTACCGCTAGTTTGTGCCCGACACCCGTATCAGCCAGTGCGACCTTTGCAGCCTCAGCGGCGATGCCCATCGGCGAGTGCGCCAGCTGAGGGCTAGTCTGTCTGTCAGTGAATTGGCCGGCTCCAACCAATATGGGTGTTGAATCTAACAAAGGGGATACCTTCCTAGTAATTGACGCAGTAATCGGCTCAATGCCACGAGAAATTCCTCGAGCGCGCGATCAGCTATCCTTCGGTCCAATCCATTCAAAGGGGTTATGTGCTAATTCCCAGAGATGACCATCAGGATCTTTGAAGTAGCCAGAATAGCCACCCCAAAATACTTTCTGCGGAGTTTTTACCAGCGTTGCTCCAGCGGCAATCGCCTCCTTCATCGCTTCATCTACTTCCGCTTCGCTCTCGAGATTGTGCGCAATTGAGAAACTATTGAAGCCCTCGCCCTTTCCCGAAACCATTGCGTCCTCTGCCAAGGCCGCTCTTCCATATAGACCCAGCCAGGTCCCATTTAGAGTAAAAAAGGCAACTTCAGGTGGCGACTCCAACTGCGGAAACCCAAGTCCGTCACGATAAAACTTTACCGATCTTTCTATATCATCTACACCGAGTGTAATCATGCTCATGCGTGGCTTCATTACTGTATTCCCTGAGGCAGCTATCTTAGGTAGCGGTATTCAAATCTAAATTCGGTGCTCGTCGCCTGAATCTAAATCCAGCGCCGAACCTTCTTCTTGTAATCGGTATACTCTTCACCAAACTTCTCTTCCAGATAGGCCTCTTCCTTCGCAATCGCAACATGGTAGAGAAGGAAGGCAGCCGGAATAAAGCTAATGAAAATCCAGAGGCTATTGCTGGCAACTCCAACACCCATGCTAATCAGGCAAAATCCCGCATAGATAGGATTACGAGACCAGGCGTACAAGCCAGTTGTTACAATCGAAGTAGTAGGCTTCCAAGGTTCGATGGCTGTGCCTGCTCGCCTAAATGAAGTCGCCACGAGAATCGCTATCGTGATGCCAAACAGCACGAGCAAGTAGCCGAAAATTTCAGCGAATTCTGGGATGCCAAGCCCCGCAGGCCACAGATATTGAAGGCATGCTCCCAACAGGATTGCGCACGCAAATATCGCAGGTGGTGGGAATTTAACTGCAGCGCCTTTCTTATCTTTCTTATCTTTCTTATCTTCTCGCATATCTGTTACATCCTGTTTGTCTTGGGTTGGCTCCCCATGCGATTCGTCACTCATCACTCATCACTCACTCCACTCGATTCAATTCAGCCGGATATTTAGTAGTTATCCAACATGTACTGGGGTATGCCCTAGGCAAACCGGCAGCATCATCCATCCTAGCTGACAGCCGGATTACCAAAATTCGGCATCTCAAAAAGACAGATATTGAGACCACGTTCGGGAAACTTGTCTTCGAATTCCGGCGCGACAGCCATCTCCCCTAGATAGGACCCCTCAGGATTGTGCTTCTCGAAGAGTTCCTGTAGATAGTCGCCGCTCAGAAAAGGGCTATTAATTGTAGCGATGACTTTCGCACCCGGCGCACAGAAATTGTGAAGCTTCTTCATTACTGCAGCGTAGTTTTTTGCTGAATCGAAACTTCCGCGCTGCCGCATGGGGGGATCGATAATCACTATATCGTAGCGGCCAAATTGTTTGATTCTTCCCCAGGACTTAAATAGGTTATGCGGGATCGACTGCACGCTGCGTAGATCTTGCTGATTTAGAGTATGGTTCGCTTCGCCCCACTTGATACTGGTCTTACTCATATCCACGTTGGTTACCGATCTCGCGCCACCGGCAAGAGCGGCCACCGAGAGCGAGCAGGTATAGGCGAAAAGGTTCAGCAGGTTGGCATCACGACTGTTTTCAAGCAACCAGTCGCGCAAGCAGCGCATATCGAGAAACAAGCCAGTATTCTGCTGCGTGCCAGGATGCACGTCGAATCTCAGACTACCCTCGTTTGCGATCAATGGGCCTGCCTTATCGCCATAGATGGTCTGTGCCGGGGCACCGCGCTCGAATCGATTCTGCAGTACGATCGTGCGAATTTGCTTAAGCCCATCGGCTAACAACAACATCTGAGTCAATTCCTCGATATCATCTATCTCAGCATACGCAGTAATTAGAATCAGCGGTCGAAACCAGTCGATGCAGATATGTTCGAGGCCGGGAAAGCGTTGCCCCCGGCCATGAAAGATCCTGCGCGCATCACTCTGATTGCTAGCGAAAAAAGCTGCTGCAGATTTTTCTATTGGGTCTAGATTAGAAAGAGTCAAAATATTATTTCTCGGGAGTTAAGCCGCCATGATACTAGCAGCACTGAAAGATAGAGTTAGCAAATATTTATGCTGATGAGAAGAAATAGCCATGTCTTCTAATTTTGAATCTTTCTATTGCGAATTTCGACTGACGCATAGTCCGCTGCAGGCATCTGTTCTTCCAGTCGCTTCAAAAAGGCATCAACGTCATCAAAAGGTAAGTCTTGAAGCGCGGCGTAGTCGATGTTCCACCATTCGCTCTTCATAAGACTCACAATCTGCTCCATAGTAAAACGTGTACGCACCACCTTCCCAGGATTACCTACTACGATTTGATAGGGTTCAACGTCCTTGGTGACCACTGCATTGCGCCCAATAACGGCCCCGTCGCCAATTTTTACCCCAGCCATAACAACTACATTATGGGCGATCCAAACATCGTGACCTATGCTGGAATAGACGCAGCTCGCCTCATAGGCTCCGCTTACAGACATGCTACTGGAAACCCAATCGATTGGATGGTTATCTGTCGGTTGACCCAGAACCACATTGCGCCCGATTGAACAGAACCTGCCTATCGATTCGAGATTCCATATCTCACCGCCCTCGCGCATATAGCTGTAAGCGCCCATAGTGAGCGGCTGATCCGCTTTAGGCAATCGAACCCGCACATCAGCTAATCGCGAATTCTCCTCCATGATCAGATGAGATTGCGCGCTAAGTTTGCTGAAATCATGAATACGGATACCGCGCCGTTTCGCCTTCAGTTTTTCGAGTCTGTTTAGGATACTTGGCACTTATTCAGTGGCTCCCGAGCTTTCTTTTCGTTCGTATTCTTCTTCATACTATTCTTCGTACTATTCTTCGTACAATTCGCTCATAACAGCCGTCGGGTGAAACGCCCAAGCCCATGGAAGCCCTATCACATAGCTCGATGGCTAAACCCATTCTGCCAGTCAGGTGGCGAGCTAATTTCTGCAAAATCTAGCCGTGTTGCAAAGATTTACCTACCATCATCAATAGTAGCAATAGAATCTGGTAACTATACGGTATACTGCCGCGCAATGAGTAGTGCACACGACATTTTACATTCTGTTTTTGGCTTTTCGTCTTTCCGCCCTCCCCAAGACCAAATAATCGAAGCGCTTATCGTTGGCGATGATGCTCTGGTTTTGATGCCTACCGGCGGCGGTAAGTCGCTCTGTTATCAGATTCCTGCACTCGTGCGCGAGGGTTGTGGCGTCGTTATCTCCCCCCTGATCGCCTTGATGCAAGATCAGGTAAGCGCAATGAGATTATTGGGCGTACGCGCCTCCTTTCTCAATTCTACACTGAGCGCGGCCGAGGCCAGAGAGATCGAGCAGTCACTGCTAGCTGGCGAATTGGACCTACTCTATATAGCACCGGAGCGGTTCACTCAGGCGAGCACGTTAAGGCTACTTCAAGAAGCTCCAATCTCTCTTTTCGCCATCGACGAAGCCCATTGTGTATCGCAGTGGGGTCATGATTTTCGAGCCGACTATCTAAAGCTAAGCCTGCTACACGAACTGTTTCCCGAAATACCGCGCATCGCGCTTACCGCGACCGCAGATGCGAGAACCCGCGCTGAGATCATCAGTCGATTACAATTAGAAGAGGCGGGCCAGTTCATCGCCGGCTTCGACCGCCCTAACATCTGCTATCGCATCGCGTTAAAACACAATGCAAAGCAGCAATTCTTGAAGTTCTTGAAGGACGAGCACCTAAATGATGCTGGCATCGTGTATTGCCTCTCAAGAAAGAAGACAGAGGACATTGCCTACTGGCTGCAAGCGCAGGGCTTCAATGCGCTTCCCTACCACGCTGGACTGCCTGCAGAGACTCGAGCAGATCATCAGAGCAGATTCCTGCGCGACGAGGGAGTAATCATCGTAGCCACCATCGCCTTCGGCATGGGAATCGATAAGCCCGATGTGCGTTTCGTCGCTCATTTGGACCTGCCGAAGACGATAGAGTCTTACTATCAGGAAACCGGGCGGGCGGGCCGTGATGGCGAGCCTGCCGATGCGTGGATGATCTACGGTTTGCAGGATGTCATTAAACTAAGACAGATGATGGAAGGCTCAGATGGCAGCGAAGAACATAAGCGTGCGGAGCAACACCGACTGAACGCGATGCTCGGTCTCTGTGAGATTACCACCTGTCGTCGTCAAGCCCTGCTCGGCTATTTTGACGATCAACTAGAGCATGCTTGTGGCAATTGCGACTGCTGTCTCGACCCTCCACAAACTTGGGATGGCACTGAGGCGGCAAGAAAAGCATTGAGCGTCGCCTATCGCACCAACCAGCGCTTCGGAGTAAACCACCTCATCGACGTGCTTCGCGGCGCCGAAAACGACAAAATATTTCAGTTCGATCACCACCGGCTAGCCTCCCACGGCATCGGCAAAGAATTGGACAATAACCAATGGCGCTCAGTGTTCAGGCAATTGGTCGCCAGAGGGTATCTGAGCGTCGACCTAGAGCGCTTCGGCGCACTTCGGCTGGAGGAAAGCTGCAGACCCTTGCTGCGCGGCGAGGAGACGATTCAGCTTCGAGTTGACGTTAAGCAAAAAACGGCAAAGCGGCAAACCAAAACTCCACTGTCCGATGATGTCGATGTTGCCCTGTGGGAAGCGCTACGTGAATGCAGACGGCAGTTTGCTGAGGACAAGGGTGTACCGCCCTACGTAATCTTTCACGACAGCGCTTTGCAGGAGATGTGCGTGAACCTGCCCCAAGATATGACTGCTTTTGGCTTGGTCAGTGGCGT
>JAESUT010000112.1 GCA_016762995.1 Gammaproteobacteria bacterium | reverse complement strand
ATCTTAGCGGTCACGACGACCCAGAAATCTACGTCATGGCATTGCCAGAGACTGGCTCGGAATTAGATTGGCTTGCAACAGTTCGGCTGCCAGGGCTGAATGGTCAGGGCATCGCCTGGGATCGCACGAATGATGACAACATTCTCTGGGCGATTCTACGAAGTACGCGGCAGGTGCTACAAATCGAGATGCCGGTGTTACCGGACATTAAGTAGCTCAGATCGATTGATCGATAATCTCGAACGTCATTACACCTTCGCGCATTTGGCCAAATTCATCTTCAGTTTGAATTTCGATAGTATGCAAGCCCTCGCCTAAGCCAGCTGGCAGATTCATTTCCCAAATATGGGCAGAGCGCGCCGCGGGGCTGTATTGGTAATCCGTATTCTGGTATTTGCTGTCCAGTCTCTCCATGAAGGGGTCTGTTCGCACCGCATAGATCATCGTCTGCGCCTCCCCGCCATCTACGGATGCCCATACCGAGTCTCGCGCCCCGCCGTCGAAAAGATTCACAACTACTTTCGTGTTCGGCTGAACAGCGCCGCGATTGATGCTGCCGCCCTCGATTTCGGACAAGGGTGGGTCGAGGGTGATGCGCAACCGCTGCTGTGCATCAGGTCCGAACGGGAAGGGGATAAAGTCGGGGGTAACGGTAGTATCGTCAAACCGTAGGACATAGAAGCCGTTAGGATTGCCATCCTCCATTAATGAATCTCTCACGCCGCGGGCATCGCTGAGGCCTTTAGACCAACCACTGCCGCGAACCTCGGCCAGGGTGTGCGCTATCCACGGCTGTCCCTGCCAACCATGGCTATGATTTATCTCCACCTTCCAGCTATTGCTTGTGTCGTGCCCGGCTATGCCATAAATATTCGAAAATGGTGCTAGGACTTCTAGCAGTCTCGAAAAATTCTGAGTTCCAGGGCCGCTATGGGGTTCAGACTGATCGTCATCGGCTTCGCTTATTAATGGAACGTGAGTCGCGATAACAATGAGCTTGCTAGGAGAAACGTTGGCAAGATCCTGCGCCAGCCATTCGATTTGATGCTCTGGGATATAGCCGCGGTAACCAGAGTTGCCAAACTGCTTGCCGTAGCCGGCGTATTCGACATTGTTCAGCGCTACGAAATGGACGTTGCCTTGGTTGAATGAATAGTAAGTGGGTCCGAAATGCGCCTTGAAGGTTTCGTTAGCAAAGATCGCATCGGGAGAGGCGAAGTTGATGTCGTGATTACCAGGCAAATTCCACTGCGGAATTCCCATCAATGCCATCATTGCCTTGTGGCGGTCGTACAGCCCGAGGTTGTCATAAACCACATCGCCGACGGTAATTCCAAATTCGACCCCATAGGGATTTCCGATTAATGGATTAACCAAATCCTCTCGCAACATATCCTGGTCTATCTCATACTTTGCTTGGGAATCTGCGAAGGCATGGGCAGTAAACTGACTTCCCGATTGCTCTCTTGCTAGCAGTCCAAAATTCATCACGCTGGGTAGCGGGCCTGTGGGTTCAATCACGGGCCATGCCCATTCGATTGACGTGCCGGCAATTTCTGTCGGTGTTCCATCGGGATAGTGTCTATAGAAGAATTGTGGAATATTGCTGTCGTCCAAGGGCAGGTCGAATTCGGCGGGCTTCGAGATAAATAAAATCTGTGTCGCATGAATCGGTATTCGATAATTGCCGCCGCCATCTGTCTGCACAACCTCGCAGCCGTTGCTGACATTCACGTCTGCAATGCCGGCTTCGAATCTGTCGCGACGATTGTTGTTGTTRCTTTCAATRTAGACGCTGCCGCGRATGATCTCTTCGGTGTCGGCAGAAAAATTGCAGTTTGCAAATACTGGAGATACCAAAAATAGGCTGATTAGAAAAGCCGAGCTCGCCAATGGTCTAGAGCGATGTCTGAGGATGGGCAGCTTCACAATTAAATCTCCGAGAAAAGGAAAGAAGGTGTAGTTTTTTCTTCATAGTACAGGTCCTCCATGGTACAGGATAAATAATCGTGCCGTCTTCAGACAGGGAGAAGATTGCTCTAACGGGTCTATCAAGTGGTGCCGTGGACCGTGGCTGTGAAATAGAAACGCGGGAAGCAGCCGGCATTTTGCGGTAAGCTGGTCGCTATCATAAAATCACCAATGTCGGTTGAGCGGCTAGTTAAGAACTATGAAAGAGATCGATCTCAGCAAATCATTTCTTGTCGCTATTGCGCTGTTGGCGCAGCTGATCTTAGGGCAGGCCACAGCTCAGAATTCCAGTACGCTAGAGGCGGTAGCGGCGCCCATCCCTCCTGGGCTGGAAACGGTCGAATTCTATAGTCCGGCAGTAGATAGGCGGATGAAGTTCGATATCGTCTTACCTGAAGGCTACTATCAGGGTGATGCACGTTATCCAGTGCTTTATCTACTGCATGGCTACATGCAAAACTACACAGTATGGGGGCGAAATCTGGCGGCCGCATTTTATGCGCGGGAACTGAATGACCTAATCGTTGTATTGCCGGATGCGGGCAATAGCTGGTTTATCAATTATGCGGCAAGCAGTGATGGACAGACCAATAATTGGGAAGACTACATTGTTGTCGATGTGATCGCTCATGTGGATTCGAAATACCGCACGGTGCCTCGACGTGAAGGCCGAGCTATTGCCGGCCTCTCAATGGGAGGCTTCGGGGCCTATTCCATGGGGCTTCGCCACAGTGATTTATTTGTCTCTATAGGAAGCACCAGCGGTGCCTTGAGTCATGCGCGTACGGCGGCAGCCGCAATCCGCGCCGGCGTGAACCGCCAATTCGGGCCGACAGACTTGCAGCGCCAGGCTAGGATCGATGAGGCAGATGCTTTTATCTCGAAGATTATCGATATACCGGGTTTTAGCACCCAGGGTGAGCGTACACCGAAGGGGGTCGATTTCGTAACAGCCGAGCAAGCAGAGGCCTACGATCCTTTTGCGATTATCTATGAAGTGCCCAGAAGCCAGATGCCACACATCTATATGGACTCTGGAACCGAGGATTCTTTAGTGCAAGAGGCGCGAGAGATGGCCCAGTTATTGATGCTGAACAATGTCCCGTTTGATTATATGCAGAATCATGGGACGCATAACTCCGAATATTGGCGTCGCTCCATAGGCCATATGATGACAATTCAGAATGAGGTCATGCAGCGCGCATTAGGCAAGAGGCCTTAGTAGAAATGGATAAAGAAAATAGTAGGCAAAGCAGTGACGCTGTTTTATCTGAATCCCAGATTAGCGAGTTTCATGAGCGCGGCTACCTAGTTGCCGACTTTTCCCTCGACGAGTCCATGCTCGACACAATAATCGAGAAACTTCAGCCACTTTACCCTGAAGACTATCAGCAAAACCCAACACTCCCGGCAAGAATTCAAGACGGCTGGCAGACTGTAGACGAAGTCAGGCAGCTCGCAAGAAATACGCATATTGCCCGTGCCTTGCAGCAACTAATGGGGCGGGAATCCCTGCCATTTCAGACATTGAATTTTCCTATCGGTACGCGTCAGTTCACGCATTCAGATACGATTCACTTTAACTCAATCCCTAGCAATTTTATGGTTGGCGTATGGGTCGCCTTGGAAGACATCGACGAAGACAATGGTCCTCTGCTGTATTACCCCGGAAGTCACAAGCTGCACGAGTATTCCATGGATGATTTCGATCTTGAACCGGGCTACCACAATTACCCTAAATACGAGGAACGTATTCAGCAAGTGGTTGATAGGGAGCAGCTAGAAGGAGAATACGGGACCATCAAGAAGGGAGAGGTGCTGATCTGGCATGCCAATCTTCTGCATGGTGGCGCTCCTCAAAAGGACCTAACGAGGTCTAGGCACTCGCAAGTAACACACTACTATTTTGCGGACTGTAAGTACTACACGCCGATGAACAGCACGACGAAGCAATTGAATTTTCGTGAGCCTTTCTGGATTCCTGAAAGCGCCGATTATCAGTTACCGAAACATCGTAGCTTGTTTAGTCGATTAGCAAGAAAGCTAGGCCTTAGCCAATAGCCGTTCGTCAGCTAGCTGCTGACTGCCGGTTTAGTTCATCACGGAGTTAGATAAATATGAGCACCCTCGTTCAGTCGTTAATTGCATTAGCCCTTGTTTGGGTTTTCGCCTATCGGCGCGCCCGCATGTCTACCATTCTCGTGTCCCTATTGGCGCTTCTGTTGGCCATGACGTTCTATACTGGGTTTGCGTGGTTGCCTTGGCTTCTTCTTTTAGTGGCTGGCTTTTTCTATTTCGCTACCGATCTGCGAATGCGGTTAATGACGCAGCCGTTGTATAAGTTTTTTCAGAGTGTTCTGCCACCCATGAACCGCACCGAGATGGAAGCCTTGGAGGCCGGTGACGTCTGGTGGGAAGTGGAGTTATTTCAGGGTGATCCGGACTGGGATGAACTGTTGAACTATCCGAAACCGGAACTAAGTGAGGAAGAACAGGCATTTCTCGAGAACGAGACTGAGGTTCTCTGCGGCATGCTTGACGATTGGAARATCGTRCAGATTGATAAAGACATGTCGCCAGAGGCCTGGCAGTACATGAAGGAYGCGGGATTTCTRGGAATGATYATTCCAAAGGAATATGGTGGTCTCGGCTTCTCAGCTATCGCGCATTCCAGCATTGTAACCAAGCTGGCCACTAAGAGTAGCAGCGCGGCGGTTACRGCGATGGTGCCAAAYTCACTAGGGCCTGCCGAACTACTTTTRAAATACGGYACCGACGAGCAGCGGCAGCGCTATCTRCCGGGGTTGGCGAAYGGTTCTGAGATTCCCTGCTTCGGYYTGACYAGCCCYGAAGCKGGCAGTGATGCGGGTGCGATCATAGATGCTGGCATCGTTTGCAAGGGAGAGTACSAAGGCAAAGAATGCCTTGGTCTGWCTTTGACTTGGAACAAGCGCTATATAACYTTGGCGCCGGTTGCYACCGTATTRGGCTTAGCTTTTAAGATGTACGATCCTGACAATTTGYTGGGAGATGAAAGYGATTTGGGAATTACCGTTGCTCTGATACCGACCGATCATCCGGGMGTAGTTCATGGYAATCGTCAYATTCCCATGGGCATGGCCTTTATGAATRGGCCGACTCAGGGCACGGATGTCTTTATTCCCCTTGATTGGATTATCGGTGGGCCAGACTACGCCGGTAAGGGTTGGCAGATGCTCATGGATTGCCTTTCCGAGGGTCGTGCTATATCACTTCCCGCGCTAGGCAGCGCTATCACCAAAGTCTGTTATAGGTTAACGGGTGCGTATTCGCGCATTCGTACACAATTCAATATGCCAATTGGGAATTTTGAGGGGGTCGAGGAGGCGCTCGCACGAATCGCGGGCTATACCTATCAGTTAGAGGCCTCTCGCGTGATGACCGCAGGCGCCGTCGACCTTCATATCAAACCTTCCGTGGTTTCTGCAATAGCCAAATATCACATGACCGAGAACGCACGTAAGGTGGTGCAGGACGCCATGGACGTGCACGGAGGGCGGGGTCTAATTCTAGGGCCAGCGAATTATCTAGCCTATGCTTATATGAGCATGCCTATAGCGATCACCGTGGAAGGCGCGAACATTTTGACGCGCAACTTGATTATTTTTGGCCAGGGCGCGATTCGCTGCCATCCATTCATCCTCCGTGAGATGCAGGCGGCGAAGGACAGTGATAGCGAAGCGGGGCTAAAAGAATTTGACAGCCTCATCTTTCGTCACGCGGGCTACTGTTTTAGCAACTTTGTGCGCACATTAAGTCTAAGTCTCACCTTTTCTCTAGTCGCGCGTGCTCCAGTGCGCGATGCAACGGCGAAACACTACAGGCAGATAACCCGCATGAGCTCTGCACTGGCATTGGTTTCCGATATTTCCATGATGCTTTTAGGCGGTGCGCTGAAGCGCAAGGAGCGCCTCTCGGCACGACTTGGCGATGTGCTTAGTAATCTTTATCTGGCGACGGCTGTGTTGAAGTACTACCGAGACAACGGCAGTAATCGAGAGGATTTGCCCTATGTCGACTGGAACATTCAGCTGGCGATGTATAACTGTCAGATGGCGTTTAGCGAGTTCTTCGAGAACTTGCCCAATAAACCCATTGCCTGGTTGTTGAGGCTCGTGGTCTTTCCATTCGGCAGGCGTTACAGGCTGCCGAATGACGCACTTGAGCAGAGAATGGTGAAGACCATGTTTACTGATTCGCCTCTTCGAAACCGGCTAAGCGAGCCTATGTACATTGGCAAAGACGCTAACGATCCGAGTTTTATCATCGAAGATGCCTTCACGAAACTGCTGGCTACAAAGGTAACTCGAGATGCGATTCGGCAGGCATTGAAGGATGGCGACATTGAGGACACTGGAGATTTAGGCGTCTTAGTTAAATCGGCGGTTAAGAAGAAAGTCTGTTCTAAATCCGAGGCTGACGCCTACCTGGAAGCCGAAGCGGCGAGAGATTTAGCAATACAAGTGGATGATTTCCCCGCCGATCAGTTCTAGGGCACCTCTGAACAACGCGGCTGGCACTCAGGCTTACAGGCGAGCTTGCTATCGAGGCGTCACTTTGCTGGCATACGTCCGTACGCCAAAAAGTGGCAACGAAGAGGGCGGGCTCGCTTGTAAGCCCCTTCGGGCGGGGCCTAAAGCACCCATCTGCGTTGTTCAGAGGTGCCCTATTTGTTCCAAGTGAAGGGGCAGCAAACGAGTAGCAGTTAGTCGAATTTGATCTCTTCTTCGTCATGGACGTTGGCAATCTGTCTAGCGTCGACCATCGCTTGCAATGAGCTAGACTTAAACTCGCGGCGATAGA
>JAESUT010000111.1 GCA_016762995.1 Gammaproteobacteria bacterium | reverse complement strand
TGGCTCGCAGTTTAGCAAGTCGCTTGAGCTTACTAACTACCCACAGAGTGGGCCGATTATTTCTGGGCCTCACGAGCAGCCCTACGTTTGCCAGAGTGAACAGTTCGTGACAGTGGCAGGAGACACGCTGGGTAGTGCGCTGGACTTGAGCTGCACGATTCCGACCCGTGTTGACTATGTTTATTGGTCAACTCTGGATGAGGTGTTCAAGCCATTGCTTCTTGAGGCTGAAATTGCATTACCGGAGGACTTAGGCCTCATTACTGTCATGGGACGGGTCGATCAGCCTTATATTGTGCGCGTCGAAACGGGCACGGTGAATCGGGCGATTTATGAAATAGCTATGCTGCACAATCCGCTTGGCAGTTCCCGGTTTTTAGACCCTTGGAACCGAAGCTCTAACTGGAATGATAAGTTGGTGTATACCCATGGAGGCGGTTGTCGTGCGGGCTGGTATCAGCAGGGTGACAGGACTGGCGGTGTAATGCGACGCGGTCTATTCGAGCAGGGCTATGCACTTACATCGGCGACGCTGAACGTATTCGGCCAGAACTGCAATGACTTGCTGGCCTCCGAGACACATATCATGGTGAAAGAACGTTTTATCGAACACTACGGTGAACCTGACTACACGATTGCGACTGGTGCCTCGGGCGGTTCCTATCAGTCGCACCAAACTGCTGACAACTACCCGGGTGTGTTCGATGGCATCATTGTTTCTTCTAGCTTTCCCGATGTAACGACGGCCACCATCTTTACACTCGCCGACGCGCGCCTGTTGCATAACTACTTCAGTACGGTTGATGTAGAAACGTTTTCCAGGGAACAGCAGCGGCTTGTGTCAGGCTTCGGTGTTTGGGAGTCTATTGCTAATCTTAGTCGCGGTGCGGCACGCCTAGATCCTCTCTACAACCTCGAAACGCCATTAGAGGAGCAGGGCGGTGAGATCAGCATTCCGGCATTAGCGGATGAACTGTATTCTCAAATAAACCCAAGCGGACTCCGTGCAACAGTCTATGACCATACCGTTAACGTCTATGGGAGCACTGTCAATCCCTTCGATCCGACGCAGCAGCTAGCGCAGCGGCCACTCGATAACGTCGGTGTACAGTATGGATTGTTAGCATTGAATCAAGGCGCAATCACAGCGCAGCAATTTCTGGACCTAAATCAAGGAATTGGTGGCTTCGACCATGATATGAATCATGTGCCAGAGCGGCACCGTGCAGATTCACAAGCACGCAAACGTGCTATTGAGTCAGGAAGAATTCTTTATGGCGGGGCAGGCTTGGCCGTGACACCGGTTATCGATTATCGAACCTACAATGATCATCTTCAAGGTGGTGACATTCACATGATAGTGCACCAGTTCTCGACTCGGCAGCGGTTGGTTAACGCGAATGGGCATGCAGACAACCATGTGATGCAGGTGGGTGGTCAGTGGGACTTCATCGAGGGGCAGAATGACCTCGGAAATCTATTTCGCCAGATGGATTATTGGATTCGAAATATTCAAGCCAATACCCTGGAATTCGACCCGGAAATTCGCGTCGTGCGCAATAAACCGGCGAGCCTCCTTGATAGCTGCTGGGATACTACCGGTGAGACTATTGAATTAATCGAAGAGCCCTTGGCATTCGCCTCCGAGTCGCGTTGTTCTCAGCTGTATCCCAGCTATCAATCGCCAAGACAAATTGCCGGTGCCCCGTTGGCGAATGACATTGTGAGCTGCCAGTTAAAGCGTATCGATTTAGCCGACTATGCTATCTCATTTACGAGTGATGAGTATCAGCAGTTGTTGAGTGTATTTTTGGGTGGAGTCTGCGATTGGTCACGTGGCGACAGCAGCGGATCGAGACATCAGGGGACCTGGAGGTCGTTTGGTCCCTCGCCGATTAATAAGCTCTACTAACTAGTAGAGCCATCAGCTTTGCGAGCTCCTGTTTTATTTTCCAATTGATAATTTCCAGTACTGTCAGAGGATTTCCTGTGAATTTTTCTTTAGATCGAACCGCTGTACTTTATGGCTTTTTATGTCTAAGTTATTTGCTGGTAGCGCCATTTGCAGCCGTTGAAATTTCCGCCTTACTAAAAATTGTACCGATTCTTTTCTTGAGCTTTCTTGCCGTTAGAGCTGGAATCAATTCTCTGAGTGGTCATTTATTATTAGCACTTCTCTTCAGTATGGGCGGCGATGTATTGCTCGAAATGGATCTATTCGTGCCGGGGCTTTCTTCCTTCTTGCTTGCTCAATTTCTTTACGGCAGCCTGTTTTTTAGATATCACAGCAGCTGGTCCGTAAACTACCCAATAGGCCTTTTGCTGACGGCTGCCAGTTTAGTGATGGCCTATGTCATGTGGAATTATGCGGGTGAGATGCGGCTCCCTGTTATTGCCTATCTTTCGGTGATCACCTATATGGGGCTAAGCGCCAACACATCTACCATCAAAGGCGCCATGCTTGGTGCTGCAGTCTTTATTTTTTCAGACTCGATTATTGCCATTAATCGGTTCGTGATTGAGGTTCCTGCTGCGGACTGGCTAATAATGACAAGTTATTATGTYGCCCAATTCTTATTGGTYAGCTGTGTATTGCACAAAATTCGAGCCGAGGCAGGGCAGACAAGGGGGAAATAGGGGGCAGAGGGCGTCTTCTTTCGCCCGCTCACAGCCAAAGCGCACCTTCATAGATGTGTTGTGGGATTTGCCAAAATTCAGTACTTATTCTTAGATGGCAGAAAAAAGCTTGCTCCTATAGTAGGTACAGGTTCTATGCTATATCCCAAATCGAATCATTAGAGAGTTTGTTAGCCTTGAAATATTTCATCCAGACTCTGGGATCAGCGTCCATTCTCATTGCGGCACTTATGCTATCGCTTAGTGTTCAGGCGGCTGCATTAGAGTCGGAGTTATCCAAAGTGACATTGTTTGTCGAAGGCATGATGAAGAGTCGCGGCGGCGTTACTTGACTAAGCTGACCCGAGAGCGTCGTAGCAGCTCTGTCAGAGTTGCCTGGAATAGAGTCAGAAGAACATGTTGAGATGATACTCGATAGGGATGCTTTCAGCATTGAGTATGATTCAAACATCACCTCGCTGGATGATATGTATGAGGCGATTCTAAGCTTAGGCTATACGCCTCGCTTAGCGCTTGATGGTGTTTCCGAAATGAAGCAGCTTGTTCCTGAAGGTGAAGTGCCGGAGCCAATTGCCGCTGCGCTAACAAGTGCTCGTGTAGAAGGGAAGTTGGTTTTTGTCGATTTCTTCGCAGAATGGTGCATCGCCTGCAAAGCGTTGGAGCAGCAAACCCTAAACAATACGGATGTACAATCCGCGCTTCAAAACTATATCTTTACCAAAGTTGATACTGATCTTTTCCCTCAAAGTGCAGTTTTTTACAATGTTGTAGGCATGCCAACGTTGTTGGTGCTGGATGCTACCGGGAAGGAAATATTTCGATCAGTTGGTCCAATCGCAGCGGAAGAATTAGCTGAAAAACTAGATAGCCTCAGTGCAGTGAACTAGTTCCAATTTAGTTGAATTGATACGTTTGCAATTTTCGCGGCAAGTTTTCATAGACAAATGATTATTCATATAAACTGTCAATTATAGGGCAGTCCGGCACTTTACCTTTGCTGCAATGAGCGGCCATTTCTAAGAGCACTTCCTGCATTCGGCGCAGATTTTCAATTTTTTCTGCTATCTGCCTCGTATGCTCAATCGTCAAGGCGTGAATTTCCCCGCAAGTAAAATCTCCAGTGTCGACTAGTGACAAAAGGCCGCGAATTTCTTTCAATGAGAAGCCAAGTCCTCTGCATTTGTGTATAAAATTTAGTCTTCTTACATCCTCCTCAAAATAGATTCTCCGCCCGTTTTCACTTCGTTTAGGTAGAGGTAAAATACCTTCACGCTCATAATACCGAATGGTCTCAATATTAACGTCAGTTGCGACAGACAACTTGCCAATGGGGATTGCGTTCATAATTTTCTCACTAAAATCGATCTAGATCTGTATTCTGTAGTTACTACAGGATGCACAGTATTTGCCCGTTAGGCAACAAACTGGCGTTACTAGTTTTGTACTGAGATGTTGCGCGCACGGCTATAGCTGCTCTTTTTTGAGAAGGTTGAATTGGCGTAGCGAATAGCTAATTTCTTGAAATGTCTATATTCTCTATCGGTCTCAGAGCTTAACTAAAAACTATTTTACAAAGAATGTGAGGATTAAAGATGAAGACTTTGTCTGCTTTTAAACCAACCAGTCTGAATTCATTGGCGGGCGTGGTTTTGACAATGCTGTTGATGCAGGGCAGTGTTTTGGCGCAAGACCATCCAGACGTAGGGGCAGCACATGGATCCCATCATGGCTCTGTGGATGGGGCTCACGGAGCGATGGATGATGTTCATCATGGCTCTACGGACGGGGCTCACGGAGCAATGGCTGGGTCCCATCATGGGTCTGCAGGTGATGCACCTCATGGGTCTGCAGATGGGTCTCATCATGGGTCCGCAGGAGATGCGCCTCATGGGTCTGCAGGTGGATCTCATCATGGGTCTGGGGGTGGTGCGCCTCACGGAACTGCTGGTGCAGCTCACGGTGCTGGGAGTGGTAGTAATCCCCATTTCTAGTAAGGGTGGTTGACTTCTTTGTGAATCAATACCTTTTTATAAGAGCAGGAGCAGAGATCAAAACGATCGACGAGTGGCTTTAGAATTAAGCGGCTTAGCGGGAGCCTCTGGCTGACTAACTCCAGAGGTTTTTCGCTCTTGTGCTAGCTTAATTGTACATCCTGATGTTTTACCGCTGATTCTGCTCCGAAATTAACATGATGCGCATTTCCAGTCGTTTAATCTCGCGCATTAGCTCGGCCTTCTGAATTTGTTGCCAACCTAGGATTTTTATCATAGTGATAATGAAACCACAGCCAAGTATCAAAAGTGCCCAATTGAGGCTGGATTTAATATCGGAAGTACCCAGATACTGAATTACGAAATAGACAAATAAAGCGCTTACAACTATCCCTAGAAAATACATGTAATAGCTTATCCAAGCCTGCTTGCCCTTAAAGGTAAGGCCTATCAATTCGAATATGCCGGCACTGTCGTCAATTTCATCGATCGCCTTCTGATCTTCTGCCGCTAGGGCGTTGCGGATCTGCTCGTCAATATTGCTCATGATCAACCTCCAGTAGTTTTATCATCATCTTACGTGCGTAGAAAAGCCGGGACTTCACGGTGCCGATTGGCACGTCACTGACTTCGGCTATTTCCCGAATCGTTAATGCCTCCAGATAGTAGAGTCTTAGAATCGTTGCCAGCCTGGCATCCATCTTCGACAACAGTTGTTCGACGCTTATCTTCTCTTCGATGCTGTCGCGAATTGGAATCTCTGGCAGTTCTTGCTGTACTTGAATAAATTCGCGCTCGCGTATCGTCTTGCGTAGCCAGTCCACGCAGCGTCTCTCTACTATGCGAAAACTCCATTTAGGATAGCTGGCAGGGTCGGACAGTTTGTGCAGACTCTTACTAATGGAGATCAGACACTCCTGTGTTACATCCTTCGCCGCCTCCCGATTCTTCAGCCTATTCAGGGCGTACAAGAAATAGCGCTGTTCCCAGTTTTTAATCAAGGTATTGAATGCATCTTTCTCCCCGCGCTGACTCTCAATAACAAGCCATTCGTTGAAACTGCGTTCTTTCAAGCTGTGCATAATAGTCATTAGATGATGGGTCGGCTGTATAACGCTATCGGTTCAAATAGCGTAGCGAATATTCAGTTTAACTGTAGTTTTAACAATGCGCCTTAGTGGCATTTAAGGTCATTTCAATTTGTAACAGATGGCACGCTCAGCTGGCCGAATAGCGCTTGATTAATGCCATGTAGTGGTTTAATTTCAATAGCTTACATCTACAGAGCGTTCAATAGCGAGCGCAGGGCTGGARCATTGGCCTAACGGAGAACTAACGCAATGATTACGTTCAACAAACTAATCACCMTTGCYGYAATWGCTTTAAGCAGTTCAGCAATGGCCGCCGAAAATTACGAGCCTGGGAGAACTGCCTCAGGCAAGCCGGACTTGCAGGGCTTCTGGACCAACGCCTCATTGACCACGATGCAGCGTTCCAGTAACTATGAGCAGGTCGGACTCACCATTGCTCTAGAGCAGTTGGGTGAGCTCACGGCGAACCATCATCAGAACGTACGCCAAGCTACCGATGACAATCAAGTACAGGGCGAGTTGCCATCAGGTAAAGATCTTGGGCTAGGTCGAGGTTACAACGCATTCTGGGTAGACCCAGGTTCCACCTTTGGCTACGTCAAAGGCGAGTACCGCACTTCGTGGATCACCTACCCCGAGAACGGGCGCATTCCCTATTCCGAAGAGGGAAATAGGCTGCGTCAGGAAAATCGCGCTAAATTTTCAGGCAATGATGGCCCAGAAGGACGCGCACTCGGTGAGCGTTGCATTATCGGATTCGGTAGTACTGGTGGCCCGCCCATGAACAATGTCTTGTACAACAACATGTATCAGATCGTACAGACAGACGACTATGTGATGATCATGGTAGAGATGGCACATGACGCGCGTATCATTCCTATCGATAAAGATCACCGTCCAGATGCCTGGAAGCCTTGGCTAGGTGATTCGGTCGCGCATTGGGATGGTGATGTACTAGTGGTGGAGACTAGAAAGCTGCATCCACAGCAGGCACTGCGCAATATTGCGGCGCTGTCGGATCAGGGAGTGGTTATCGAGCGTTTTAGCCGCTCCTCTGATGAGCAGATCCTGTATGAGTTCGAGGTCAGAGATTCAATTTTCTACACTGAGTCTTGGAGCGGCGAGATGGTTTTCAATGCGACAGACACTCAGCCCTATGAATATGCCTGCCATGAAGGCAACTATGGTCTGCCTGGCATTTTGGCCGGCGCGCGCCGCGCGGAGATGGATGCGCAATAAGCCTGTTGTTGGTGGCCGGCCCGTCGATAGCTAAATTGATAACTAAACGGATAACTAAACGGA
>JAESUT010000057.1 GCA_016762995.1 Gammaproteobacteria bacterium | reverse complement strand
CGCCGCAGATAGCTGGAACTAGCTATATTCTGATGGAAGCAAAGACAGGGCACATTCTGATTGAAGAGAATGCCGATGAAGCACTACCTCCGGCGAGCCTCACTAAAATAATGACCGCGTATGTCGCCGCCGAAGAGATTATTAGCGGCAATCTAGCGCTGACTGATGAAGTGCATATCAGTGAGAAAGCTTGGCGTATGGAAGGCTCCAAAATGTTCATCGGCGTAGACACAATGGTCAAAGTGGAAGACCTGCTTCGCGGCATTATTATTCAATCTGGAAACGATGCCAGTGTGGCAATCGCTGAACATATTGCAGGAAGCGAAGAGGCTTTCGCGGACATGATGAATCAATACGCCGAGGTGCTTGGGCTGACGCAAAGCTTCTTCATGAACGTCAGCGGATTGGACACCGAGCTGTACTATAATACGATGTCGGCTCGTGATTTGGCCCTGCTTGCGCAGGCCACGATTAACAATCATACGGAGTTTTATCCTCTGTATGCAGAACGGGAATTTACCTATAACGGTATTCGTCAGTCAAATCGAAATACTCTGCTATTTCGCGATCGCAATGTCGATGGAATGAAAACGGGTTGGACCGATGCGGCGGGTTATTGCCTCGTCGCTTCAGCTGAGCGTGATGGCATGCGACTGATTTCTGTGGTCATGGGCACCGTTAGTGAAGAAGCTCGAGCAATAGAGACACAGAAATTACTTACCTATGGTTTTCGCTACTATGAGACGCACAAGCTATATGATGCGAACCAAGTGCTGACTAACGTGCCTATTTATTCTGGTGCGCAGAATTCTGTAGACCTAGGCATAGAAGAAGAAGTTTATATTACTATCCCAWGAGGCCAGGCAGAGGCAATGACTGCTACGGTGGATGTAGATGAGGTRATTCGAGCGCCACTCAGCGATAGGCAGATYATGGGTGAGGTTCGGGTGGTTCTGGATAATAATATCCTCTATCAGGGCCAAGTGGTTTCTATGCAGGCTGTGGAACAGGGTGGCTTTCTTAAACGTTTCGTCGATTGGATTACTCTTATGTTCAGTAATCTGTTTTCGGGGTAGGTGATGYYGAAAGAGCTGGACCCAAATRCYGTKATSGAYCCYCCCAAGATTGAATTCCCYTGCGATTACCCGATCAAGATTATTGGCGTGGCGAGTATCGAATTTCAAGCCGAGGTTGTTACGATCGTAGAAARACACGCCGGGGAAATCTCCTCGGATTTAATCGAGCTACAGGTTAGTAAGAAAAACACCTACGTATCGGTAAGAATAATTATCACGGCGACAGGCGTAGATCAATTGCAAAGACTCTTCGACGACTTGAAGAYGCAYGAAAGTGTGAAGATGGTCTTATAGAGTGATACTCAGCAGTTATAAACACTTCAATGCAGAGTTAAGTTCAGGTGAGGGTCAAGCTCATCCGCCGTTAGTCGTCCGTAGATTGGGGCTGCAGGAATATGAGCCAATCTGGAAATCCATGCGTTACTTGGTTGAACAGGCCAAGCCAGATCGCGTTGATGAAATTTGGCTGCTGAGCCACAAGCCGGTCTTTACTCAAGGCCAGGCAGGCAAAGCGGAACACATCCTAAACCCAGCTCAAATTCCTGTAGTGCAGATCGATCGAGGTGGTCAGGTTACGTATCACGGGCCGGGCCAATTGGTAGTGTACCTATTGCTGAATATGAAACGCCGGAAGATGGGTGTACGCGACTTAGTCGATCTTATCGAGAAGGCGATCATTCAGGCTCTCGGGGAATTTGGCATAGCGGCGGGCAATAGAGTCAAGGCTCCCGGTGTGTACGTGAATGATGCTAAAATAGCCGCCTTGGGACTGCGTATACGCAATGGTTGGAGCTATCACGGTTTGAGCCTAAATGTGCAGATGGATCTAGAGCCATTCTCGCGTATCAATCCATGTGGTTTTGAAGACCTCGCTGTCACGCAGATCGCCGACCATGTCCCTGCGACCGACACGCTCATGCAAGATGTGAGCAAGGTGCTCAGTAACAAGTTGCTGTGTGGGTTAGGTTATTCCGAATACTATAAATTTGACTGATTGAGATGTTGATCTAATGGCTGAAAGAATACGTAGAAATACATTGGTAGAAGGAGAAAAGCTTCTACGAATTCGACTGAGTGAGATACAAATCTAATGGCGGAAAGAAAGCGAAGAAATACATTGGTAGAAGGAGAGAAGCTTCGAGGCGCGGATAAGGTTCGCCGCATCCCAGTGAAGGTCATTCCCACCACAGAGCTTCTTAGTAAGCCTGCTTGGATTCGCGTAAAGATTCCCGCCTCTCCGAAGATCAATCACATCAAGAAGAAGCTAAGAGAGCATAAGCTTGCGTCAGTCTGTGAGGAGGCCTCCTGCCCGAATCTAGGAGAATGCTTTAGCAACGGCACCGCCACATTCATGATTATGGGTGATATATGTACGCGTCGTTGCCCATTCTGTGATGTAGCCCACGGGAAACCAAAACCTCTCAATGAAAACGAGCCAATTGAGCTTGCTTCTGCCATCAGTGAAATGGGTTTGAGCTACGTGGTGATCACATCTGTGGATCGCGATGACTTGAAAGACAGTGGTGCGCAACACTTTGCCAACTGCATTAGCGAAACGCGCAGGTTGAATCCAGACATTCAAGTTGAAGTGCTGGTGCCAGATTTTCGCGGCAGAATGGAAATTGCTCTAGACATTCTTAAGGAAGCGCCACCGGATGTGTTCAATCACAATCTGGAGACGGTGCCCAGATTGTATAAGAAGGCCCGACCCGGTGCCGACTATGCTTGGTCCCTAGAATTACTCAAGAGATACAAAGTCCTTAAGGGATCAGTTACGACAAAGTCTGGATTGATGCTCGGCCTGGGCGAGACTCTTAGTGAGGTGAAACAGGTAATGGATGATCTGTATGCTCACAACATTGACATGGTGACACTGGGGCAATATTTACAGCCATCGAGGGATCATCTCAAGGTAGAACGTTTCGTGCATCCCGATGAATTCGATGAGCTGCGTCTCTATGGAGAGAAACTGGGGTTTAAGCATGTTGCTAGCGGGCCTTTAGTGAGATCTTCCTATCATGCCGATAAGCAGGCTCAAGGTAAAAAAGTCTGAGGGAGCCCTGGCCCCGCCACCCTTTTTGAATTGCTCGTAAAGGCGGTCATGAACACCACGTTAAAAAAGATCATCCTCTGTATATCGGCGTTTCTTGTCGCTGTGTCGATGGTGATATTTATAGCCCAGAATCCCGCTCGAATTGGCAATGAGCCACTGTTTATTCGAGCTGCGTTATTGTCGTTAGCTATAGTGGCGGCGTTAATCGCAGCGTATCCTTTTAATCCGCTTTTTTCTGGAAGGCCAGGGATATACACGGCGACTGTTTGCGTTCCAGCGCTCATTCCAGTGCTAGTGTATTATTTTATCTTGCTACCTAATCAGGCTGGAATCGGCTTAACCGGGGAGCAGGTTAGCAACGAGTTTATTACCGACAGTTCCAGTAATGGAATTATCGAGGTGGGGTTCAGCTACCCGATCTATACACCTGCATTGCGCTTAGGAAATCTTGAGCTGTTTACGAAGCAGGTTAATGTGTTCCTAAGAATGACCGATTCCGATGGCGAAGTTGTGTTGTTTAGAGCCGTGAGAAAACGAATTCCCGGCTCAAGCCTCAGCGTCGAATCCACAGTACAGGGCATGTTAAGTGAGTCTGCAGGCTATGAATTTATTCCCATAGAGATACCACCTGCTAGCCGTGTAACTACACGTGTTGCCTTTATCATAAGTAGTTTAGATGAGGGAGTTAATTTTGCTGATGCGCTGGATAGAACCTCGCAAGCGAGATTTGAATTACGTGATCCAGAAAATGGCGTCCTGCTATTGGATTTTCCTCTCACGAGCATTTAACGGTAACTCCTTCAATCGCGGTCAACCGATCGTAACCTTGACGTCATCTCAATAAATAATTCAATTCCTCTACACTTAATTTTGCGAGTGCTGCTCACTTATAAAGTGTTGCTCGCTTATAAATAGGCAGGCAATCCGGTTTAGGCGTCATCCTCGGGGTCTGACCGGATTGTTCTGCCTTTTTTTTAGGTTGTTACTAAGCAATTTCTAATAGGAAGTTGCGTGCTAATAGGACGTTACGTACTAACAGAAAGTAACGTGCTAACAGAGAGCAATAGAGCAATAGAGCAATAGAGCAATAGAGCAATAGAGCTTATAGATAGCTAAGCGCACAGAAAAATCCCCAGAAGAAAAGTCGCAATGAGCAGCCATTAGCTCGTAGTCAGAATTTGTACTCGTTTAGTTCCAGCAATAAGTAGCAATGGAAGTGCGATAATTGCATTGCCGATCAGCAGTGCTGTTATTGTCGAATTCAGATCGAGCAATAATAGACAAGGCACTAGAAATACCAGGCGTATTATCTCCAGAGTAAGTGCGAATTCCTTTCCTTCCAGCCAGAGGCCAGTAACAAAGAATGAAAAAAACAGATAGGTCACCGCCAAGCTTACTAGCGAGTAACTAAGTGATGCTGCGCCGAGCAGCACGGCTAAACTAAGAATGACAGTAAAGAGAAACTGGGCGAAGGCATAGACTAGGCTGAAAGTAGATATAGCTGGGTCGAATCGCGCAGTTCTCTCGACAGCCTCAATGCCGAGTTTGCAGTGGCTCTGTTGTAGTTCGGCTCGCCAACCTGGCGGCTTGAACAAGAGTTTTAGTTTATTGCTTATCCCAGGCACTGTGAGAAAGTCCTGGGTAAGTCTCCAATACACATGCACGTTGGCCCAAATAGGGTTCCAGCTATTCAATGGTTTACGCAGACCGAAGACGACAGCCTCTTCTGCAAGTTCTTCCTGAAAACTGCCGAACATCCTATCCCACAGAATGAACACGCCGCCGTAGTTTCTATCAACATAGATTTTATTTCGAGCATGATGAACGCGATGATTCGAGGGGGTAACGAATAGCCATTCGATCGGGCCAAGCTTAGGCACATGCTCGGTATGAACCCAAAATTGATAGATCAAGTTTAGGCTCACAACCGTGAATAGAATTTCAGCTGGAAAGCCTAGGAAGAAGAAGGGCAGATAAAATAGGAAGCCATAGAAATCTATGCTGGTTTGACGCAGCGCTGTGCTCAAGTTGTAATCCTCGCTCTGGTGGTGGGCGACATGAGAGCCCCAGAATAATGCAACCTCGTGCCCGAAGCGGTGTTTCCAGTAGTAGGCGAAATCGTAGAGTATGAAGCAGCTAATCCAGACCCATAGTGCGTCATCTGATAACTGAGCCAGTTGGTACTTAGTAACAATGATTTCATAGATTGAGCCGGAAAAGCCTAGAACTACAAGGCCTTGCAGTCGGCTTAGGCTACCCATGGAGAGGCTGTTTATGCTGTCATTGAGGCGGTACGTATTGTTGCCGCGTAACAAGCCGTAAGCGAATTCGACAAAAATCAGCAGAAAGAAAAACGGGATCGCAACAATGATGAGTTCCATAAAGTTCAGTCTACCTCAGAACAGAGGTGGATATTAAATGGATAGCCACATATCGAGTAAAACGCGGTATTATTCGCGGCCTATATCTGGGTAAAGCTAGGGTATCTCGTAATCATGAAATTGTTCAGAGATACCCAACTATCAGGAGATCGGTCGTTATGAAGAGAATCGTCTTGCTTGCAGCTGCGATTGGCGTGTTAATCAATAGTTCCCTAATTGTCGCGCAAGGTATCCAACAAACGAAGGGATCATATCAGGACAAGTTTCGTCAGCTGAATGAAGTCTTGCCTACTCCAAACGTTTACAGAAACGCGTCCGGTCAACCTGGCCATCAATATTGGCAGCAAGAAGTTGATTATGAAATAGATGTCACTCTCGACGAAGATGCGCAGCGTATTTCGGGTACTGAGACAATACGTTATCAGAACAATTCCCCCGACACGCTGACTTATCTTTGGTTGCAGTTAGACCAGAACCGCTTTCGCAGCGATTCAATGGGTAATATGAGCTCGACCTTTAACGGCAGTAGTCCTGATTTCGATTCTCCTGCGCGTATCAGTCTAGGCCAGCTGCGTGCTCTTCAATACAACGAAGACGCCGACCTTGGCTACGAAATAAATTCAGTTCGAGATAGCTCCGGCAATTCCCTAGCGCATACAGTAGTTGGAACACTCATGCGCATCGATCTGGCGCGTCCCCTGAACTCTGGTCAGGATGTCAAATTCGAAATAGACTACGCCTATAACATAGTCGATGGTGATGTGCTTCGGCCTCGTGGCGGTTATGAATATTTTCCGGACGATGAGAACGAAGATGGCAACTACCTGTTCGCAATTTCTCAGTGGTTTCCGCGCCTTGTTGCCTATACCGACTACGAAGGTTGGACAAATAAGGAGTTTCTCGGCTCAGGGGAGTTCACACTAGAATTTGGCGACTACGAAGTTGCGCTTACGGTGCCTTCGGATCATATTGTGGCGGCAACCGGAGAGCTACAGAATGCGAACCAGGTTCTGACACGGGAGCAGCGCGATCGTTTGCGAGAAGCAGCGACTGCGGATCGGCCCATTTTCATTGTAACCCCCGAAGAAGCCCTTGAGAATGAAAGGGAAGGGGTAGACGACACAAAAACTTGGCGGTTCGCCGCAGAGAACGTGCGTGACTTTGCCTGGGGCTCTTCAAGAAAGTTTATTTGGGACGCGAAAGGTTATCGTCAAGAAGGTGCGGACCAGGAACTGGTTATGGCCATGTCCTATTACCCGAAAGAGGGTGGAACGCTCTGGTCGGATCTATCCACTGAAGTTGTTATTCATACTCTCGAAGTCTATAGCCGCTTCTCTTTCGACTTCCCTTATCCGACGGCAATTTCCTTGAACGCTGGTTTTCTCGGCGGCATGGAATATCCAATGATAACCTTCAATGGCCCGCGCACTACGCTACAGGATGACGGGTCTCGAACCTATTCCCTAGCTGAGAAGCGCTTCCTAATTGGTGTCGTTATTCACGAGGTAGGGCACTTTTACTTCCCAATGATCGTGAATTCGGATGAGCGCCAATGGACTTGGATGGACGAGGGTATTAATAGTTACCTTGACTCCGTTGCTGGTCGCGAATGGGATGCAGAGATACCGTGGGGGGTAGAGCCTAGATATATCGTGGATTACATGGTTTCGCAGACCCAGGTTCCGATCATGACGCAGTCTGATAGCGTGTTGCGTCTGGGCCCTAACGCTTATTCAAAACCAGCAACGGCGATTAATATCTTGCGCGAGACTATCATGGGGCGCGAGCTTTTCGATTTTGCATTTAAAGAATATTCACGCCAATGGGAATTCAAGCGGCCTACACCGGCAGACTTCTTCCGCACGATGGAAGAGGCATCGGGTATCGATCTGGATTGGTTTTGGCGAGGTTGGTTCTACACTACCGATCATGTAGATATCTCTCTCGATAGAGTCTATGAGATGCGTATGGATACAGCGAACCCAGATATCGACTATGCGCGTCAGCGTGAGACCGAGAAGGCGTTGCCCCCGTCGCTGTATATTCAGCGAAATCGCGAAGAGGGGAGGCAGACTTGGGTTGAGCGCAACCTCGATGTCCGCGACTTCTACGACGACAACGACCAGTTTACTGTAACGAACAAAGAGCGAAACACCTACAATAGCTTCTTGGAAGGTCTCGAAGACTGGGAGCGCGAGGTACTCGATAGAGCTGTGTCGGAAGACTTGAATTACTACATTCTTGAGTTTTCAAATGAAGGTGGCTTGGTCATGCCAATAATCCTAGAGATGGAATATGCCGATGGAAGCAAAGAAGAAATGCGCTTGCCGGCTGAGATATGGCGCAGAAATGCCATCGAGGTTAAGAAGCTTATTGTTAGTAAAAGTGAACTGGTTAGTGTAGTAATCGATCCCATGCAGGAAACAGCCGACGCGGACATAGAGAATAACTACTATCCGCGACGAATCATCCCTTCGCGAATCGAGAGTTTCAAATCCGAAGGCGGTGGCGGCTTAATCCGTCGAGATGTCATGCATGATATCAAGACAGAGCTGGACAGCGATGAAGATGATGAGCAGGATAACTAGTCCAAATGCCCTAACAGCGCTAAACAGGCCGCGAGCGGCTGTCCTCGCGCTGCTAACGCTCTTGTGTTGCCTTGGATCTAGCCTGAGTGCAGCCCATGAGCAGAAGACGGCTGTAACACGCATTCTATTTAATAGTAGCACCGGCAATATCGAAGTGATGCATCGCTTTTTCATACACGACGCTGAGCACGCAGCTGGTCTGGTATTTGGTGAAGCGCAGAACTTAATGGAGTCGGCTGACTCGCGAAAGCTTTTCAGTAGCTATGTGATGAACCGATTCGCTATTGCCGTAGAGAATTCACAAGGCGAGACGAGCGAATTGAGTCTTGAATATGTAGGCGAGGAGATTGAAGGTCAATTTCTTTGGGTCTATCAGGAGGCAGGGCAGCTGCCGGACATAAGCGCGCTGTCCGTAGTGCACCTTGCTCTAAGAGACGTCTGGCCAGATCAGGCCAACCTAGTTAATGTAGAGAAAGACGGGCAGATCTACTCACTTTCCTTCGCTGACTCTGCGGAGTCACTTCGCGTCGAGCTATGACAGTTCGCTGTATCAGCTTATTCCTGCGTTAGCTTCTCGCCCAGTCTCTCGTAGTCTGCTATAGCGAGCCCCGCGGCTACGCTAGTGAATGGGTCATGCTCGATAACCTTGCCTGGAAACCGGGCTTCCAAGATGCGCTTCACGGCGGGTATGAGTGATGAGCCGCCGGTGCGAATCACAAGGTCGATATCTCTGCTCTCTAGTTCGGCGCGTTGTAGGAGGTCATTTATTGATTGGCTGAATTTATCGAGCAGACCGCTGATCATGRCTTCAAATTCTTCTCTACTGAGCTCGAATTCGATATCGAGCTCAGGTATGTCTAGYWTTGCAGAATCAACCTCAGAAAGCTCTGCCTTCAATTCCTTGATGCATTGAAAAACTAAGTAGCTGTAGTTGCTYTTAATCATATCGTAGAGACGCTGAAATTTAACAGAAGCCTCGTCGCCTACGCTAATTCTCTTCATTAATGGCGTGGTGTATTTATTCTGATTGAGCATGTAGCTAATGGCCCAGTTTAGTAACAGGTCTTCATATTCCTCAAACGGRAATAGCGTCTCTATCTCTCGGTCTTCCCCTGCACGCTTCCAGCGCTCGCCTTTGCCTAAAAGTGGAAATAGCAGTTTCCTAAACATCAATTGGTCGATGTGGTCTCCACCTAGGCCTATACCGTGAGTAGCTATGACTTCGAAATCTGACTGYTCYCGRCGAATAACRCATARGTCGAGTGTRCCYCCRCCAAAGTCAACMGCCAGYAGAASCTGRGATTGYRCYGAWTGCTCTTGGTTTTCATGAAGRTAGCTCARGGCRGCGGCGATWGGCTCTGGGTARTAGGACTGATTRACGAACTCAGCATAGCCATAGGCTTCAGACAGCATGTCGAGAGCGGCCCTGTTTCGGTTCTCGGCACTACCCTCGAAATTTACTGGGTGCCCGATACAGGCATGATCGATAGCTGCTGAGGCTCTGTTCGGTAACTGTAGAATAATGCTTTTTCTTATTCTAAGCAGTAGGGGAGTGATAAGAGCGACGAGCCGAAATGCCCGGTCGAATACCATTAGTCGAGGTGAGTCGGTGCTGCCTAGCAGCCTTTTAATGCCTCTAAAGAGGCGCCCTTGTTGGCCACCATCTACGAAAGACTGCCCATATAAGACTTGCGTACCGCCTTCTTCGGGTAGGCCCTTGTCACCGATCTGGCCTGTGGTGGTTCTGCTTTCGCCTAAGATTTCCGCGCTCAGCTCAACGGTTCTTCCTGTGTTGCTCTCTATGTAGCAATTGATCGCGGCCTGACCTGTGCTGATCTTGAAGTCTTTATCTATATAGGTCGCCGAAGGCATGATTACTGAGTGCTGCTCTAGCTTTACGAGGTGGACTTTCGTGCCATCGAATACCGCTGCGGCGCTATTACTTGTGCCGTAGTCTATTCCGATGCCAATGGAGGCCTGCCGGTTTACTTGCGAATCTCCATTTTGTTTCTCTAGAGAATCTTGAATTGCTGCTTCGAAACCGGGGAGTGAGTTTTGATGATTTGGCACAGGTGAAGCGAACCTATTTTTACTGAACGATTAGACAAAAACTTTCTAGCTGGAGACTCTCGAAAGGTCGCATGTTATATCATAGACGAGCGGTGAATCGCCAGCTAAAAATCCTGGAGTGGCAGTCGGAGAACGCCAGATTTCGGGCCGGAAGCGTATTTACGCTACGCTTACTCAAGCCTGTCTTGGCGGTATCTGTAGCCTAGGAATGGGAGTTGAATCTTAATGGAACTTAACCTATGCTGCCTCGGTCAGATAGGTATAAGAAATACCTCTAACAGCTGCAGTTTCAGGAGTTTTCATGACCACAGTTAGTCGGCGCAGCCTAGGAAAGAGATTCGCCAACGTCTCAATTCGTATCGCTCTCGGTTCCATCCTTGCCTATGTCCCAACTACTCTGGCAGGGACCATTGTCCGTATCAGTACGGGTATTGGCGACTACTCGATTGAGTTATTGGATGATTCAGCTCCAGAAACAGTCCAGAATTTCTTAAACTACGTCAATCGCAATGACTACAACGGCACCTATATTCATCGTGCCGTCAATGGCTTCGTAGTGCAGGGAGGGGGTTTTCGCTTCCGCCTGTTTGAAGGGCCCATAGATGTGCCTAGCGACCCGCCGGTTAAGAATGAGTTCGGGGCCTCCAATACGCGTGGCACGGTTGCGATGGCCAAGCTGGGCGATGACCCAAATAGCGCTACAAATCAGTGGTTTGTCAATGTCGCCGACAATAGCGGGTCGTTAGACACCAGCAATGGTGGTTTTACGGTCTTTGGAGTCGTGCTAGGCGACGGGATGGTTACTGTAGATGAGATCGATGCCTTGCCAATTGTCGATCTTGGTGCGAAGGCGCCAAATGCGCCGCATATCACACCGATCTACAACGACCCTAGAGACTTCCTCTATATCAATGCTGAGGTAACACAGCGTTTTAGTTCAGCACCGCATGTTTTTGAGTCCGAGTCTGGCTTACTCATTACCTCTGTGAGCATCGACGCGGGAGCTGATCTGATCAGCATGAATTTTAATGTTGTGGCTACCTCACCGAATGTAGTTATCCGCGCAAACGCGGAGAGTGCAATTCCGCGCCGGGATAGCTTTGCAGGAATTGCCGAGTATTCTACTGTCGATGGCCGGCTGCGAATTCCATCGTTAGAGGTAAATGTAAGCGGATCTATTTCTGTGGCGACGAATGTTGTTTTTGTTCTCACCGATGCGGCAACTGCAAGCTTCACTCTGGAATCATTTGATCAATAGATAAATTCAAGGGGCACTCAGAACAGTGGCAGCACGCGGAGAATTTTCATCCAGATTTGGCTTTCTTATGGCTGCATCGGGATCGGCAGTTGGCCTAGGCAATATCTGGGGCTTCCCTACAAACACTGCGAGCAATGGCGGTGCAGCATTTCTTTTCGCTTACCTCGTATTAGCCTTTGCTTTAGGCTATCCCGCGCTAATGGCTGAGCTCATTATTGGCCGCCATACGCGCTCCAATGCTGTGGCAGCATTGAAATCCATATCAAGTGGCAAGAAGAGCCAGTACCTTGCGCTGGCCATTGGGTTCGTTGGCATACTGACAGTGAGTTTGATTCTCAGCTTCTACGCCATTGTTAGCGGCTGGATGATGGCATTCTTTCTAGACCCTCTCTCAAGGCTGTTAGGCCTGACGAGTTTTTCTCAGTGGCTCACAACTGATACAGAAATTCGCAATGCACTCTTCGTTACCATTTTCATGGTGCTGACTGTTCTTATTATTACTGCTGGCGTAAGGGATGGCATTGAAAAATGGGCATCAAGGCTAATGCCTTCACTTGTCGCTATTCTCTTGTTATTGATTCTGTATGTTTTTACTTTGCCGGGAGCGATGGATGGGCTGCGCGCCTATTTAGTGCCTGATTTCTCGCGTATCACTGATCCGCAATTATTAGTCAATGCAATGGGACAAGCATTCTTCTCTCTCTCGCTTGGCGTTGGCACTATGTTGGTTTATGGCTCCTATATCAGCAAAGATGAGAACTTGCCGCTCGTCGGTGGTCTCGTTGCCTTGTTAGATGTTGGGATTGCAGTCTTAGCCGGGTTGCTAATATTGCCGGCTATGTATGTGGCTCTTGAAAGTGGTGTACAAATTTATGACGATGCAGGCGGCCTGATTGCTGGCCCTGGCCTCATCGTTTCAGTGCTTCCCGCACTATTCAACAGTATGGGTCCTATAGGCTTGCTGGTTTCAGCGGCATTCTTTGCTTTAATGACGATTGCCTCACTCACATCTTCTATTTCGATGCTGGAGGTGCCGGTTGCTTATGCTGTTGAGAGTAGAGGATTACCTCGAGAGAAGGCCGCAATGATTGTGGGCGCCATCATTACCTCGATCTCCTTGGTTATCGTGTTCAATTTCGATCTCCTATTTGATAGCGTTGTGAGCTTCACCACTGAGCGAAGTCAGCCACTACTTAGCCTGTTTATCTGCATTTTTGCGGCTTGGATATGGCGTCGGAATGAAATACTCGACGAAATTCGTCGAGGTAGCCCAGAGGCGGAGCATGGTCTGTTCTGGAAAATCTGGCCCTTCTACGTTAAGTTTATTTGTCCTCTCGCTATCCTCGCTGTTTATTTCCAGTAGGCGTTCTTTTAGAACAGGCAGTATGCTAGCTTAGCCTAAAAAGAGCCGTTAGCTCTATAGACTTAGGAGAATAGCCGTGCTGAAAAATCCTACACATTCGATCCAATCGCCTCCACGAAATCAACCCAGCAGAAGACAATTCCTGCGTCAGCTTGCGCTGGTGCCTGTGGGGCTGGGTATCGGTGTGTTACCTGTACTCTCCCATGCTGCTGATAATTCAGTGGCAGATAGCGTGAAGGCGTTAACCTTCGATGTTTTCGGAACAGTTGTTGACTGGCGTGGGTCTATTATTCGCGAAGGTCAATTGCTTGCCGCGAAGAAGGGCTACAATGTCGACTGGGCAAGGTTTGCGGATAGTTGGCGTTCGGGTTATGGCCCCGCTATGAGCAAAGTTCGTAGTGGCGAATTACCCTGGACGAAGATCGACGATCTTCATCGTATGATTCTCGATGATTTAGTCGAGGAATACAGTTTGACTGGAATGAGTGAGGCGGAGCTTGTTCATTTTAACGAAGCATGGCAGCGGCTTTCTCCCTGGCCTGATACGGTATCGGGATTGAATAAATTGAAGAGTAAATATGTGATCACGACGCTTTCCAATGGGAATGTCTCCTTGTTGACGCATATGGCGAAGAATGGCGGATTGCCATGGGATGCGATTCTCTCAGCCGAACTGTCCGGGCACTATAAACCTGACCCTGAGGCTTATCTGAAAGCGGCTGATCTGCTGAGTCTGAGGCCAGAGCAAGTGATGATGGTTGCGGCTCACCCTGGAGACCTGCGTGCGGCAGCACGTACCGGCCTCAAGACAGCCTACGTAATTCGTCCCTTAGAGCGTGGCCCAGGGCGACCAGTAAACAGAAATCCAGACGGTGAATTTGATTATACAGCAGAAGATTTCAATGATTTGGCGCGGCAGCTAGGGGCTTGATGTTGGCAGAAATTAAACTTGATGATTTCGTGAAGGCCGAGGTTATAACGAAATTGAAAAAATATTTTGAAGACGAGTTACAGCAAGAGATCGGGAGTTTCGATGCTGAGTTCCTGCTGGACTTCTTCTCTAAAGAAGTAGGCGGATACTATTACAATCAGGGGTTGGCTGATGCGCTTAAAGGCTTCGAGAGCAAGATGGAAGACGTGGGTGAACTGATCTACCAGTTGGAGAAAGAAACAGGCTAAGAACCCCTCTTAGTCTTTAATCACCCGAAGCGGCAGTTTGATATGGAATCGACTTCCCGCATTCTGTTGTGACTCGAACGTGATCTCACCACCTAACTTTTCTACTATGCGTTTCACTATGACCAATCCAAGGCCTGTGCCTTGCGGATCTTTTTCGGAACTTTCCTCTTCGCGCGAGAATTCACGGAACAATATTTGCTGAAATTCTGAACTCATGCCGCGGCCGGTGTCTTCGATGGATATTTCGATGCCTAGTCTGCGTTGGAAATAGACCGCCTTGTAGGCAAGCAAGATACTGCCCTTTTCGGTGAACTTAATCGCGTTGGTAATGATATTAATCAATACATGCTGCAGGCGTAACTTATCGGTTTGTACGAGCAAATTGGACGAAGCGAATTCAGTTTCTAGCTGTAGCCCTTTTTCCATAATGGATGGCGACATTGTGTTTTTAATTTCGCCTAGGAAGCGTGTCATCTCTACTAACTCAAATTCTGGCTCGAAACTATCGGATTCAAGCTCCGCCATTTCCAGCAAGTCGTTTATCAAATTGTGCAGATGGTCGCTCTGCTTTATGACAGTCGCCATATGTTGTTTTGTTGGATCATCCAGTTTATCTGAGTGAGCCGCCATTAAGCGTTTCGAGTTGGCAAGGATTAGGTGGACTGGAGTTAAAAATTCTCTAGACACGTTTTTCAGAAAATCTGTTTTTGCTTTAGTCTCCATACGTGCATCTACTAGTTCGTCACTCTTAGAGCGGACAAACTCAGCCACAGCCATCAATAGAAACATTACTGCGGCAACTGCGAGCGCCGCCCCAATTATTGGCGATGCCGTAGCTCTTTCAATGAGCTCAAATTTGTAAACGAGTAGTGAGCTGTAGGCTAAGACGATTAATACCCATGCTGTAACTAGATAGATAGCTGCCTTCGAGCCTTGAATCGCAGTGATCGATGCCATGATTAGAACCGCGACCATGACTAGCAGGCCGATCACCATTATAGGAATTACGTTGTCGCTGTTAATCTGACCTAGGGGAACTATTAGATAGTACAGTCCAAGAGGAATCATGGAATAGGTGAGAAACCGAAGTACTATGTTTGCCGAATCTCGATAACGATTTTCAAACTGCAATGCTCGTCCGACTATACAGATGCTAGCTACTAAGCAGGTCGATGCGACCAGGGATATTCTGGTATTAGCGTCAATGCTCTCAGGCCAAAACCAAATCCTACCGAGCCCGGACTGGGTTAGCAAAAAGATAGCGCCAGCCCCAAAGAACAGTGAAACGCCAAATAGGAGAGGGTCTCGTGTAAAGTTAAAAAGAATGACGGTGATACCAAAGCAGAATAAGAAGATCATCAGCAATGCGCCATTGAATACAAGGATGCTCTGCTGGCTTTCTGCCAATAATGAAACGGTAGTAAGAGTTAGAGGGATCTCAACACCCGTGGACGAGACGGCGCGAAAAATAATTTTGTTGTATTTTCCTTCTTCGGCAATCTCGAACGGTACTATTGGAAACCGGTAGGGGTAGTCGAGTTGTGACAATGGAATAGTATCACCGACAACAGAGGTGCGTATTACGGTGTCGCCATCTACGAAGTAAAACTCTACGCGATCGATTACGGGAGAATCCAAGGCAAACACTAGGCCTTCATCCAGCATGTTCTCGCCACTAAGGACTATGCTAAACCAATGTGCAGACTTGCTCATGCCCATGGTAGGAATAGCTTGGGTGGATCGCTGCCATTTGATCGAATCAGAGGTCATCTGTTCAATGGTGTATGCACGGTCAGGGTCTTCAAAATAATCTAGATAGGGGCCCAGATTCACCGGCAGTTGATTCTGCGTGATACTGAGTTCAGCAGCCGAGGAAAATGAGGCGGACAGGAACAAGAAAGCTAGTGCTAGAAATAGGGTGGTCAGCGCAGGGCGTATTGGGGAAAGCTTGTGAAGCAGATAGATCAAGAAATCACTCTGTGTCTAAGCACATGTTTTTCGCATATTATATGATAAGCCGTCTCGAGATAGGGGGAAGAACGGGAAATACTGGGACAAATTTTGGCAAATCTTATCTAAAGTTGAGATACAGGTGAAAATACCACATGATTAACAGCGATTGCCCGCTACTAAAGTGGGTTGTTCGCTTTCTAGGAACGAATGGTATTCGCGCGAGAGCTATGGTGCTGATTAGATGGTGGGCCAGAATTAGCGCCGCTAAGATGTAAGAGAAGCAGGCTGAGCTCATCCCAGGGGTTTGCTTTGGATAGCCCTTTAATGCTTTGATCGATCAGACGGCTATGGTCCAAGAGCTTCCAAACACTCTGGGCATCGAGTCGTGCTAGCGCGGTAGCTACTGCCTGTTTGCGATTGAACCAAACTCGTGCGGACTGAATGATAGCGTTGACTCCTTGACCCTCGCGTTTCTTTTCTAACATAGGCAGCAGCGTTCTCAATTCTCGGCAAACAGCAGCCAAAATGATGAGAGAGAAAACTCCTTCATTTTTGAGTCCGACCAGCATCTTTTGCGCCCGAGCTACATCCCCGAGTAGGGCGGCATCAATTAATTGATAGACGTTATAACGTGAACTATCAGCTACTACTTGCATGACGGTTTTTGCATCCAGTTGTAGGGTGTTTTCACTCGAGCCTGAAGCAAGCAGTTTTAGCTTCTCGATTTCCTGCATGGCGGCTAGTAAGTTGCCCTCAACCTTATCGACGAGTAAATGGACCGCCTCGGCATCTGCCTGAATTCCCTCCCGCAGAAGTCTTTGTTTCAGCCATGGAGCGAGATTCTCTCTATTGATTGGCCAAATCTGCATGAAAGCGCCATGTTTCTCGATTTCAGTGAACCATTTGGTTTTAAGTGTGGCGGCGTCTAATTTCGGCCCGCTTAGTAATAGGAGATAGTCGGGATTTAAATCGCTAAGATAGTGTTGGATTGCTTTCTTGCCGGCGTCTTCCAACTTGGCGCTCGAAAGCCGTACCTCTATGATTTTTTTCTCTGCGAACAAAGAAAGATTGCCGGTCGACTGCAAAAACTGGCCCCAGTCGAAGCTCTTATCGACATTGAAAATTTCCCTTTCTGTATATCCATTCTCCCTATACTGATTTCGAATCAGGTCTGCGGCCTCGATCATTAGCAGAGGTTCATCGCCACTCAGCCAGTACAAAGGTAGGTCCTGGCTAGTGAGGGTTCGGGAAAGTTGTTCTGGCTTTATTTTCATAGCAAGCAAAAATTCTAAATGGTATTGATCGCAGCTAATCGCCGCATCATTTGGCCAATTAATTCTCTGCGCATCTCAGCGGAGATGATCTCCGCCTCTTCTTGATTGCCACTGATGTTCTCGACATCTTGAAAGTAGGTTCGCTCTACAAATAGAGTTTCGGGTTCTAGCAGGGTCTTCTCAGCTAGCATTAGTCCCATGTCCACCGATAGGCGCAACTCGATTTGTGCAGCTCGTGCACGGGGATTTATAGTTACAGCTCGAGAGACAAGCTGCTCATTCGCAATTCCTAGCAGAGCTACATGTGAATCAGCCTCATCTAGATTGACTAGAGTGACATTCACCTTTGCACCATCGAGGCTACGACGTAGTAGCCGGGCCAGCTCGCTATTGGGTTGTTCACTATAAAACTGCAGTTCACTGAAATTGGCGGATAGTACATCGCTGCCGCGCAGACTAAATCCACAACTGCTGAGAACTAGCAATAACGTAGAAAGGGCAAGCGTTCTAAGAAAAAATCCGTGGGTCATGAATTTTCCAGCATTCAGTTAGCGACGATATTGACCAAGCGGCCGGGGACAACGATTACCTTCCTGATAGTGCTATCCGCAATAAAGCGTTTAACAGCCTCATTGTTTAACGCGAGTTTTTCTAACTCATCTTTGCTGATATCTTTCGCTACCTCTACTTTATCACGCAGCTTACCATTCACCTGTAGTACAACAGTGATTGAGCTCTGGGTTAGTGCCGATTCATCGACGATGGGCCAAGAGGCATTCATTACCGTGCCCTCGTGGCCGAGGTGTTGCCACAGAGCGTGACAGAAATGCGGCACAATGGGGGCCAGCATCAGAATCGCTGTCTCCAAAGATTCTTGTATGACCTTTTGATCGTTCTCACCATCAAAGGTATTAGTGAAACGAGTAACCGTATTCAGCAATTCCATGGTGGCGGCGATAGCAGTGTTGAAGGTATGTCGCCTGCCATAGTCGTCTGTTACTTTCTGTAGGGTCTGATGGGTTTTTCGGCGTAGTTTGATCTGTTCTTCGTTAAGCTTAAGCTTAGAGAAGTCTTCTAGGAGTATTGGCTTATGATTCGCAACGATCTTCCAAAGCCTTTTCAGGAAGCGATAACTGCCTTCTACGCCGCTATCTGACCATTCGAGTGACTGGTCGGGAGGCGATGCAAACATGGTGAACATGCGCACAGTGTCCGCTCCGTATTTCTCGATCAATGGCAGTGGATCAACTGTATTGCCCTTTGACTTCGACATTTTGCTGCCGTCTTTGAGTACCATGCCTTGCGTCAGAAGGTGCTTAAATGGCTCGTCGGAACTCACCAGCCCTTCGTTACGCATTAATTTATGAAAGAAGCGTGCGTACAGCAGATGCAAGATAGCGTGCTCGATGCCACCGATGTATTGGTCTACCGGAAGCCAGTAGTCTGCGCGCTCGTCTAACATGCTCTCTTCTTGATCGCGGCTGGCGTAGCGCGCGTAATACCAAGAGGACTCCATGAACGTGTCGAAGGTATCAGTCTCGCGCTTCGCCTTCGATTTGCACTGAGGACAATCCACTTCTACGAAGTCTTTTAGTTTGCCTAAAGGTGAGCCGCTCGCGTCTATTTCCACATCTGTGGGCAGAATGACTGGCAGGTCTTCATCGGGAACGGCTACAGATCCGCAGTGCTCACAGTTGATTATGGGAATAGGGGCGCCCCAATAGCGTTGGCGGGATACACCCCAGTCACGTAAGCGGAAGTTGACCTTTTTGTAGCCTTGCTTACGTTCACTTAGGTGACTCTCTATGGCAGCGAACGCTGCCTCGAAATCTAGACCGTCAAAATCTCCTGAATTTATAAGCGTTCCTTTCGCTGTGAAGGCTTTGGCTTCTAAATCACAGATTTCCTCGTTGCTGCTTGGCTGAATCACTTGCTGAATAGGTAGTTGGTATTTTTTCGCGAATTCCCAATCGCGTTGATCGTGTGCAGGTACTGACATTACAGCACCAGATCCATAGCTCATGAGCACAAAGTTGGCTAGAAAGATTGGCAGTTCTTTACCGCTGATCGGATGAATAGCCTTTAGGCCGGTGTCAATTCCGGTCTTCTCCATGGTCGCCATCTCCGCCTCGGCGACTTTGATATTGCCTTGCTGTTCGATGTATTGGGCAACGACTGCACTTGATTCGGCGACCTTTCTTGCAAGTGGGTGTTGCACGGCGAGTGCCACATAGGTAACACCCATTAGGGTGTCCGGCCTTGTGGTGTAGACGCTAAGCTTCTTCAGCGATTCGTCGCTTTCACCCGCAACTGTAAAATTCAGCTCGATGCCTTCCGAGCGGCCAATCCAGTTCGCCTGCATGGTGCGTACTTTCTCTGGCCAGCCATCTAAATCATCAAGGTCATCTAAAAGTTCCTGGGCGAAATCGGTAATCTTGATGAACCATTGTGGAATCTCGCGACGCTCGACAACCGCGCCTGAGCGCCAGCCGCGTCCGTCTATTACCTGTTCATTAGCGAGCACGGTCTGATCTACTGGATCCCAATTTACTTCAGAGGATTTCTTGTAAACAAGCCCTTTCTTGAAGAGGCGAAGGAAGAACCATTGCTCCCAACGGTAATAGTCAGGGTGGCAGGTCGCAATCTCTCGACTCCAGTCGTAGGCATAGCCAAGTCGCTGCAACTGCTCACGCATGTAGTCGATGTTGCTATAAGTCCACTTTGCCGGCGGTACTTTATTAGCAATGGCAGCATTTTCGGCAGGGAGTCCGAAGGCATCCCATCCCATTGGCTGTAAGACATTCTTGCCAAGCATGCGCTGGTAGCGTGCGATTGCGTCGCCTATGGAGTAATTTCGCACATGGCCCATGTGCAGATGCCCGCTTGGATAGGGAAACATAGATAGGCAGTAAAATTTTTCTAGGGACTTGTCTTCACTGACTTTAAAGCTTTCGTGTTCTTGCCAATAGATTTGCGCTTCGGCTTCAACCGTCTGTGGAGGATACTGTGGGTCGATACTGCTCATTTTATCTCTAACTATGTGAATTAACTGGATTTATTTAAGGTATTGCAATGCCTGCAAGCATACCGCAGACCGCTGCTAACAGGTAGGGGGTGGGGAGTAAAAACTTAGGCGAATGCCTACTCCTGATCAGTTGGTTTTGTCGATGTGACCTTGATCAACTTTATTTGCCGACTGTCGGCATTCAGGATGGTTACCAAGAATTTACCGATTGTAATAGATTCACCGCGCTCTGGAATGTGCCCAAATTGTTGCAGCACGAGTCCGCCGAAGGTGATGAACTCTTGGTCGCTGAATGAGGTGGCAAAATAGTCATTGAACTCATCGACTGGGGTTAACGCCTTGACGATGTAATTCTCTTCGTCGAATTTTTTAATATAGCTGTCATCATCTACATCGTATTCGTCTTCAATCTCGCCTACGATTTGCTCTAGAACATCCTCGATAGTTACTGCGCCGCAGACACTGCCGTATTCATCAATGACGATTGCCATGTGCTGACGCGTCTCGCGAAACTCTCTCAGCAGGACATTCAGGCGTTTGCTCTCTGGGACGAAGGTGGCGGGGCGAATGACATCTTTGATTCGAAACTTCTGTGCCGCGTTATTCAGGGCGAGTGGCAACAGATCTTTGGCGAGAAGAATGCCTAAGACATTGTCTACATTGTCGCCGATAACTGGGAATCGGGAGTGCGAAGCCTTGGTAATGAGTTCGATTATCTCAACAGCGTCGAGATCAGCGGGAACGGTGACCACCTGGGATCTGGGGATCATGATGTCACGCACTTGCATGCTGGAGACCTGTAGCGCGCCCTCGATGATGCTGAGTGCATCAGCATCGAGGACTTGGTCCGCTTCTGCATTTCGAACGAGTTCGAGAAGGCTTTTGGTGTCAGTAGGCTCGTCGGAAAACACTTGCGCTATTTTATCGATCCAGGACTTAGGTCTTGGATCGATGCTTGATTCGTCGTCAGTCATTCTCTGCGTTCTCTTTTTCTGTAGAGCGAGTCTTCGATACTCATTGGAATTGTCGAAGGAGGAATTGGCTCTTGGTAATCACACTAACAAATAAGGGTTGGGGATTCCAAGTCTTTCCAGTGTATTAATTTCTAGCTTTTCCATCTCTGCTGCATTGCTTTGCTGATCGTGTAGATACCCTAAGAGGTGGAAAAGGCCATGTATTGTGAGGTGTGCCCAGTGTGCGATCAGCTCCTTGCCTTGATTTAAGGCTTCCGCCTCAACAACGGTGGGACAAATCACGATATCCCCTAAGGGATAGCTGCCTACTTGCTCTGCCAGTTCGCTTGGGAATTCGGCTGGAAAGGACAAGACATTGGTTGGCTTGTTCTTTCCTCGATAATCGTTATTTAGAGATTTTGAGCTCGCCTCATCAATGAAGCTCAAGCTGATGCTGCAAGGCTTGCTCTGTGCCGCGACCTGTAAGCCGCAGTTGAGCCAGTCTTCACATTGCTCGTTGCTAGGCACCCAATTACCCGCACAGCTATTACTAATGTTAACTGTCGCGATCATTGGCCTGCTGCGAATCTTTGCTGTTCAATGCAGATACGGAACTTCGATCGAACTCATCGTAAGCTTCGACAATTCTTTGCACGAGGCGATGGCGTACTACATCCGTTGCCTCGAAATAGGTGAAACCGATTTCGTTGATGCCTTCTAGCACTTTGCTCACGTGTATCAAGCCGGACCGCGTTCCTTTAGGTAGATCTATTTGCGTAACGTCGCCGGTTATTACCGCGGTGGAGCCAAACCCGATGCGGGTTAGAAACATCTTCATTTGCGAGCAGGTCGTGTTTTGGCTCTCATCTAAAATGATGAATGAATTATTCAGTGTTCTACCACGCATATAGGCCAGCGGAGCAACCTCAATGACATTTTTTTCGATGAGTCTTGAGACCTTCTCGAAACCAAGCATTTCGTAAAGCGCATCGTAGAGGGGGCGCAGATACGGATCGATCTTCTGTGCTAAGTCTCCGGGTAGGAAGCCTAATTTCTCACCCGCTTCCACTGCAGGGCGAACCAGAAGCACGCGACTTACCTCTTCTTTGAGAAGTGCTTCGACCGCGCAGGCGACAGCGAGGTAAGTCTTTCCAGTACCCGCTGGGCCGATACCAAAATTGATGTCATGCTGATGGATGCTACGCACGTAATCGCACTGGTGCTTGCCGCGCGGTTTTACCGAAGACTTTGGTGTCTTGATAAGTAACTGCTCGAACTCGTTGCTGTTTTTACCAGGCTCTGATGGCAATGTGTCTTGGAGAGCTAGGTGCACCAAATTTGGATTCAGCAAATTGCCCTGAGACGTTGCCTGATAGAGAGTTTCAAGTATATATTCACCGTCAGCGGTCGCCAGTTCACTGCCCGAGATTTGAAAAATATTGCCACGCTGTTGAATGCTAAGTGAAAAATGGCCTTCTATCTGGTGTATGTGTTCATTTAGGCGCCCGCATAGGTTGGAGAGTCGCTGGGCGTTGTCTGGCTTCAGAGTCAAACTGAGGGTGTGAGTTGTCATGCAGTTGAAGCTTACCTCAAAGAAATAAGAGTGATGGAGTCAGTATAGCAAGCAATGGATCGATCACAAGATACTAAATGTAGCCGAGCAGAGAGTTTGGTAGTGCATCGGTAATTGTACAGTTCGTAAAGTTGCCAATGAGGGACGCATCGTCACATTTGAAATTTACTACCCTGTTATTTTCAGTCCGCCCCTGTAGATCACCTGTGTGTTTTTTTGACTGACCGGTAACTAAGATTCGTTGCTCGCTACCAACCATGGCGGCACTGATTGCACTCGCCTGTTGAACGATCTGTGATTGCAGTGTCGCTAATCGGTGTTTCTTTTCCTGTGCAGGAACTAGGTCGACTAGATCAGCGGCAGGCGTTCCTGGTCTAGCGCTATAAATAAAACTGAATGACGTGTCGAAGCCTATTTCGATTATTAGCTTCATCGTGTCTTCGAAATCGGCGTTAGTCTCGCCAGGGAATCCGACTATAAAATCGGACGAGAGGCTGATGTTTGGCCGAATGCTGCGAATCTTCCTGATGATCGACTTATACTCGAGTGCTGTGTGTCCGCGCTTCATGGCAGCCAAGATTCGATCCGAGCCACTCTGCACGGGAAGATGTAGATGATCTGCTAGCTCGGGAACCTGCCCGTAGACATCGATCAGAGAGCTCGAGAATTCGATCGGGTGCGATGTAGTAAAGCGAATTCGGTCTATGCCTTCTATGCTGGATATGTACTGAATTAATGTGGCCAGGTCTACAATATTGCCTTCGTGGCTTAGGCCGCGGTAGGCATTGGCATTCTGACCGAGAAGATTGATTTCTCGCACGCCTTGTTCTGCCAGATGGACCGCTTCCGCGAGCACATCGTCTAACGGCCGGCTGACTTCTTCTCCGCGCGTATAAGGTACGACGCAGAAGCTGCAGTATTTGCTGCAGCCTTCCATGATAGTAAGAAAGGCTTGGCAGGAGGAGGCATCGGGCTGCGGCAGGTGGTCGAATTTCTCGATTTCAGGGAAGCTAATATCCACTATTGGCTTGCCGTTGCCGCTGGCATCCAGCATTGCGGGCAGTTTGTGCAGGGTCTGTGGGCCGAAGATGACATYGACATAAGGTGCGCGTTTACCTATGGCMGCKCCTTCCTGRCTCGCYACGCAGCCACCGACAGCAATTTTYAGATGAGGCTTCGYTWCCTTTAGGCTGCGCCATCGACCKAGTTGATGGAAAACCTTTTCTTGCGCCTTTTCGCGAATGGAGCAGGTGTTAAGTAGCAGTAAGTCAGCATCTGCGGGATCATYAACGAGCTCCGCGTTGTGTGTTTCCTTCAGGAGGTCGAGCATACGATTCGAATCGTACTCGTTCATCTGGCAGCCGTGGGTCTTAATGAAGACTTTCTTTGTCGCAGTTGTGGGGCTGTCGGTTATTTCCGGCGCTATTTTAGGCTGAGTGACACTCTGTTCAGGTTTCACAGTATTTCCGTGCAGTGGACTAATTTCTAAAGGAGGCGAATTATAACAGCAAAAATCAGCAGTACTTAACTACGATTTGACGCATAATGACTTGAAATTCGAGCTTCTAGCCTGATATTAGGTGTACTCGCTAAAACATGCCCCTATGCAGACACTGAGGGCGCCTGAAGATGTTCCATTACAGCGCCGCCGTCCAAAGTATAAGAGATTGATAGTCATGGGAAATTCCTCAGAACTTTACAAGATAACCTTCCTCAACAAGGGCAAGGTCTACGAAGTATTCGTGAAACAGGTCTATCAGAGTGATTTATATGGATTTGTCGAAATCGAAGACTATGTTTTCGACGAGCGTTCGCAGGTTGTTGTGGACCCATCTGAAGAGAAGCTGAAGGCAGAGTTCAGTGGTGTGAAGAGAAGTTTTATCCCCATTCAGGCAATCATTCGAATCGACGAGGTCGAGAAGAGTGGCGTTAGCAAGATCTCGAGCGGCGATAACGTGTCCCCATTCCCCGTATCCATCGTGGGCAGTAAGGTAGATCGAAAAGATTCTTGAGATGAACTTGTCGACTTTATTACAGCGTTCTCCGATCAAACACTCAGACAGTAGTCTCTGAGTAGATGGAATCCTCTAGCCATCCCTATGCTGAGTTATCACCAGTTGCCGTTTTGGAAGCTGCAGAGAGTCTCGGCTATGAAACTGATGCACGTATTTTTCCCCTGAATAGTTATGAAAACCGTGTCTATCAAGTTGGGATTGTCGACAAACCCTCGATAATCGTCAAGGTTTACCGTCCCGAACGCTGGAGCACCGAGCAGATACTCGAAGAGCACAGCTATACTCAGGAACTGGTCGATTTAGAAATCCCAGTTGTGCCTCCGATTGATTTTGCGGATGGTGGAACGCTTCAGCAATTCAAGAATTTTCGCTTCTCGGTATTCGAGCAACTTTTAGGACGCCCACCTGAACTAGATAATTTGGATAATCTGTTGGTCATGGGGCGTTTTGTCGGTCGTATCCATGCCGTTGGTGCGCTTCATGATTTTAAGCATCGAGTTGAACTCACGGCCGAGCGTTTCTCCGTGCAAAGTAGACAGTTTCTTCTAGAGAACGATTTCCTTTCCCGCGATATGCGCCCAGCCTACGAAACCGTCTCCCAAGATCTGGTCGATAAGATTCAGCAGCGCTTCGCAGCCCATGGTGAGGTGCAAAAACTACGCATCCATGGAGACTGTCATCCGGGAAATGTGTTGTGGAAGGACGAGACACCCCATTTTGTCGATTTCGATGACACCATGACCGGGCCGGCGATCCAAGATATATGGATGATGTTGTCCGGCGATCGCAATCAACAGCAGGCGCAATTGTTAGAGTTGGTTGAGGGCTATAACGAGTTTCATAATTTCAGGGCGTCAGAATTGGAGTTAGTGGAATCCATGCGCACGATGCGGTTGATGAACTACGCCGCCTGGTTGGCACGCCGCTGGGAAGACCCTGCCTTTCCTATGAGTTTTCCCTGGTTCAATACCGAGCGCTATTGGGCAGAGCACATAACGGAACTGCGTGAGCAACTCTTTTTACTGGATGAGCCAACCCTGCGTCTCGTCTAATTATTCGAGTTTAGACCGGCACTTCCAATCAATTCTTCGCTATCCATGTAAACGTACGAAAGCCCCGAATCCTCCAGCCAGGTTTTTGCCTCAAGCTCGTCCATTAGCATCGCTATCGTTGCTGCCGAACCTGCGAGGCTGCACAAATTTGCAGCAATGCTTACTGCGCGGAGGCCATCAGAAGGCCAGCCTGTCATCGGGTTTAGAATGTGGCTATAACGCAGCCCCTCGTGCATGAAAAAGCGTTCATAGTCTCCGCTACTTGCGAGGCCTCCGTCGTGGAGGTTGATCTTGGTCATGATGCCGCCGGCAGAAATCGGGCTAGAGATGCCTACGATCCAAGGTTTACCCCCGGGCTGCGCTCCTATGACACTGAAATCGCCGCCTAAATTCACTAGGCCATGTTCGGCGCCTAAGCTGCGCGCTAGGCGGGCAACGGAATCGGCCGCATACTCTTTCACGATGCCTCCAAAATCTATCTGCATACCTCGCGGCAGATGAATGTGGGAATTTTTGCAGGATATCTTGTGTAGTCCAACATGTGCACGAGCTGCGTTTATCTGCGACTGGCTGGGAACGAGTGCCTTCTTGAAATCCCAAATTTCATTTAGCGCGCCAGCGGTTATATCAAATAGCCCATCGCTTTGTTCAAAGCAGTTCAACGCATGAGTGATGAGTGATTGAGTTTCGTCATCGATAGCCAAGCCGAGTTTGTTTCCCGCGGAGGCGTTAATCTTGCTGAGGAAGCTATCTTTTCGAAAGCGCGAGTATTTTTTTTCCAAGCGCGCAACTTCGTCGATAAGCTGCGTGACAACGTTTTTGGCACGGATGCGTGAGGTATCAAATAGTTGAATCTCACAGAAGCTTCCCATGGCCTTGAATGAGAAATGCTTTAGCGTCGGGTTCATAGTCGAATTTGGGTCTGATAGAAATGCATAGCAGCGTAGGCAGGCATCGCCTAAAAGCGGAAATCGATACCTAGCGATACGCGGTTGTATTTAATTAGCGCTGTGCTTGGTTTGGATACCTCAAAGGCGGAATACTTATCATTTGCCAGGTAGCGTTCGATAGTTATCGTGGTCTTCCAAGAGCCCATGTCTGCAATTACGGAAAAGCCCCCACTAATAGCGCCGAATGACGAGAGACGGTAGTCGCTGGATTGATATTCGCTTGTAGGTTTAAGGAAGTCATCGACGTTGGTAAAAAAATTCGCCGCAGATTGGCTGTAGTAACGAAGAGTAGGTACTAGTTGAAAATCTCTCCCGAGGTTTTGGTGCCAAGATAGGTCGCTGGTGTGAGAGCTGATGCCAAAATCGTCGTGGTAGTAACGGTAGTTAACATGGAGCGCGGCATTTGCAGAAACGAAGAACCTTCTGTAGGAGTTGCTCCATGCTATCTGCGTTTTGTCATCGGGTCTGATGTCTCTAAGTTTATAGGGGTCGCTTAAAAATCCAGATAGTTCCGTAACACTCAACGTCGATTGAAAACTAGATACCTGATTAATAATTTGGCTGACGGAAACGAAAAGGGAGGTGCTTTGCTTGTCATCCTCTTCGACACGATTGAAGAGGGCTGCATCGGTTGGAAATATTTTGTCGGATGAATAACTCAGGCCCGCCGAGACGGTGGTTAGGTCGTTATTGTAGTGCCGTTCTCCATTCAAACCGAAGTAGACGGATCTATAGTCGTTCTCTTCCGAGTAGCCAATGTTCCCGGCGAAGCTACCGTTATCTAGATAGTAGCGACTGCCGACACTAAGTTCTGAACGTCGGTCACTGATGCCGCTTGGTCCGCTCAAGTTAACGATGGGTTCGCCATCCAGACCACGACTCGTGAACCACGGTGACGCGCCGCTGAGCGATTCGTAGCTCGCGCTCACCTGCACAGACAGTTTACGACCGAGCGGAGAAATCAATTGAAACTGATGAACGTCGATGTCATAGCGTTCCAGCTCTCCTAATGGCGCCTCACTGCGGGCGAGATCGTCCTCCTGATAGTTCGATAATTTGTAGGAGATGGTGCTCTGCGTAGGCGGTGCATCGGCTAGAGCGATGCCAGGCAACGCTAGAGCGGTACTAGAAAGTGCGATAATGCTGCGAGAGGCGCTGTTCTTCATATGAGATCAGGGTGCTAGTTGCAGCCGCAACCGCCGCCCGCTGCGCTATTGCCACCTGAGGAGGCTTCTTTACTAAAGAAGATGTGATCATTGAGGGTGCTTTCCAATGCGTCGGGGTCCCATGCCATTTCTTCCCTAGCGAGATAGCCACGTTCCCAAGCTCGTACATCGGCGCAGGAGATTAGCAGTAGACTGCAAATCGACAGAAGTAGGGTGCTGCGCAGTGCTCGCATTGGAGGTGCCTCCTCGTTAAGTGCTCAGGCAGCTAGTTGCCGCCTAGAGAATCTTGTATCGCTTCTTCAATCATTTCAATGTCGCCAGACCGAAAACCCATGTGCACTAGCTTGACCGTACCATCGGGCTCTATCAGATAAGACGTCGGCATACCGATTACTTCGAACAACTCGGCAGCTTCGCCATCGGGGTCTGCTGGTATCAAGAAATCCAAGGGCGTATCGAGAAGAAAGTCCAATCCGTCTTCACTTGGATTGTCGACGTTGATAGCGACTATCTCCAAGCCCTGATCTTTGTATTTGTGGTACATATCATTATAAAGCGGTAGTGAAGTAAGGCATGGCGCACACCAAGAGGCCCAGAAATCCACGAAGACGGTCTTCCCTTCAAGGCTCGCCGTGCTAATAGCTGGATGGTCAGCATAGATAGAGGGTAGGTCGAAAATGGGTGCGCTATCGCCTTCCTCCACGGCCCAGGCAGATGTGCTAACTGCAGTAAGCGCCAACAGGGCTAGCATTTGTGATTTCTGCTTGATATTCATGTCGTTTCCTTCTGATAAGCCTTTGAGCTAGTGAGTAGTGTGTGTCTTTAGTCTACGGACGCTAGGGTCGTAACGAGTAGGCAATTCTGCCAGAATCTCATTGCTTGTGATAGCCGTGACTACTTAGTGGCCCAAATCTTAGCGGCCCAAATCTACTACCCCCAATCGAAGCGGTATAGCTCTACAGACTATAACGCGGTAGTAACTATTCCGTTTACGAGAATAGCGAGTAGTTAGGTCAGTTGTGGCTGTGCCAGATCCCGCAGTAGATGGTGCCAGCGCTGTTTTTGCGCCTTCAGTCGATAGTGGACTTCTTTATAGCCATGCTTTAGCTGCAGCAGATCAAGCGAATTGAGGCTTTCCTGCAATTGCTTGCCCCGGGCCTCGTACCAAGCCTGCCTGTGTTCGGTCCAGAGTTGCAGAGTCTGTAGCAGCTGTTCGTATTCAGTTTCCAGTCGCAGTCTCCAGCTCTCCGGCATATCGAAGTGCTCGCATTTCTCAGTCGCTTTACGGTATTGAAGCGCGAGCCGGGCTTTCTCTATCTGTGCAGGATTACAGCGTTTAAGATCGCGAGTTAGGCCGGCGAAAGAGAGCAGGCTTATCATCCATTTCGTTGGATCAAAGTGCCACCAGCAAATGCCGTTTCTATAGTCCCATTGAAAACTGTGATGATAATTATGATAACCCTCGCCATAGGTAAAAAATGCCAGAATTGGGTTGTCTCTAGCCGAACTATTCTCGCTGTAGGGCTGTCGGCCCCACATATGTGCTATGGAATTTATCAAATACGTAACATGTTGGCTCAAGACTAAGCGGAGAAGGCCGCCTAGCAATATCCCGGCGATAATATCGCCATGAATAAATCCAAGAAATGCCGGTAGGCCAATATTCATTATCAAGAGCAGAATCAGGTAGTGTTTTTTCTGCCAAACTACGATTGGGTCTTTCATTAAATCTTTAACATTCGAATAGTCTTCTGCGCCACTTTTGTAGTTGCGCAAAATCCATCCGATATGAGAAAACCAGAATCCACGGCTGGCTGAATAAGGGTCGCGGTCGTTGTTGTCCACAAATTGGTGATGGCGGCGATGCCCCGATGCCCAGGTCAAGATGTCGTTCTGCAGTGCACAGGCGCCTCCCAAAGCAAATAGGGTTCGAATTAATGGGTGTGCCTTATAGGCTTTGTGTGACCACAGGCGGTGGTAGCCGGCGGTTATGGACATGCCACAAAAACCCATCAGAAGTACGAATACCACCCACTCATAGAGATCGTAGCCGTAAAAATAGCCATACGCAGGCACAAGTAATAGGGCAAGCGCAGGGGTCAGGCTAAACAGCAGCATATTCGTCCAGTTGATAGGTGCTTTTTCCATTATCTTTGTTCCTGCTTGAGCCGCATGGGCACATCACTGTGAGTAGGCGTAGGGTAAATCAAATTGCTTTGATATTGCTCGATTGAATTGCGTGAAAAAATCAATCGATAGCTTGTAGTAGTATACGGGTCAGTATTAATAGAATTCAGTATTAATAGAATAATGCAGAACTATCACCGATAACTCAATCGTTGATTTAGTGACTGAGCAAATTGAGAACGTTTGAATGTCGAGGCAGGGGAAATGGAAGAAAAATTAATCGAGTTGGAGACTAAATTTAGCTATCAGGAGGATCTGTTGTTGGATCTCAACGCGATAGTGACGAGGCAGCAGCTCCAACTAGATGAACTCATCAGTGAGATATCTGAAATAAAAGGGCAGTTGCAAGATTCCCTCGAAAGGGGGTCAGGTGGGGCGCAAGAAGGGCAGATTGAAATGCCTCCTCATTATTGAGGAGAACACGGCCAACTAGGTACCCCAAAACATGCATTCAATCGCTGACAGACCTTACGTCTCTGGAAGCAACAGTGGGAGAACCCTGCCAACTAGGTACCCCAAAGCATGTATTCAATCGCTGACAGACCTAGCGTCTCTACGACTAACACGTGCATTAGAATGCCCTTATCTTAACCCGCTACGGCTACGTCATCTGCTTGTAGCCCTTTATCTCCCTCGCTGACTTCAAACTCCACTCGCTGGCCATCGTGCAAGACACGGTGTCCTTCTCCGCGTATCGAGCGAAAGTGAACGAATACATCATCGCCGCTATCACGGGTAATGAAGCCAAATCCTTTATTGGCATTGAACCATTTCACGCTGCCTTTTTCTCGGCCAGGGTGAGATTCATCATCGAAGAGATCGTCGCCCGTCCGGGCAGAGCCCAATTGAACACAGAAGCTGCTGACTAAGACGATGATGAATAAGGTAAGTGCGATTATTGGGAAATTGGAGAGGGTTAGTGAAAATTCCTGCGAGCTGAGGAAGTAAAGCGGAATGCAGGCTAATAACGTTATGGTAAATGAAATAAAAAATGGTTTCTTGAACATGTTCATACTCTTATTGATTTTATAGTTGATGCGTTTTTTGCTTGGTGACGGCTGCTACTTCTAGTCCTACTCCTAGGGTTCTTTCTGTTGGTCTAGCTAGTCAGTGATTGAATGCATGTCGTGGTGTAGTTAGTAGGCCGTGTTCTTTAGTAAAATACACTACTGCTGGGGCAAATAAAATAGTCTATGCGACTCTTGATCGTTCTAGAACCCTAGTATTTTCTTCAGCTTCAATTCAGGTTGTTCTTGTTAGATTAGCGACCTAGGCTGGGAAAGGCGAGGAAAAGAAGCGTCTTATTTCAGCTGTTAACGCGATATTGATGAGCGAGGGTTGAGCATGAACACTAAGATGATAGGCACAGTAGCGGCATTGGGGTTGGTATCCGTAGGGGCATTCGCGGAAACTTCTTATGAAACTGCATCGGTGGTTGAATCGCGTGCTGTCTATGAAGTTGTCGAGATTTCGACCCCGCAGGAGCAGTGCTGGGAAGAGGAGATGGTGGTCGATCGGCGTGGAACGGACAATCGCTCGAATACACCCGTGGTATTGAGCACGATACTCGGAGGCGCCATTGGTAACGCCGTGGGTCACAATAAGTCGAATCGGCGTATCGGAGCGGTTCTCGGCGCCGTGTTGGGCCACTCAATAGGACGTGATATTATGCGTCGCAATGAGCGTCCTAGCATCCGTGAATACCAGACAGTTAAGCGCTGTGAGACAATCTATCAGCAGCATGAAGAAGAGCGGTTGATAGGCTATCAGGTCACTTATCTATATAATGGACAGGAGTATTCCGTAAGAACCAATACTGACCCAGGTGATGAAATTCGGGTTAGAGTTAGTGTTCAGCCGGTATTGTAAGTACTACATGCCCTTGAATGAGGCTACGCGGTTCTCGGGATTAGAGGAATATTTTGAGCAAAACATCGATGTTTAGTTTTTTGGTGATACTACTCCTTAACGCAGGAGGGCTCGCTCATGCTCAAAACATTCCTATTCTTCCAGCTCAGATTGACATCATCAGAAGCGATGGGGATAGAAATGCGCAGCAAGTCACCCCTCGGGTTACGAAGCGGCAAGCGGCAGAAATTGCCAAACAGCGATTTGCTGGCAGTATTCTTCGCATAAGCCTTGTGGGCGAGGGCCGCAATCAGCGTTACCAATTTCGGATGGAAAACGAGGGCAAGGTATTTACCGTCTTCGTGAATGCCATTACCGGCAGAATCAGCGGTGGCGGATAGGGATTATGCGATTACTCGTAGTAGAAGATGAAAGCTTGCTGCGTCAGCAGTTGGAGCAGGGGTTAACCAAGCAAGGCTACGTAGTTGATGTTGCCGAAGATGGAAAGATAGGTTTGTACCATGCAATCGAGAATGACTTCGATGCGGCTATCATTGATTTGGGTCTGCCGGAAATAGATGGAATTTCGCTCATTAAACAGATTCGCTCAGCGGGCAAGGATTACCCAATACTGATCTTGACCGCGCGCGGCGATTGGCAAGATAAAGTGGCCGGTCTAGATGCAGGTGCCGATGATTATGTTGTTAAGCCTTTTCAGCTGGAAGAAATAGTTGCCCGACTGAATGCCTTGCTGCGACGCGCTGCAGGCTTTTCCAAACCTAAACTCGAATTCGGCATTTTAAGCTTGGATATTGCAGCCAAACGATTATTGGTCAATGAGGAAAGTGTTAACTTGACTGCGTATGAATACAAGATGCTCGAGTATCTTATGCTGCATCCGGGACAGGTAATATCGAAGACCGAACTTACGGAACATCTCTACGCGCAAGACTACGATCGCGACAGCAATGTTTTGGAAGTCTTTGTGCGTCGCCTAAGACAGAAGCTGGACCCAGACCAAACGCTGAAGCCGATTGAAACTGTTCGCGGCCAGGGTTACCGATTTAATCTTGAAGAATCCTAGCCTTAGCCGAATGAGCTAGAGCGGTCGCCATCGAATGACCAAGCCTGAAAATTCCTCCAATTACTCCATACAGACGCGACTCGTCATCTCGTTCAGCGTTTTGCTGTTTGTATTTCTAGGTTTAACTGGCGTTGTATTGGATCGTGCATTCAGAAATAGTATCGAGGCGGGCGCGTCGGAGCGCCTGCAGGTGCAGATATACCTGTTGTTGGCAGCGGCGGAGTTTTCTGATGATGAGTTCTATTTTCTGGAAGATTTGAGAGAGCCTAGATTTAATCAACTAAATTCGGGTCTCTATGGGTTTATCAGTCGATCAAGCCTTGGTGAGTTATGGCGAAGTGACTCCGCGGGCGTCTTCAGTCTTGCTGATCCGCAAGTTCTACGCCAGTCAGTTCAAGTAGGTGAGACGCAATTTTCGAAAACAATGAACGCAGACAATGAAGAGTATTTCGTACTCAGTTACGGCGTTCTTTGGGAGAACGGCATTAGTGAATATAACTTCACGGTGATGGAAAATGCGGCGGCCTACTATTCAGAGATATCTAACTTTCGCACAAGTCTTTGGTCGTGGTTGGGCGGTGTGGCATTGCTGTTATTACTTATTCAGTTTTTCCTAATGCGCTGGGGTTTGTCGCCATTGCACAGGATGGCGCGCGACCTGAAGAAGATTGAGAGGGGGGAAAAGGATCAGCTTGAGGAAAACTATCCTCAGGAGCTGCAGGGAGTCACAAATAATCTCAACGTATTGATTGAGACGGAAAGAAGGCAGCAGGAGAGATATCGAACGACTTTGGGCGATCTTGCTCATAGCCTAAAAACGCCACTTGCCGTTATCGCCGGTATTATGCAAGCGCTATCAAGAAAACAGGAAGATAGCCGTGAGCAGCTCGGTGCGGTCGATGAGCAGCTGAGTCGTATGAATCAGATTGTCTCCTACCAGTTGCAGCGAGCAGTTCAATCAAATCACAGCTCAACGTTGGCGCGGCAGGTACTAGTGAAACCGGTTGTGGAAAAAATGCTCGATGCACTTGCAAAAGTGTACAGAGACAAGGCGGTGTCCGTAGCCGCGCATTTAGATACCCAGGCCCTGTTTCATGGTGACGAGCGCGATCTGCTAGAAGTTCTAGGTAACGTCCTAGACAATGCGTTTAAATACGGTCGGGGAGAAGTCAGGATCAGCACAAATTCTGCAGCCGATGAGCTTCAGGGCCTGGAGATAGTCATAGAGGACAATGGCTATGGCATTAGTGAAGAGAAGCGAGAGTTCGTATTGCAGCGCGGGGCAAGGGCGGATACCTTGGTCCAGGGGCAGGGGATTGGTCTCGCCGTTGTAACGGATATTGTTAGCAGTTATGACGGCACAATAGTGGTTGGAGCGAGTGACTTGGGTGGCGCGAAGATCACCATTCGCTTCGGTACGCCCCGGCAGACAGGATGAGAGGCCTCTAGAATACAAGTCCGGCGATTACGGCGCAGAGCGTCATTAAGAATAGAAACCATTTGATACTCTCCGGAGAGGCTCTAACCGCAACCTTAACGGCAAGGTGTGCGCCCAGCATAGATCCGCTGGCTAGAATCAGTCCGGGTATCCACCAGACTTGATCGAAAGCGATAAAGACAATGAGGGCTACACTGGTAAATGCTAGAGCGCAGGCTGTTTTGAGTGCATTGGCCCGCAACAGGTCATAACGCAATCCACCCGCTAAAGCGGCCAGTAGAATGAAACCCACTCCAGCTTGTACAAAACCGCCGTAAACGCCTGCAACGAATAGACCCCACCAAGCGCCGCGGCTCTCGTTAGGGCGTATATTTTTGGTGCCCGGAGGAGGGGCTATTACCCCCGGTCTGATTAATATGACCAACGCCATCAGTAATATCGTGCCGAGTAAAATCGGTTTAAGGAAAAGATTGGGTGTCAGTGCAGCCCCTATTGCTCCGCAGAGCCCCCCAGCCATGGAAGGTATCAGTATTGGAACAAGTGCCTGCCGGTCTAGCGTTTCATGCTTGTCGTAGCCCGCAAGCCCTACAACACACTGTAGCGTGACAGCAACACGGTTGGTGCCATTAGCGATATCTGCAGGTAAGCCTAAGATCATCAGTACTGGGAGAGTGAGATTGGAGCCGCCTCCAGCCACAGTATTGATTCCGCCCGCCAGAAAGCCGGTTATGCTAAGTAAAAGCACTGATCCAAGAGTAATTTCCAAGAGCTTTTCTCATTTCCTAAGAGGGCTGGATGCCGCAGGATGTAAGCGATTGAGCGACAAAAAAGGTATACTGCTACTCAGGTCCTGAGCCAAAGACCCGCACTTTTTGGCGGTCGTCACGAACTCGGCTTGCCAAGAACCCACGGTGATGTGAATTCTGTCACAATCTAATCAATTAAGTGTATGAATTTATTAGTTCTTTTAGCAAACTCACAGACTTGCGTGTGGGATTCTATATGGTTAGTGTTGATTGAACTACCGGTGGCTATACAATTTCAGCTTGGATAACCGACAAACTATTTATGCAGCGACATTGACTGATCTGAAAGCTGCGGTTTGCAGCTTAGTTTTGGCATTCCAATAGGCGGTCAAGCTGAATACTTTGAGAATTTGCTTGGCGGAAGGCTTGCGTGTCACACGGATTACGGAAATTGAAAAAACTTACTAAAAACAAAGGCTATTCCTTGATTGAACTGCTGGTGACGGTAGGAATATTGGGGATCCTGCTTGCCGTGGCGTTACCTAACTTTCAGGACACAGTTGAGAGTAATGTTACTAATTCGCAAGCCAAGCTTTTTATTACTACTCTTAATCTAGCGCGAAGCGAAGCAATCAAGCGTGGCACTAATGTAGGAATCTGCCCTAGCAATGACGGATTAGATTGTGATGCGGCGAGTTGGTCTACAGGGTGGATTGTCTTTGTCGATGTGAATGACGATTCCGATGGAGCTACCGGCTCTATCGATGCAGGCGACATCATAATACGAGTATTCGACGCTTTGGGTGCAAACAGCGTACTTACCGTCACAACGGACTACATGGAATACAATAGCTTAGGCTTTAGTGCGACCGCTGGAGTTCAAACAATGTTGCTTTGTCCATCAACGGGAACTTCCGCCAATGCGCGTTCGGTTGAGATTGGCGTTTCTGGTCGAGGTCGGCGTATTGAAGGAGGGTTGGTATGTCCTTAAGAGTACATAATTCCAAGGGCTTTCTGTCACTGCAAGCTGGCAGCACCCTCATCGAAGTGCTGGTATCCCTGCTCGTGCTGTCTTTCGGTATGCTGGGTCTGGCAGGCGTGCAAGCGGTTAGCCTACGAGGAAATTTAGCCGCCTACTACCGCACCATGGCGACAACACAGAGTGCCGATATGGTAGAGAGGATGCGTGCAAATATCGTTGGAGTGGCTGACGGCAACTATGATGATGTTACGGGTGCCGCGACTGCGAACTGCTTCACGATTACCGGCTGTAGCTCGGCCCAGATGGCAGCTCAGGATGTTTTTGATTGGTCGGCAAGGGTGGCAGCAACCTTACCGCTGGGAGCCTCGGTAATCTGCTTGGACTCGACGCCTACTGATGGAACCGCAGCTGCTAATGCTTGCGATGGTGCAGGCAGCATCTACGCGATAAAACTCTGGTGGGATGACGACCGCGACGGCACCGCAGATCAGGCATTTAGAACAACATTTCAGCCGCTTTAATTGAGTGTGGTAGTCATGATTATTATGCACAGAACAGCAATGGACATTAAAAAGAGTAGGGGTCTCAGCTTGATTGAGCTCTTAGTCAGCATGGTGTTGGGGCTGACTCTCGCAACCGGAGTCGTGCAGATTTATATGGGTAGCAATACTACTGAGAGAGATAGGGAGGCGCGACAGCGCATTCAAGAAAACGGCCGCTTTGCAACCAACTTTCTGTCACAGGAAGTTCGCATGGCGGGATATTTAGGCTGCTTGAGTTCCATACCAGGAGCTACCGTAAATAGTATTCTGGATGCGCCACCCGCTACCTTCCAGCCACAATTCGGTGTTCAAGGTTGGGAGGCCACAGGAACGAATCCCGGGGTAGTCAATAACAGTGCTAGAAATGTCGCTGTAGTAGGCACGAATACAGCAGAATGGACCAATGGCGAAGCTGGCCATGTTATTCCTACGTTCAATGCAGTGCCTAACTCAGACATTATTCGCATTTGGAATGCAGTAGGAAGCCCCGGGCTTGTTAGCACAATAACCGAAGGTGCCGCTCCCTCGATTCAGGCGGAGTCAGATGTGGGAATCGCAGCCAATGATTTCCTAATTATCAGCGATTGTGAGCAGGCCGATTTCGTGCAGGCCTGTGCAGTTGCAGCAGATGCAGGGCCCGCGACCACCAGTACCATTACGCTCTCTGGGGCATGTACCCCAGGCAATGTCTCTCCAGCTACAATTTCGTCAGTGACCTCTGTGGCCAATCCCGCAGAGGTGGTCAGGCTGCAGGGCACAATATTCTATGTCGGTAAGAGGGGTGATGTCGCTGCCAACTCTTCGTCAATGTTTCGCCGTCAGTTGAGCGCAACCGGCACAGCAGGGGCCGCTGAGGAGTTGATTGAGGGTGTGGAGAGTATGCAAATCCTTTACGGTATAAATTTGGATCAAGACGTACGCAACACAGTGGACGCCTATATACCGGCTAATCTCGTAACAGAATTTTCGAAGGTAATCAGCGTAAGAATAAGCTTGCTCATGCAATCCGTAGAGGACGGCTCGGTGCCTGCCCCGCAGATATATACCTTCGATGGAGTGACCTACGATGGGCAGTCTGGTAATGGCGCCCTACCCACAGATACCAGAGTGCGCCGTGTCTTTAGCAGCACTATTAGCTTGCGTAATCGAGCTCTGGGTACGTAAGCGTCAGGAATATTAGGGTTTTCTTCAGAAATTAGGGTTTCATCACGGAATTCAAGAGTTATTCAGGTAGATTCATAGCCATGAAAAAAATACACAAATATCCAAGATCGCAAATACCGCGCCGTCAGCGTGGCGCAATTCTTATCTTCTGTTTGGTTTTTCTATCTATCCTGACGGTAATGGGTACCTCTGGTATGGAAACCACGGTATTGGAAGAGCGTATGTCTAGCAATATGCGTGATTATACTGTGGCATTCCAATCGGCCGAATCTTCTTTGAAGAGTGCAGAAGCTTGGTTGCTCGGGCAAGCGTTGTTGCCAATTGTAAGTGCCGACGGCAGCACTACCGTTTGGTCAGAGAATGCGATGGACCCGTCGGCAACTGACGGTAAGTACTGGTGGGATCATGCGAATATCGATTCGTCTTGGTGGGCAGCGAACGCTGACTCTATCGCGGGGGTTGCAGGGGTAGCGGCCCAGCCTTCATATATCATTGAAGAGTATCGCACCGTAGACAGTGGAGAATCTCTTGAGTTCGGTAGTTCACGATCAAGAACTTTTCATCGAATAACCGCGCGCGGCGTTGGTGTTAATGCGAATACGGTTGTGCGCGTACAATCTACATTTGTTCAATCCTATAACTAGAAGTTCCGGGGTAAAATCTGGGAGACAATTATGAACTCAAAGCTGCAAATTCGACTATTTCTATCCTGGATCGCTTCGGTGTATTTGATGGCAGCTTCTACCACGGTGCAAGCTGCAGAGTTGGCGCTGTCTCGCAACCCTTTATTTCTAGGAACCTCAATTTCTCCGAATATTTTCTTCATGCTGGACGATTCCGGTTCAATGGATTGGGAGACCCTGACTCCACGCTATCAGTACTTTGAAAACTACTGGAGAAATTACTCAGAGTCTCCCATAACTAGCGGCTTATTTACCGGTGATTCAGGTGGCTCCAGCTGTGGTGACGAAAGAACTTATTATTATGTATTCGATAATAATGATGATGTGTATGGCGGTTGTAATCTAGAAGACTATCCCGGTGCAGAATTACGAGATTGGCGTGTACGCTCCTCAAATTTAAACATCATGTACTACAACCCTGCCGCTACCTACCAGCCCTGGCCGGGATTCACTAATGCAAATTTCAATTCAGTCAGGAGCCATCCGGAGTCGACTAATCCAGGTTATAGCGAAACCCGTGACCTTGCAGGTTTTCAGTATGACGTGTGGATTGATAATCTTGGTTATGATGAAGATGGGATTGTTACGGGTGAGGCCCGTGGACCGAGTAGCGTTGTCGATGGCGCGAATGAGATGGTGGACTTGTGGGATAGCCACACGACCTACACCGTCAATCTAACAGACATAGATATCGAATACCTTACAACGACTTTTGCCAGCGTAGATGGAGCTGCGAGCTCAAGCTGCAATTCTGGCGATGCTGCTGATACTCCTCAATATGTAGATTGCTTTGGTACCTCCAGATCTACAGGCAACCTTAGCGGTAGTGATGAAGATCCATGGGGAAGAACCTTCGGCCAGGCGCAGACGAATATTGCAAATTGGTATCAATACCATCGTCGTCGCGCCTTCGTGATGAAAGCGGCGGTTGCACGGGTTATGTCCGTGAATGATACTTTTCGCTTCGGTCTGAGTATCTTGTACGACCCTGGTAGCTTGTTTAGGGAAGTGCCTTTAGAAAGCGTCTTAGAGGAAGATTATCCTGCTCACAATACGGCGGCATTAGATGCGCTATTCGCCTATAGGCAGCGCGCCAGAGGGACTAGGCTGCGAAGTGGTTTACAATTAGCAGGTCGATATTATTCTGATGAGCTGAGTGGGCGAACGAACCCGATAATTTCCGCCTGCCAACAGAACTATTCGGTATTATTTACCGATGGCTACTGGTCAAACAGTGACGTTCTGTCCTCAGCAATTGTGGATAACGATGGGGATGGCACCCACGACACGGTCGCCGATGTTGCACATTATTATTACAATACAGACCTCAGTCCGCTTCCGAATGACGTGCCTACTTCACCGGCCGATCAAAATAACGAGCAGCATATGGTGACGTTCACTGTGGCCTTTGGCGTTGTAGGCAATTTGGTAGATACAGATGATGATGGATGGCCCAATCCTGTGCTGGCAGAAAATGGTCCGTGGACAGTAGGGAGCATCAGCGAGCCAGAAAAAATTGACGATACTTGGCACGCTGCGTTTAATAGCAAGGGCACTTTTGTTTCTGCTCAGACCACGGAGGGTGTAGCTGCTGCGATCGGTGAGGCGCTGTTGGAAATCTCTGATCGAATAGGCTCCGCCGCTTCAGTTGCCACGAACACGGGTTCTCTTAATGCGGGGAGCCAGTTGTTTCAGGCTCGTTTTGATAGCTCAGATTGGAAGGGGCAGCTACTTGCGTTCCAGATTAATCTAGACGGTACCATAGAGGGCACACCCACCTGGGAGGCTGGATCTAAGGTAAATAGCCAGAATTACGATACCGGTAGAGAAATAATTACCTACAACCCAGATGCGGATGTAATCCCTGGGGGAGATCCGGAGGGTCAAGGCATTCCATTTAGGTTCCCTGTGGATTACACCTCTCCCGATGCGCTGGTAGAAATGAATTCAACTCAAATCGGAAAGTTGATGGATACGCCTCTGACTACCTCACCGAACGATATTGCTACGGTGAATGTAACCGAAATTTCTACGAATCAGGCCTATGGAACTGCCTTAGTAAACTTTTTGCGCGGAGATGTTGTTAATGAAGGCGCTGGGCAGGACTTCAGGATTCGAGGTAGTGTGCTCGGTGATATCGTGAACTCTAATCCAACTTTCGTGAAGGAAACCACAGCACGATTTCCTGATGGTTTAGAGGTAAAGTCTTACAATGATTTCGTGACCGATACTAACTCTCGTAGCGGTATTGTGTATGTCGGCGCGAATGATGGCATGTTGCATGCATTCTCCGAGACTACTGGCGCCGAAGTATTTGCCTATGTTCCCAACGCTGCCTTTGAATATTTGGCTGAATTGACTTCGGAAGACTATGAGCACCGCTACTATGTAGATGGTGGACCAAATGTCCTCCCAGTCTTTATGCCGAATATGACTGATCCAGATAGTGTCACAAACGGATTGTGGAGAACTGTGCTAGTGGCCGGGTTAAACGGCGGGGGCCAGGGCATATATGCGCTGGATGTAACCGATCCAACAATTTTTGATGAGGCGAATGCTGCCAGTATCGCCCTCTGGGAATTTGATGATTCGGATGATGCGGATTTGGGCTTCACCTACAGTCAACCGCAAATAGGAAAGATGGCAGACGGTAGATGGGCGGCAATATTCGGCAATGGTTACAATAATACCGAAGCTGATGGCAATGCCAGTGTAACCGGCAATGCTGTGCTCTACATCGTTGATATTGAAACGGGTGAACTCATCAAGAAAATCGATACCCTAGTGGGCGATGTGGCTACACCAAATGGCCTGTCGACTCCGCTGGTAATCGATTCCAACTCGGACCTAGTGATTGACTATATCTACGCGGGAGATATTAGGGGCAATATGTGGAAGTTCGATGTAACAAGTGCCAATCCTGCTGCATGGAGTAGTGATTTTGTCTCAGCTGGCACACCTGATCCGCTATTTACCACAGCGACGAACCAGCCGATCACGTCTCAGCCCCAAGCAGCAACGCACCCAGATGACTTGGGCGGCTTTCTTATTTTCTTTGGCACGGGTAAATACATAGAAGTTCTCGATAATGATCCTACTGGTCAACCTACACAGGCGTTCTATGGGATTTGGGATAAGAACACGGGCTCTCTCACACCGTTTACTAGCTCAGATTTGTTGACACAGACAATTACTAACCGCTACGTGGAGTCTTTTGATACCGACGCCGATGGCGTGGCTGATAGAACATTCACACTTCAAGATGTGTCAGACAACGAGATAGACTGGAGTACTCATTTAGGGTGGAAGCTCGACCTGATGCCAGAAAATGTAGAGGGTTCTGCAAATATCAGTAACTTCGGCGAACGACAGGTCACTGACGCAATCATTAGGGGCGGGCGGATTATATTTACGACGTTAGTACCGTCTTCGGTTGAATGTGAGTTCGGTGGAACAAGTTTTTTGATGGAGCTTGATTTTAGAAGTGGCGGGGCCTTAGAGTTTCCTGCATTCGATCTGAACAACGACGGAGAATATGACGGCGACGATGGTGATGCATCGGGCAGAGCCTCAGACGTAGGTATTATGCCTACTGTAAGTATACTGGCAAACGGTTCGGAAGATATCGCGTTTGGCAGTGGTGCTAGTGGCGACATTGATGTGATTCAATTAAGTATCGGCGTGGAATCATTCGGAAGACAATCGTGGCGACAGTTAGAGTAGATTAGATTGTGATGGGGAAAATATGAAAGCTAATTCAATTGTGACATGGGTTCTAGCAGTAAATATTCGTCGATGGATATTGTTAGTGGTGCTGAGTTTCCCCGTCGTCGTTTCGGCGCAGGGTGTGCTATCCGGTTCTCAGACTGGTACTATACAGGGGATGCATCAAAGCGATGATTACCTGACTATATCGGGTCGAGACTATGGCTTTCATAATGATGTAACTCATGTGTTTTACGACGGAGAAGAGGTCTCTACTAATTTTCTTAACGAAGGCTTGGTTGTTCGTTTCGTGGTTAACCGCGATGGTGTGTTGGCCAGAATTGAAGTTTTGGGGCCGCTAAATTTAATTGAAGCTCTCGTAGAAAGTTGAGGCATCTAGCTCGTTTGAATTCAAATTAAAGATAGAATCATGCCCTAGGTGTTTAACTATGCGACACACGAGACTGAATGGATTTACCCTGCTTGAGCTTCTGATTGTAGTGGCTATCATTGGCATTCTGTCGAGTATCGCGCTGCCAGCCTATCAGAACAGTGTGCTTAGATCCGCTCGAGCAGAAGCGAAGACCGAGCTACTGATAGTGGCCTCGGATCAGGAGCGCCATTTTTCAAATTTTAATACTTACGTAGATGATGCTACGCCACTTATTACTCCTGTAGTGGCGAGTCGTGATCGTACAACCCAGAACGGTTTTTACACAATTAGTGTTGCCGCCTGTGGTGGAGGAGCAATTACCAATTGTTTTTTAGCCACAGCTACTGCCCAAAATGCTCAGACAGCAGATGCCTGCACGACATTAACAATAGCCAACACCGGTGCCCGTGGTGCAACGGGCGCTACTACCAATGAATGCTGGCAGCGATAGCTGGCTGTCAGTCACAACTCAATGGTCTTCCGCGGCTGTCTTCTTTGATTCCATCACCATCACTATCTTGAGCGAAGCGTAGTCGCGCTGTTCGATTCATAATCAACTGTCTAGCAAACTTACTTTCACCCGAGAATGGACAGTAGGTAAAATTGCCATTCTGAGAGTATGTGACACCCAGGCTCGTTAGTTGCAAGTATTGCTTATTCTGAAACGCCCTGAATCTAATGTGACCCTTACTCTCGGGAAATGTGATGTAGCGAACTAGCTTGTCATCTTCGTTGATGATTCGATCACGGTTGCGATCTGTAAAGACTAGGACGCCATCTTGCCAGCTGCCGCCACAGGTGATGCCGTCAATAGATCGACATAGTGTAACTGCTGTTCTGTTTGTGACTGCTGTAGATTTTCCCAGCTGGATGGCAGTCGCTAGCTTTTTTAGAGTTGTGTCTGCAGAAACTGATTGTACAAGGTCCTTGAAGTCGGGTATCGAGATGCCTAGCAGTATCGATAATATCCCCAAGGTGATGAGTAGCTCAAGTAGTGACATGCCTTTCATTGAATCTGCGAGAACGCGCCTCCTGTATGCCGCTGTAAACACCTAACTAAGTGTAGACTAGGTTCAGGAAAATTGAGATACAAAGGGGCGGAGCCGAAGTGGTTCTGGATTCAGTTTGCGCGAACGAGAAGTGAGCGGCAATAATGTAGTGAGAATCTGTGGGAGCTATTTAGCCAAGATTAAATTAGTCAAGATTAAGTTTTTTTAGTCTGTAACGTAGAGATCTGAATGACATCCCTAGTTTCTTTGCGGCGGCCGTTTTATTCCAACGCGTCTCTTCCAGTGCTTTCTCAATGGCTTCGATTTCTATAGATTCTAGATGCTTCTCGAGTGAAAAATCTCCGCCAATTTCGACGCCATCACCAGCGTCCGAACTTGGGGACTCGATTGCAGGGCTGGGTGCTGGCGCCTTGGTTGGTGCGCTAATAAATTCGAGGTTCGAATCTTGAATAATGTGGTCTTCGCAGAGTGTGGCTGCACGCTGCAAAATATTCTCCAGCTCTCTCACGTTGCCGGGAAAATGGTAGAGCAATAAAGCCTCTTGAGCCTTGCTGCTAAGCTGGCAGAGCTCGTCGGAGTTTTCCTTTGCGATTTTATTTAAAATGCTGAGGCAAAGTTCCGGTATATCAGCTACACGTTCTCTCAAGCTGGGTACAGCAAGTTCTATCACGTTGAGCCTGAAATAAAGGTCCTGTCGCATATGTCCTAATTCGACTTCGTTGGCTAAATTTTTGTGTGTTGCGCTTAAGATTCTTACATCGACAGGTTTTTCATTTTGTGAGCCTATAGGCCGTATAGCTTTCTCCTGTATAACGCGCAGCAGTTTTACCTGTGTATGCAGCGGTAGGTCGGCAATTTCATCCAGAAAGAGAGTGCCTCCATGCGCAGCCTGAAAAAGACCTTGTTTGTCGCTGTCGGCTCCGGTAAAGCTGCCTTTGACATGGCCGAATAATTCGCTTTCCACCAGGTCTCGAGGAATTGCTCCGCAGTTGACTGCAATAAAAGGCTCGAGTGCACGTGAGCTGTYYTGATGGATTGCTCGTGCSGCTAATTCTTTGCCGCTGCCTGATTCTCCGYTRATATAGATTGGTGCCTGACTRCGTGCCAGCTTAGCGATCTGTCCTCGCAGTTCCATTACRCGGCTAGACCGACCGGTTATCGATGGCCCGGTATTAGGTTGAGAGGTWCTTGCAACTAGGGCTTCACCGCCTCTTTCTTGTGGAAGTCGCAATGCTGACTTCACCATGTCTCGAAGTTTTTGCAGCTCGACCGGCTTTGAGACGAAATCGAAGGCGCCGGCTTTTAATGCCTTTATTGCAGTTTCTGTTGTGCCATGAGCAGTTATTACGGCCACAGGTATTTGGTTGTATTCTTTCTGTATATGCTCGACAAGTTCGATGCCATTTCCATCCGGAAGGCGCATATCTGTAAGGCAAAGATTAAARTTTTCAGTCGAGAGCAARTGCCGCGCGGTTGCTAGGTCYTTGGCGCTACTGGTAGCCAAGGACATCCTGCCGAGTGTGATTTCTAATAATTCACGGATATCTGGTTCATCATCTACGATCAGAACGCGATTTGTCATAATGAGATAATCATTGTCGGGGAAAGGGGAATCATCTTATGCCATCACTCGATCTGGATTGCTGAAATAGATACTAAAGCTGCTCTTGCCTGAAGCAGTTCTGCCGTAAATCAGCTGTGACTGATTAGCTTCGCACAGTTCTTTTGATATATAAAGGCCTAGACCAGTGCCGCTGGATTCTGTGGTGTAAAAGGGCTCGAACAGGCGGCCCTCTTCTTCTTCGTTGATTCCTGCTCCTTCATCTATTATGTGTAGGTAAGGCAGTTCGTCGCCATCTTTGCTCTCTATGCCAGCCTGAACTAATAGTGCGGCCTTGCCAGTTTCTTTGTAACTATAGCGTAGACCGTTGTCGAAGAGATTGTTAAGTACTTGTTCAAGTTGGCCTTTGATTACTTTTATTTTGATGTCAGGGGTGGCAATGTCGAGCGTGATTTCATCACATAATTCATGTGTTGATTCATAGTTTTTTATAAATTTTGAAAGCCATGAGTCAAGGTTGATGAGGTCGGCTGTGGTGTCATCATGTCGCGATGCATCGAGCACGTCCTCGATGATTAGGTTAACTCTATTACAATGATCGAGTATTATTTCAATCATCCTCTTGTCATCATCCGTAACAGTTGCCGACTCACTCAACAGTTGGCTGGCATGACTAATAGCGCCCAAAGGATTGCGTACTTCATGGGCGATGCTGGCAGTAAGCCTGCCTAGGGATACAAGTTTCATTTGTCTTACGCGCTGTATTATTTGTCGATTGTCTTCGAGGAAGATAAGCACATCTGAATTCGAATCAGGGTTTAGGAAGGCAAAATTTAGTTGCACCTGGCGCCTAGAGTCTGGAATGACAATTGGTTGTGGTTGCCGCTTCGAATTAATCTTCCAGAGCTCTAACTGCTCGGAGAGCGCGGACGGGAGTTTGTAGGGGTGTTCTTCCTGCTCTGCATCTGCGACTAGAATCGGTAGTAGAATATTGCGCGCAGCACTGTTCATGCTTACGATCTGATGCGCAGGGTTTACTACTACGACTCCCGTTCGCATGCGTTTGATAATTTCATTGTTTAGCTTTTCGAGGTCGATGATGTCGCCGGCTTGTTTGTCAGCGAGAACGGCGGCCTTGTAAATTCTATTTGTCAGCGTCTGGATGTAGAATGAGGTCGCGAACAAAATCGCGCCAAGGATTCCCGTCTGTACGAATTGATTTGCTGAGTTTTCTAGGGAAAGCGCTAGGTACAGTTCGCTGTATATCAGCGAGAGCGCAGCCACGGCAGCAAGGAATGTACTTATCCTGCCCCGAATTAGAATGCTGCCTGAGGCAACTGTTACCAGTAGTAGTAATCCTAGCCCGCTTATCATGCCCCCGCTGCTGTAAGTGAGCAGGCTGATGGTAAAAATATCTATGAGTAGGCTGCCGGTAAGGATATGAGAGCTCTTAACAACACCTGTGTTAATCGGTATGAAGAAGGTGATGGCTACACCGAAAATTGCGTAGGCGGTGCAAATTTGAATAAAAAGGGTTGGATTGAGAGCGCCAAGCAGGGTCGAGCTCGGACCAAGAGAGGAAACCAGTAATACCAGTGGCAGAACGATACGATAGATGTTGTAAACGACTGATACGTTGTGTATTTGGCCTGGATATTGTGCGGTTCTTTCGTTCATGGTTTCCGTTACAATTGGAACGTTGCTGGGCATTGTACCCATAAGGTAATTAGTAAAGCTTATGGATAGCGGTTTTTAATCGATTGCCTAGATGGCGATTTTAGGGTAACAGCGAAGAGATAGATATGGGGCAGCAAATTAACGTCGTAATGGCGCAACTCAACTTATTAGTCGGGGATATTGACTCCAATACTTCATTGATTATTGAGGTGGCGAAAAAGGCGATTCAGGAAAATTCGGCAGATATTGTCGCTTACCCTGAATTAGCATTAACCGGCTACCCTCCAGAGGATCTTCTTTTTCGCCCCAGTTTGACTATTCGTATAGAGAAAGCTCTACAACGAATTCGCGATGAAAATTTATCTGCTTACCTAGTGATCGGTTACCCAGAGAGAGTTGGAGATAAATTATTCAACGCTCTCACGATTATCAAGAATGGGAAGCAGGTTGCGAACTATCGCAAACAGCATCTCCCTAATTATCAGGTATTCGATGAGCAGAGATATTTCGACAAGGGCTCTGATGTCTGTTTGCTTGAAATAGCCGGTCAAAAAGTAGCGTTTACGATCTGTGAAGATATGTGGGAGCAGGAGCCTGTTATGCAAGCTCGAGCCGTGGGGGCGCAATTGATGATCAATATCAACGCATCTCCCTATCACATAAATAAATTGAGTGAGCGGCAGGCGCTGCTAGGTAGCAGAAGCGTTGAGGGCGGATTCCCGATAATCTATGTGAACATGGTAGGAGGGCAGGATGAGCTAGTATTCGACGGCGGTTCGATGGCCGTTACTGCTACTGGAGAATGTCACTGTTTAGCGCCAAGCTATGAAGAGGCGCTGGTGCCTGTGCTAGTTAGGGAAGGCATGAGCCCCGACAGCCCCTGTGAAATTCCCCTACAGCAGATAGCACCGTCCTTGTCTTTGGAGGCGCAGCTGTATCAAAGCTTAGTTCTAGGTGTACGAGACTACACGAACAAGAATAAATTTAAGGGCGTTGTCTTGGGGCTGTCTGGAGGAATCGATTCGGCGCTTACTCTCGCTATTGCTACGGATGCGCTAGGCAGCGATCGCGTTCAGGCTGTGATGATGCCATTTACCTTCACATCCGAGCTCAGTCTCGATGGGGCTGCACAGCAGGCCAATACACTAGGTGTTGATTATCAAAAGATATCAATCGAGGGGATCTACTCTGCATTTATGCAGGCCCTGGAAGCGCAGTTCGTAAATACCGACCCTGACGTTAGCGAGCAGAACCTGCAGGCAAGATGCAGGGGTGTTCTTCTAATGGCTATATCTAACAAGAAGGGCCTGTTGGTTCTCACGACCGGCAACAAGAGTGAAATAGCAGTGGGTTATTCGACGCTGTATGGCGACATGGCAGGTGGGTTTGACGTGTTAAAAGATGTGTCGAAGACCCTGGTCTATAGCTTGGCCCGCTATCGCAATACTGAATATTCGTCAGAAGCGGCGGAGATCATCCCGCAGAAGGTCATAGATCGTCCTCCATCAGCTGAACTCGCGCCAGACCAAGTTGATCAAGACAGCCTGCCTCCCTATGATGTGTTGGATCGTATCTTAGAGCTGTACGTGGAGAACGATCACAGTGCCGCCGCTATTATTGAACAAGGATTCGATGAGGAAACAGTGAGACGTGTGCTGCGGCTTGTAGATTTAAATGAGTATAAACGGCGGCAGAGCCCAATAGGGGTTCGGCTAACACAGCGCGGATTTGGTCGTGATCGTCGCTATCCGATTACCAATGCCTGGCCACTAGGTGAATAGCTTCGTTTCACCTTTCTAGGTTGAATGGCTACCTAGGAGGAGGTGGAGGCCTCGTCGTACGGGGACGTTGCGGTATTTGCGGGCGCACCTGCGGAGTTTGATTCCTGTTTTGCCGTAGCACATCTTGATTCTGTCGAATTACATCACGAATACGTTGTTGGTTCTCTGTGCTACGCGCCGCGTCGYCCCGATTGGGYCGGGTAGTAGCCTGTCCGGATTGTTGCTTRAATTGTTCTCTGAGYCTGACTCGTTCTGCCTCTGGCATGTTTTGGAARCGCCTTTGTATGTTTCTWAGGCGGCGTTGTTCTGGTCTRCTTAAGCTGTTGAAGCGTTGAAAYTGTTGRTTGATTACTTGCTGCTGCTGYTGCGATAAATTTTGAAATCTCTGCTGTTGATCTCGCGCTTGCGAACGCTCMGCAGGTTGCATTTGTTGRAAKCGGTTCGCTCCTCGACGCAGGCGCTGCTGYCTCTCAATRCTGAGRTTTTCCCACTGTGGTTCGAGTTGTTGCAGTATTTGCCGCTCTTCGAGCGATAAATTTGTCCAAGGAATCTTTTCTTGAGCGAGGCTAATCTGCGCGAAAAATATCACCAGAAAGAGCAGCTTGTTTATGCTTGTTCTCTTAGTCATTGTTTGTCATTCGCCACATCGTCAGTTTTGGATGAATCGTCATCTGAGCCGGCTTCAGTCGAAGTCTTTAGTAGTTCAGTAAACTCTTCTGCTAATAAGCTGTCGGGGTCTATCCATACGCCGGCATCGGTTTCAAATTGACCTAGAAATTCTAAAAACTCTAAATCGGCTGCACCCTCACTCTGTTCATTCTCTGCAGCATTTGTGTTCGTAACTGCCCCGATCATGCAGGCGAGTAACAGAACCCGCTCGGAATATATTTGAAGCTTACGCCTTAGCTGAATGTCTCGAAGTTCACAACGTGAGTGATTCGTTTTCGGCGAGCCACAAATAAAATTCCAAGTTCTCATAGAGCTCAATGTCTTCGACTGTAGCAACAAGGCCAATCTCTTCATCTAGTGTTAGCGACCCTGCTGGTCTGGAATTCACATAAAAAATAGCTATCGCAGTAACCACTATGGAGGCTGTAGCAAGCATACCCGCTGATGCGGATAAATTGAATGCCTCGAATTGGGTTTTAATCCACGCGTTAAATGAAAAGCCAGTGGTTGCTGCCGTTTTCTCTTGTAATTGTTCGAATTTAGCGACAGCGTTGTGCCGAATTTGATCAAGCCTTGCTTCAATATCAGGCGCTAGGTCGTTGTTGTCATTCAACTCTTTGCTAACTGCGTTCTCTAGAGCTTCAAGGTCTTGTGAGTAGGCTTGCGTGCTTTGCCGCAGCGCGGCTTGCCTGCTCATCGCCAGAAATTGGCTAATGGATTGAGGCAGGTGCGCAATGCTGGCATCTAAATGCCTGCAAATATTTTGTATTAAAACCTCTTCATCTAATTTGTTCATGGCCAGTGCTCCCCTAATTGAGCTCTAAGGCTGTGAATGGCTCGCGAATAATGGGTCTTGACGCTCCCTTCGGCGCATTCCATGGCTGTTGCCGTCTGCCTAACACTTAGTCCCTCCCATGCACGCAGCAGGAAAGCCTGTTGCTGGCGGGCAGGTAGCCCCTCTAGAGCGATCTGCAGCTTGTCCATGCCTTCACGGGTGACAGTTTCTTCATCGGGTGAGCGTCCGTGGGGATCCGGAGCGGTTTGAATCGGGTCTTCTCCTTCTTCATCGGTATTGCTTAGCCAGCTTCTATGTCTGTTTCTGACCGTGCTGCGGCGGTACCAATCGTTGATGCGGCTGTTTAAGATGCGGTAAAAAAGGGGAGTCCATTCCTGTTCGCTGCGATCAGAATATTTTTCCACAAGCTTGAACATGGCGTCCTGCACTAAATCCAGTGCATCTTCCTGGTTGCCTGTTGCGATCTGAGCAATGCGGAAGGCGCGTGATTGAACGCCTGCAAGGAATTTGTCCAGTAATACTGAGCTATTCAGAATCAAATCTCCAGAGACGGCCAAATTCATAGGGTTGTTACTTCGCTACGTTTGGCTGCTTACTGCACTGTATCGGCTAGTCAATACTCAATATGACTGTTTCCCAGTAATACAAACGCAGGAACGCAAGAAGGGTTTACTTGAGAGCGAGTAAAATAGGAGGTTTTTATGGAAGCACAGCCATCGTCATGCATCTGGCGAGGGCTGTGCTGGGTGATTTAGTCGAAGATGCCGAAAGTTAGGATGCTAAACCAGGAGCGACGCGCAGCTTGGGGGCGCGTTTGGGTGTTGATAATTTGCTGGCTGCCAGAATTTAAC
>JAESUT010000110.1 GCA_016762995.1 Gammaproteobacteria bacterium | reverse complement strand
GCCACAATCATCCCCCTTCCTATACAACTCAATAAAGTGCAAGCAGACTATATAGCACCAATAAATGTAGCCGGCTCAACAGCAGGTTATGTACGCCTTAGCCTCGACCTGAGCTATATCGAAACTGGACTCGTAAATAATTTTCTATTCATTCTGGCTGCAACAGTTTTACTTCTTATTGTCGCTGTCACACTTACCACAACGTATTTTCAATACCTAATTAGCTTTCCAGCAAACTTGCTCGCCTTTGCTATCAGCAATATTAGAAAGGGTCAGATCGAGACCTGCCCAGAGCCTAGCAATCAGAATGAACTCAGCATGGCCATTCGGCAGTTCAATGCCACCGCCGAATTCCTGGCGCAGAATACCTTCCTAGATAACTTTGGGCATCGAAAGCCTGAAGTCGATCCAGAGCAATTTACACCCAATTACGGCACGCAGGATGTGACCCTACTGTCGATCAAGATGGCCAACTTTCATTACCTTTCCTCTACGCTAAGCGAGAGCACACTGGTCAATCTCCTGAACAAGTACTATTTCTTCGCTGGAAAAGTCGCGCAGCTATACAACGGTAAAGTAACTTACTGCTCCGAAGATGAAGTCGTTATCAACTTTGCATCCGAACAGCTAGAAGAAGAGCAGGCGTTCTACGCCATCTGTTCTGGACAACTATTTCTGCAATTGGTTGGCGATCTGAATGACATAGAAGGCGAGCAACTAGCTGCAAAATTTAAACTCGCCGTGCACAGCGGACAAGCCGTCAGCGGTTTGTATTCCCCAGTGACTCAGAAAAAGAATAATCTAACCGGCAAGACACTGGATGCTACTAGAAAAATCTGCGATGAAGCGCCCAATAACTCTTTGTTAATTAGTGAACGCTGTTTTGAGCATGCTGGCGCTGCCGCCCGAATCGATGCCGAAGATTTTTCGACCATTGACGACGGCATGAAAATGAAGACCTACCTAAGCAACGATCCTATGTCGGACAATTCACTCCTACTCGAAAGACAAGCCATGCAATTAGCCACTTTGTATGCCGACTAAGTTGCAATCGTCAGGCTGAGGCCGAATCAGTTACATGAAGTAATTTGCATAACGCGGCATGGAGGAACTGGCGAAATCAGCAAGGCCGTTGCAATACTCAGGGATATCTTTTCTGATTCCAGACTCTAAGTTCGTGACATTTACTTAGCCAACCGAACTAGTAGAATACCGGCGTCCACAGTATTTCTAATTTGAAGCTTGTTCGTACTCAATAGGCCATAGTTCACATGACAGTCATGACAGAAAACGTAGGTGACTCAAGCCAGTTGGCTAATAACGGCGATGCTCTTTACCGTTTCTCCAGTCGAGCTTTGCTGGTCATAGTTTGGACTAGTTCCTTCATCTTCGGTCTGTATATTCTAGCCAACTATGCGGCGGCGTATTTCGAGAATGACATGCTGCGTTGGAATAATGTGCTACCGGAAATCTATGATCCAAGTCAGCCACAGGCCTCCGTGGGTATTGGACTGCACTTCGCCGCCGGTGGCTTAATCCTTCTTCTAGGCGGCATGCAGCTGATCGATTCAATTCGTAGCAACTACCCGCGCGTGCACCATTGGACCGGCCGTCTCTATATCTTCCTGTCTTTGGTGGCGGCGATCGGGGGATTATCCTTCATCGCTATCCGCGGTACTGTCGGCGGGCTGGTAATGGATATCGGTTTTAGTCTATATGGCATCTTGATGTTTATAGCCGCAGTGCAGACTGTGCGCTATGCCATGGCACGTCAGTTGCTGGACCATCAGGCCTGGGCATGGCGCCTCTATGCGCTGGCCATTGGCTCATGGCTCTATCGCATGGACTATGGCCTGTGGCTAGTTCTTACTGACTGGGTAGGCCACACTGATGAATTCGATGGCTGGTTCGATTACATCATGGCCTTCTTCTTCTACATCCCCAATCTGCTTATTGTGGAGCTGATGATCCGCGCCCGGTCCATCGAGAGTAGCAAGCGGCTGCGTACCATCGCCTCGATAACAATGCTCTGCTCCGGTCTGCTGCTATTGGTAGCCACCTGGGGATTCGCGCGAGTAGCTTGGTTGCCGGCTATTGCAGACCTGCTAACAAGTTAGCGTCGAGGCCTACCTTTGCCTAACACAAATTCTCGCCAACGCTCTAGTTGCTCTGCGGCTCTCCCTTCGAAACAACCTCTACTCGATCCACGTTCTGAAATCCACGGGGTAGTTTGTTTCCGCGCCGCCCTCTTTCGCCTCTATAATGTTCTAGATCAGCAGGCTTAAGATTGTGATGTCGTCGCCCTGCATAGACAGTCAGTGAATCTTCTCCGGTCAAGACCGAAAGTGCGACTATAAACTCTAGGCGCTCGGCCACGCGTTGCGTAGGAATACTGATGATTTTATTGCCTTTGCCCTTGGCTAGGCGTGGTAGTTCTGCAATCGAGAACATCAGCATGCGGCCTTCGTTGGTAATGGCAACGATCAGATCTTTTTTGTAGTCATTTACCATAAGCGGCGCTAAGACTTTGCCGCCCTTAGGCGCTCTTAGCACAGCCTTACCTGACTTATTCTTGCTAATTAGATCGCCTACCTTGCCAACGAATCCGTATCCCGCATCACTCGCGAGCAAGACGTCTTTGTCGTTTTCTGCTATCACCACACCTTCGAAAGTTGCGCCGGGGGGTGGGTTTACCTTTCCTGAGATTGGCTCACCCTGACCTCGTGCAGAAGGCAGGCTATGTGCCGGCAAGGAATAGGCGCGGCCAGTGGAGTCCATGAAGATTGCGAGCTGATTGCTCTTACCTCGCGCCGCGATCTTAAAGGAATCGCCTGATTTATACTGCAAAGATGCCGGGTCAACCTCATGGCCTTTCGCCGCGCGAATCCAACCTCTATCGGACAATACTATCGTAACCGGCTCGGTAGAAATCAACTCGGTCTGAGAAAATGCCTTTGCCTCTTCTCTAATAACAATAGGTGTACGGCGCGCGTCACCGTATTTCTCAGTGTCGGCTTTTATCTCGCCCTTGATAAATGTTTTCAGACGGGCGGCAGAACTAAGCAATTGCTCTAGGCCCTTTCTCTCCGTAGCTAACTCTTTCTGCTCCGCRACAATCTTTATCTCTTCAAGCTTCGCCARTTGACGCAATTTCAGTTCYAGGATCGCTTCTGCCTGCCGATCAGAAATTTTAAATTTCTTCATAAGTGCTAGCTTAGGCTTATCTTCCTGGCGGACGATCTTAATGACTTCATCGATATTCAAAAATGCAACGAGCAAGCCYTCAAGAAGATGCAGTCGATCCAAAATTTTGTCCAAACGAAACTGCAAGCGACGACGCACAGTTTCGGTACGAAACTGCAGCCACTCTTTTAGCAGGCTGAGGATATCTTTGACTTGAGGCCGCTTGTCGATTCCAATCATATTGAAATTGACGCGGTARTTCTTCTCTAGATCAGTCGYCGAATACAGGTGCGACATAATGGCATCGAGATCGACACGATTCGATTTCGGCACGATGATTATACGAGTGGGATTCTCATGATCCGACTCGTCACGCAGATCAACCACCATTGGTAGTTTCTTTTTTTGCATCTGCGCCGCTATCTGCTCTAACACCTTTGCACCAGAAACCTGAAAGGGCAGTGCATTAATTAGAATCTCGCCGTTCTCTTTAATATAGGTCGCACGCGCCTTCAGTGAACCGCGGCCCGTTGTATACAGCTCTTCAATATCACTCTTTGGCGTTATCAACTCAGCTTCTGATGGGTAGTCCGGCCCCTTGATGATCTTGCAAATATCTTTGATCGTCGCCTTAGGCTTATCCAAGAGATAAATACAGGCCTCCGCCACTTCTCGCAGATTGTGTGGAGGAATGTCGGTCGCCATACCAACCGCTATGCCGCTACCCCCATTTAGCAATACATTGGGCAGTCGCGCCGGAAGGATCTCTGGCTCCTCTAAGGTTCCGTCGAAGTTCGACTTCCAATCGACCGTGCCCTGAGCAAGCTCGCCGAGCAGCACATCTGCATAGGCCTGTAATCGGGATTCCGTATAGCGCATTGCGGCAAACGATTTAGGATCGTCTTGCGAGCCCCAGTTACCTTGGCCATCCACCAACGGATAACGGTAAGTGAAGGGCTGCGACATCAGTACCATAGCTTCATAGCAGGCCGAGTCACCATGGGGGTGGAATTTACCGATCACATCGCCAATGGTTCTTGCCGATTTTTTAAATTTTGCACTCGCCTTTAGCCCCAGCTCGGACATGGCGTAGACGATTCGACGCTGTACCGGCTTCAAGCCATCGCCTATGTTAGGCAGGGCGCGATCGTTAATTACGTACATCGAATAGTTCAGATAGGCCTGCTGCGTGTAAGTCTTTAACGCAATCTGTTCGACGCCATCTTCACTAATTGTGATTTCTTCGTTCATTGAATTCTCGGTTTCTGTTCTCTAATCTAATTCGATACTGGTAATAACTGCGGACACCCATCAGTTAGTTATTTACTCGGCATAGTCCGCAAGACTGCCGCTGTCCTCGAGCCAGGCTTTTCTATCTGCCGATCGCCCCTTCGCCAGAAGCAGGTCCATCATCTGAAATGTACTACTACTCTTCTTCGCCATTGGGTCTTCTTCCAGAGTTAGCTGCACGAGGCGCCTGGTATCCCTTGCCATCGTAGTCTCACGTAGCTGTAAGGGGTTCATCTCACCCAGTCCTTTGAAGCGCTGTACGTTCACCTTACCCGGCTTCTTCTCTGCCGCAATGCGATCGAGGATACCGTTCTTCTCATCTTCATCCAGTGCATAGAAGATCTCCTTACCAACATCGATGCGAAACAACGGCGGCATTGAGACATAAATAAATCCGCCTGCAACTAAAGGCTGGAAGTGTTTAACAAACAGAGCGCACAACAATGTGGCAATGTGCAGTCCGTCAGAGTCTGCATCAGCGAGGATGCAGATCTTGCCATAGCGCAGTCCACTGATGTCGCTGGTGCCTGGGTCGACGCCCAATGCTACCGCCACATCGTGCACTGTCTGCGAGGCAAGAATCTCATTCGAATCTACCTCCCAGGTGTTGAGTATCTTTCCACGTAGCGGAAGTATCGCCTGAGTTTCTCGGTCCCGTGCCTGTTTCGCAGAACCACCCGCTGAATCTCCTTCCACCAGAAACAATTCCCCGGACATTACATCTTGGGTTGAGCAATCGGCTAATTTTCCTGGCAAAGCAGGCCCAGACGTAACCTTCTTTCTAGCAACCTGTTTACTAGCCTTCAGACGTACTTGCGCATTGCTAATACAGAGTTCGGCAATTAACTCCGCCTCATCAGTGTGCTGGTTTAGCCAGAGGCTGAAAGAATCCTTGATGATGCCAGACACGAATGCAGCACATTGCCGCGAAGAGAGCCGTTCCTTAGTCTGACCCGAGAACTGAGGATCTAACAATTTCGAGGAAAGTACATAACTGCATTTATCCCAGACATCGTCTCCAGTTAGTTTCAGCCCACGGGGTAGCAAGTTTCGAAATTCGCAGAACTCGCGCAGGGCATCAAGCAGGCCCGTACGCAAGCCACTGACATGGGTACCGCCGAGTGGAGTGGGTATCAGGTTCACATAACTCTCGCCGGTAGTCTCACCACCTTCAGGAAGCCATTGAATCGCCCAATCTAACGCTTCGTCGCCTCCCTGCACCGAACCAAAGAATGGCTCCTTCGGTATCGTTTCATAGTCCGCTGTAGCTTGAATTAGGTAGTCGATCAGGCCGTCTTCAAAACACCACTCTTCGCTCTGAGACTTTTCCTCACTGACGGTGTTATCGACAAAACTAACGTGTAATCCCGAGCAGAGAACTGCCTTCGCACGGAGCACATGTTTAAGTCGAGGTATGGAGATCTTAACTGAGTCAAAATATTTTCCGTCGGGCAGAAATTTAACCGTAGTACCGGTGTTCCTCTTTCCGACAGTATCGAACGCCTTTAACTCAGAGACCTTCTCGCCACCCTCGAAAGACATGGCATAAACCTTGCCGTCTCGCTTTACGATTACTTCCAGCGATTTGGACAGCGCGTTGACGACTGATACACCAACTCCGTGCAGTCCCCCGGAATATTGATAGTTCTTGTTCGAGAACTTACCCCCGGCGTGAAGACGAGTAAGAATCAGCTCTACACCACTGACCTTTTCACCCTTGTGCTTATCGACAGGCATGCCGCGACCATCGTCACTCACCTCGACAGAGCCATCTTTGTTCAACTGTAAATTGAGGTGACTAGCATGGCCCGCTAGGGCCTCATCAACACTATTGTCGATCACCTCCTGAATGAGATGATTCGGGCGTGTCGTATCGGTGTACATGCCGGGCCGTTTTCTTACCGGATCTAAACCGGTAAGTACTTCGATGGCATCAGCGTTGTAAGTGTCACTCATGAACTAATTCTCGTTGCGTATTGGCTTCGATTACTGCCTGATAGAAGGTCTCTCGAAGGCCTAAATTTTTCTATGACCCAATAGTATTTTATCGCTTATCTTGGCCAATTCTTGATAGGAGGAAATCAAACATGACAGGCAATTCATGTTCGAAGTCGTCATAGCTATGGCTACCATTCTCATGCACTACACATTGGTCTGCCCCAAACTTTTCTAACGCCTGTCGGTAGTCTAACGTCTCGTCTCCTTTCTGCACGAAGACTCTGAAATTTTTCGCCTTTGACAACGTTGTAACATCAATCAACCTAAGTTCTTCAATATGCTCTCTAGTGACAACATGAATCTCATCTGAGTGATAATTTCTATTCTCACCAAGGTGAGATTCCCATAGCTCATAGGGCCTTACCGCTGGATTAATCAATACAGCCGGAGCCTGATAGAACTCCGAAAGGTAAGTGGCATAGTAGCCGCCAAGTGAACTCCCCATTATCACTAACTGATCAGAACCATTTTCATCTATCAGCGCATGCAGGTGGGCTAGTGTCTCAGCGGGCCCATGACTCATTTGAGGAATCGTGATGTTCTCGCCTAGGCCAATCTTAATACAATAGGCCAACGCCTGCTGCGCCTTTAGAGACCGCGGAGAGCTCAGGAAGCCGTGCAAATAAAGCACATAAGGTTGAACAGGCAATGTGTAATGATTCTCTGTGGAGCTTTAGTAGCCAGGGCTATTGTAGTCTGCTTCGAATTTTTCGCCGGAGACTCTTCTAACTACTGATTCGATGCTTCCGTCGGCAAATAGTTGCAATGATCTATATCCTGGATTGACCCTGTCTAAAGAGAAACTAGTGACATTCGGTTTAAACTGGATGCAAGTTGAGGGAGTACAAAAACA
>JAESUT010000212.1 GCA_016762995.1 Gammaproteobacteria bacterium | reverse complement strand
CGCCCTGCCGTTGAGAATCTGCTGCATTCAGGAAGCGATAAAGATTTAATGACCCGTGCGGTACGATCCAATATTGAGGCATCAGTTACCAACCTACAGCTAGGATCAGACATTCTTAAAGATCTAGTTTCCGAGAGGGGCCTAATGATTGTTGGTGCCGAATACTGCCTCGACACAGGCCTGGTGGACTTCTTCGAATAGAGTCAGGCAGTGCAAAGGAACCTCTCAGCCAAGAAGCATGGCTGTACTTAGTTGGTGCGAGAGGATCGCAGTAGCCGATCTACTCCAGCATTGTACAAAGCCAAGTCTACCGCGCTTCGAACTAACTGAGCATCATCAAGCTGCATCACGTTCTTTAAAAGTTCTTCGGCGACTTCTAAAGTGATGTTGCGTAATACAGACTTTACTTTCAACAGTGATGCAACGTTCATAGACAACACATCATAGCCCATAGCCATTAGTAGTATGGCCGCACCAGGATCGCCTGCCATTTCACCGCAAATACTTACCGGTTTACCTTCTGCCTGAGCCCCATCGACGACTTGTTGCAATGCACTAAGCACGGCAGGATGAAACGCAGAATARAGATTGGCCACRCGCGGATTATTTCTATCCACTGCCAATAGATACTGCGTAAGATCGTTGCTACCKACGGAAATGAARTCTACTAATTTGGCAAGAGCGCGAGTCTGATAGACRGCCGCKGGCAACTCGATCATAACGCCTACAGGTGGAAACTTTACCTTSACCCCTTCCTGAATCAACTCCCGGTACGTCTTCTTAATGAGCTGCAATGCCGACGTGACTTCGTTGATATTACTGATCATAGGTAACATGATCTGCAAATTATCGAGACCAACRCTCGCTCKCAACATAGCATGTATCTGCGCYGTGAAAATCTCRGGRTGATCCARYGTAACTCGAATGCCGCGCCAWCCAAGAAATGGRTTCGCTTCTTCTATSGGAAAATAAGGCAGAGATTTATCRCCACCAATATCGAGTGTGCGCATGGTAACTAACTTGGGGGCGAAAGCCTCTAGCTGCTCACGATAGATTTGGTATTGCTCCTCCTCACTGGGGAAACGTTCTGCAAGAAGGAAAGGCACTTCCGTTCTAAATAGCCCAATACCCTCCGCCCCATGGTCAAGAGAACGCATAACATCTGTCATTAGTCCTGTGTTTACCCACAGATGAACTCTGTGATGATCTGCTGTTTCGCAAGGCAGATCYTTCAAGCCTTCAAGGCCTTTGTTTAGCTGATTYTGCTCCTGAATCGTTTCGAGAAAACGAGTGCGRATCTGATCCGAGGGRTTGGYTATTACCTCGCCCTTATAGCCGTCGATTATAACTTCCTTGCCRTGCARCTGGGTGTAGGGMAGATCCAGCACYCCCATTACCGTTGGTATGCCCATGGTCCTAGCWAGAATCGCAACATGWGARTTGCCCGAYCCCTTTACAGATATCARKCCCTTTARCTTAGMCTCRGGCACTTCCGCCAACATTGAAGGCGTAATCTCTTCACTAACAAGAATRGTATTGTCCGCATAYTCRGTCTCTACAACGACCTTCTCTTGCAAATAAAAYARTATGCGAGAACAYAGATCCTTGATGTCGATTGCRCGCTCGCTGAGATAGGGATCCTCCATCGCCTCGAAACTTCTGACGTGTTCGTTTGCTACGTAAGCAAGCGAGCCCTGCGCCCAGTAGCCCATTCTTATTCTCTGGACTATCTCATTACCTAGCGCCGCATCATCTAGCATCCGCACGTAAACATCGAAAAGCTGCCGTTCTTCTTCGGCGACTTGCCCCGCCAATTTTGCATGCAGACTGCGCATGTCTTGTCTTACCAGTTCTAGGCAGCCATTAAAAAATTCAATCTCATTCTCGATGTCTCGGGTACGACGCTGTGGAATCTGACTAAGGTCAGCATGTGGGAAGACAACAACAGCCTCGCCAATCGCGACACCAGAAGAACCTGACACACCGGGGAAAACTGTATCAGATGTTTTATGACCAGACGGGCTAACACCCTCTACCGCCCCTGTTGCCTCGGCATGGGCAATTACGCCGGATAGCTGAGCGGAGAGTGTTATTAAGAATGCCTCTTCACTCTCGTCGAAACGACGCCGCTCCTCGTGCTGAACTACGAGCACTCCTAGTACTGAACGGTGGTGAATAATCGGCACACCGAGAAAAGAGTGATAGAACTCTTCGCCGGTATCTTTCAGATAGTGGAAGCTCGGATGCAGCGAGGCATCCTCTAGATTGATTGGGTCGGCATGTTTCGCGACGAGGCCAACAAGACCTTCTCCCACTTCCAAGCTAACATGCCCAACCGCTTCTTTCTTCAAACCATCGGAGGCCATCAACACATGCGCATTGATATCCTTATCGAGCAAGAATACGGAACAGACCTCAGTATCTAAAGCCAAGCGCACTTTGTGGACGATAATATCCAGTGCCGACTGTAGATCTCTAGCCGCATTTACTTTTTGTACAATGCTGCGCAATTGCTCGAGCATTCTTTTCCCTACTTTTGTAACCTTAGCGATGCGATAACGGTTCAGGTATCGATAAGAAAACTCGTTTACCTCAGTTCGACTTAAGGGTTTGGTTCCCGAACCCAAAAATCGAACGGGGGTAGTGCAGTGCTTGTCTACTGCTTCTAGTATTTGAACTTCTACTTAGTAATACAGCAAATAATTAGTAGCTAGCTATAGGGCTACCTATATAACTGCTAAGGGGAGTCTCTAACTGTTGCAAAGCTTTACGATAGACATCCTGCTTGAATTTGATCACCTGGTCGACTGGATACCAAAAATTTACCCAACGCCAATCGTCAAATTCTGGCTTTCTAGTCTTACTCAATTCGATCTTGCTATCCTCGCCTTCGAGGCTAAGTAGAAACCATTTCTGCTTCTGGCCAATACATAGCGGCTCGCTGTGTTGACGAATAAAATTTTCAGGCAAACGATAGTGTAACCAATCTTCTGTTTGATGCAGAATTTGTACATCTGTCTCAGACAAGCCAACCTCTTCATTCAGCTCTCTAAACAAGGCCTCTTCCACAGACTCGCTTTGCTTAATCCCGCCCTGAGGAAACTGCCAAGCACTCTGGCCTATTCTTTTCGCCCACAGCAACTGGCCTTGCCTGTTGCAAATGACAATGCCGACATTTGAACGAAATCCTTCTGAATCTATCACTGCTACCAGCCCTTATGCCGAAAATAATGGCCCATTGTTTCACAAACCTTCCCTCCTGAGCAATGGCTAAACTTAGGCCTAATCCATTAATTTAGATTAATATCAACATGTTAAATGCAGTACGGCCGAGCCGAAAAAGCCTGTTCAAGGCCTCTTGCAGTGCAGAATTGCGCCCAAGATGGCTATAATGCTCGAATTGTTTGAATTGCTTGTGTGTCAGCAAGCAAACCACTTTGAGAAAACAGAAGAGAATCCGTATGCCGTCGATCAGTTCAGGGAAGCTAGCCTTATTCGATCTAGATAATACGCTATTAGAAGGCGACAGCGATCACGCCTGGGGAGAGTTCTTAATCAGCAACAGTCTTGTAGAGGAAAAAGCCCACCGCGAGATGAACGACTACTTCTACGATCAATACAAACAGGGTGCGTTAGACATACATGGCTACGTCGCGTTTACACTCGAGCCGGTTATGCAGCTCGACAGTGCGCAGCGCTCCCAGCTACTCGAGAAATTCATGAAGCAGTCTGTAGGGCCAATCATACTGGATAAGGGCCGAGAGCTGGTGCGCTCGCATGTCGATGCGGGGGATTTCTGCATTATCATTACCGCTACGAATGAGTTCATTTCAACACCGATCGCTAAGCTCTTCGATGCCGACCTACTAATAGCGACTGAACTGCAATCTATTGGCGATAAGTACAACGGTAAAATTTCTGGCACTCCCTGCTATCAAGGCGGCAAGGTCTCTAAACTCAATGCATGGATAAACCAGCAAGAAATTTGTTTCAATCTAAGCGATGCTGTTTTCTACAGTGATTCCATAAACGACCTGCCTCTGCTACTAGAGGTAGCGACGCCTGTAGCCGTGGATCCCGATCAGCGATTACGCGACAAGGCAGAATCCGAAGGTTGGGAAATTCTAACGCTACGTAGCTAGTGAATCACGTAATACTTATGCCGTCATACCTCAATTTGGGTTTGTACCTACAAAAAACGGGAATCGCCATTCTCTTAGCACTGCTTCTTGTCGGGTGCAGCGATGACATGCCCGAACCACAAAGTATTGTAGTGGCAAAGGAAAGCATCCCCAGTGCATTCGAGTTACTCAACCCGCAGCTAAGCGCATCCGCTAAAGAAATAGCTCTAAATTATGTGGAGCAAATAAGCACTGACCTAGAACAGGCGGGAATTGAGATTGAAAAATTTCAGTCTTCGATAATCACTCTAACCAAGCAAACAAGCAGCGAGAATCTGAGTCTCTCGAGACAGGCTTGGCTTGATACACACAGCGCATACGAACTCACTACGCTACATCGATACTTTGCCGCGCAACTACTTGAAGAACAAAACAGCTTGGCGCTAATGCAGCTTCAATATCAGATCAATCACTGGCCAATAATCCCCGGATATATCGACTATGTAGATGGCTACCCTGATAGCGGCATCGTGCACGATATCAATGTGATTCTAGACAGTGATTCTTTGCGGGAACAACACGGCTCCTTCACCGTATCCGAGGTGACACTGGGCTTTCATGTTATTGAATTTTTACTTTGGGGGTTCAGTACAGATTCAGACATCCGTTCTACTGCCGACTACCTCGCCAGAAAAGAACTAACCCCAGAAGAAATAGAAAACGGCTACACTCTGGCACAGCTAAGTAACAACCGCAGGCGGCTTTTTTTAAGCGTAATCACAGATGCCTTAGTCGAAGATTTTCAAGCGTTACAATCTTTGTGGCTTGCTGAGGCGCCCGCTATAAAGCAGCGAATAGAGTCAACGTCTGGAACAGAAATTATTGTCATTCTTGCAGATTCGATGTCGGCAATGCTTACAGAAGAATTGCTGCTGCGCTCTTTGTATCCAATGTTGAATGGCGATTTTATAAAAAGCATACAATCCCCTTATAGTCAGTCAACACAGAACGCCGTGTCTAGTCAGCTTAGTGGATTAGAGAGACTGCTGCTTGAACTTCAGAGCGAAAATGGTACTAGCTTAGATCTTGTTTTCTCTACCATATCAGATGAATTTTCTGAGTTCTTCTACCAAAACTTCGATGCAAGCAAGTCCTGCCTCGTATTGCTATACAGCAACACTGAGAGTGATTCAGCAGATCCTGCGAATGAGCGAGAGACCGAGATCGTAGAATGCATTAACCTGCTTACTAATATCATCGACTATAACGACAGACTAAAATTCGATCTCACTAACTGATTAAACCATCTAGCGAATAACTACCTCGATTTCTACAATCAGATCGTCTGCTAGCTGCTCCAATTTATCCTGCAACTGTTCCAATGCAACCTGCTCTGGCACTTCAAGAATCGCTTTCGCCTTAAACAAAGGATCAGATGACATAGGTGCTGGAGCGCATTCCGTGTTGAGCCGTTTTACATTGATGCCTAACGCGGATACTGCGGCAGAGATTTCCTTGATAATGCCAGGCCGATCATTGCCTACTAAGTTCAATTCAACCGTTCTAGAGGGTTCGCCTGCAGATTCATCTGCTGCTTTTTCGATAACTAATTTTATCTCGGAGGAAAGCCCATTCAGTTCTTCTATGAGCTTATCCACATGCTCCTCATTCACGCTCACCCGCAATATACCCGCGAATTTTCCTGCCAGTTGCGACATGCTGCTCTCTAACCAGTTACCAGAATTAGAAGCAATAACCTGTGATAGCGACTCCACCAAACCCGGCTTGTCATCTGCGATTACGGTAAGCACTAAATTAGTCGTCATATCTTCCTCAACATTGATTCGTTAATAGTAGTTATCCTCTCCCAGAGGGGCTATGCCGCATCAGCCACTAGAAGAGCCCAATCTGATTGTTCAGTATTTTATCCATAGAAGATGATTCGAATATCAAAATGGCATCTGCGATAGGTGCTAGTTGCCTCTCCAGATAGAATTCGTAGTCTATCGCCGATTCACGATACTGGCGAGGCTCAGCACCATTAATTGTCATTATGTATTCGATCCAACCCCCTGACTGATACAGGCTTGGCAGTTCTCGCTGCCTGCGAATATCTTCCGCCTTACGTGCCGCCTGCGCGTGGGGCGGAACATTCTTAACATAGTCCTTCAGTTTTCGGCGCAGGCGCTTACGAAGAACCAATTCGTTCTCGAATTYCCCATCAGCTAATTGTTGAACCGTCAACTTTATGTAATCTTCATAAGGTTCTTCGAGAAAAATACGTCTATATAACTCCTTCTGAAATTCACGYGCCAAAGGCGACCAGTCACTTCGTACCGATTCAAGTCCCTTGAACAGGAGATGTACCTTATCAGGATTGCCGCTGTCAACAACTAGGCCAGCATAACGCTTCTTACTGCCGGCATCTGAACCTCTAATAGTCGGCATCAGAAACTTGCTGAAGTGTGTCTCGAACTCCATCTCTAGGAAACTAGAAATGTCATACTTTTCTCTCAACCTATTTGTCCACCATTCATTTAGTTGCACCGTAAGTTTGTCGCCGATAGCTTTTACTTGACCGTCTGGAACCGGCCCTAATAGAACAAAAACTGAATCTGTATCACCATAGATTACTTGATATCCYGCTTTTTCTATAAAATTTTTGCTCTGAATTAGAATCTCATGCCCGCGCTTAGTTATCGAACTTACTAAGCGGGAATCTAGGAACCTACAGCCAACGGTTCCGAGAATGCCATAGAAGGAGTTCATAATAATTTTAATCGCCTGAGACAGCACCGCATTCTGACTAKCCTTTGCCTTRTCGCGCGCAGACCACAGTGTGGAGATCAAYTCCGGCAAGATGAATTCCTCACGAGAGAATTTTCCACCGTCATAACCCTCAATAGGGTTCTCTTCCGAGTCGGCAACGGCAAGGGCCAGCGGATCTATGTGAAAGGTACGTATGATACTCGGATACAGACTCTTGAAATCTAGAACGATCACGTTCTGATGAATGCCGGGAATAGAGGCCATCACATAACCCCCGGGGCTGACATTACTGACCGTGGATTGATCGACGAACGGTGCAACGAATCCCTTGCGATGCAGTCGAGGAAGATAGAGAAAGTCGAAGGCCGCCACAGAACCACCGTAACGGTCCAATTCCAGACCCGTTAGCAAGCTTCGCTCTATGGCAAAAGAAATGAGCGACTCCTTCTGAAAAATATCCCAAACTAAACGACAGTCCTCGAGATTGTAGCGCGCTAATGCTGGTTTATTGTTAATAAAAAGCTCGGTGATTTCCGCGCCACGTTGAT
>JAESUT010000109.1 GCA_016762995.1 Gammaproteobacteria bacterium | reverse complement strand
TGGAACCAATACTCTGACTTTTACGTCGGCTTTTAATGGCACCGGCACGGGCGACTTTACCTTCACGGTAGATGCCATCGATGACAACTTGGTCGAAGGCACCGAAACCATCACCGCCACATTAAGTGGCGCAGTTATCGGCAATGGCGTGGCCACCATTGTTACCGCTTCTACCGACACCAATATTACTGAAACGGATGTAGTCCCAGTCCCAGTCCCAGTCCCAGTTCCAGTTCCGGTTCCAGTTCCAGAGCCAGAACCTGCGCCAGAACCAGAACCAGAACCAGAACCAGAGCCAGAACCTGCGCCAGAACCAGAGCCAGAGCCAGAACCAGAACCAGAACCAGAGCCAGAGCCAGAGCCAGAACCAGAACCAGAACCAGAGCCAGTTCCTCTACCTCCGGTGGTCAATGACCCGCCAGTCGTACCAACTGGAAACCCGGATCCAACAAATACACCGACTCCACCAGCTATTGTTGTGGTAACAACTGCTACTCCATCGGATGCTTCGGGCAATCCGATGGACGCCGCCGCTGGCGTCACTAACCTTAGACCCTCTACAACAGGTGGTGTAATCGAGTCATTGTTTGCGGAAAGCATCTCAGAGCCTGCAATGAACCCAATATCTATTTCCGGGCAATTGCGGGACCAGGTGGTTTCAGAAGGTTTATTTGAATACGTCGTGTCTGATGGTGAATTTAGTCATTCTAGTACCTCTGTAGCGCTTAATTTTGAAGCTCTACAGTCTAACGGTGCACCACTTCCTGACTTCGTCTCATTCGATGCGGAAAGAGGAGCTTTTGTATTCGATGCAGATGCTGCACAGGCAGCAAGTCAAGACAGCATCCAGATTCGAGTAGTGGTCAGTGACCCGGAAGGTAACTCAATCTCCAGTACTTTTCAGGTTACATTTACCGAGGGTGCCGCAGTAAACACGGCAACTGTAATCGCAAATCCCACAGCTGGGGGGGCTGCTGCTAACGATGCAGCAATTAACTCCTTAGGAGCCGTCAATGCAATAAACAACTCTGATGCCGCAAGCGCTTCAGCTAGTAATGACGCAGGGACTTCCAGTCCGATCAGCTTGGCTGCGGAACTCACCGACCAATTTGCCTCACAAGCAGTGTTCGAATATTTTATTCCTGAAGAAGCCTTCCGCCACTTAGATCCAGATGAGCAGCTGAATTTTGCGGTGAGCCTAGCCGATGGGGCTGAGTTACCGGACTATATTGTATTTGACAGCATCGAGGGCAAACTTCTAGTTGATGCCGATGCAGCACGAGACGCTGGAGTTGATAGTGTATCGGTTCAGGTTATCGCCTCCGATAGTGAAGGGAATCAGGCTAGTAGTAATTTCACCATTAATTTTGTCGAGGATGCAGGGGGCGCTGTTAATGCTCCAGATGATCAAGCATTACTCGCACCAGATCTGCAAGAGAATTCCTCAGAGAGACTCAACCTGGCAGCGCAAATTCAGCGGGCTGGAGAGTTTGGTTATCAACAAGAAAAGCAACAACTGGGCGCTCTACTAGCAGCACTATTTAGCTAAGCAGTATATTCAGGGACTTATTCAAATTATGATTCGAAAAATATTAACGAAACGCCATTATCGACAGCTGTCTATACTGTTGTTAACTACGCTTGTGGTTGGCTGCGCAGTAAAGTTGCAGCCAATTTCCAATCAGGAAATTTTGGACGTTGCGCTTACGGACCAGCAGCTCATTTATGATTCTCAGGAGCCTATCGATCAGCCGCTAAGTTTGTCACAAGCTATGGCGCGATCGCTAAAATACAATCTGGAGAATCGCGTCACTCTGGTAGAGGAAGCGTTGTCTAACCGTAGTCTGGATCTTGTTAAAACAGATATGTTGCCGCAGCTTGCCGCCTCGGCGGGCTATTTAGACAGGTCCAATGTTGATGCTTCACGTAGTGTCTCGGTGCTATCCGGACAGGAATCGCTAGAGCCCTCAACTTCACAAGATCGTCAACGGAATAATGCAGATATTCGCTTCACCTGGAACTTGTTGGATTTTGGTGTGAATTACTTACAAGCGCAACAGGATGCAGATCGTTTTCTTGTTACTCAAAGTACACGAAAGAAAACAATGTTGAGATTGCTAGATCAGGTGCGGTTTTCTTATTGGCGTGCCGTAGCAATGCAAAGCATGTCGGATCAGTTACAACTAGTTTCCAGTCGCGTAAATACTACTCTGCTCAATCTGGAACAGACCAGAGCCGAGCAGTTACGTACACCGATTGCGGTGCTCAATGATATTCGTACACTACTTGAAACTCAGCAACAGCTGGAGCGAGTGCGCCAGTCAATAAACCAGGCGCAGGTGCAGTTATCTACCTTGGTGAATATGCCGCCTTCCTCTGAGATTCAAGTAGTAACACCTTCTTTGCTGACACCTCCAATTACAGTTACCGACGATATGGAAGAATTGGAAATGTATGCGCTGAGCCATTCTTCCGAATATACAACACAAATGTACAACGTTCGTATTGACCAATTGGAGTCCCGTAAGGGGTTAATGCGTTTATTCCCTGGATTGGAATTTTCCTACGGAGAGAATTACAACAGTAATAGCTTCTTATGGAATGACCAGTGGGGCGAAGCCGGTATAAGAATAACAGGCGACATCACCCAATTGATTTATTCCGGGCGCATCAAAGCGTATGGAAAGGTCAAGGAACAGTTGGCCCAGACCAGGCGGCTGGCGATAAATATGGCGGTAGTAGCCAATGTGCACCTCACCTGGCAAGACTATAATAATGCGCTTAGAAGTCTCGATTACGCGAGGTTGCTGAGTGATATCGATCAAGAGATATCTCAATTAACCGCCAATGCTGCTACCAGTCGTGCAGGTTCAGAGTCAGAGGCTATTCAAAATGAACTACGAGCATTTCGTTCCGAAATGGAACGGATGTTGTCTTATGCAGAAATGCAGGGAGCCTATGGATCGCTTATGGTTAGCCTTGGCTTTGACCCCGTGCCTGAGAACTACCAGACTATGACCGTAGATGAACTAGCGAATTACTTGGAGCAACAATTTCAGCAATGGGCAGAAGAGGTTGCTGTAGTTGACGTGGAGCGTAGTGATGCGAAGGCTGGCTAATTATGCTGAATTCTTTATTAAAGGTGTTACTCGCGTTGTTGTTGTTGTTTAATTCAATAACCTCAAATGCAGCCGAAGAAATACCCCTCCTATCCGATATAACTTTGGATTCATCTTACGCCCAACATACTATACGGGGGCAATTACGTCCCAGTTACTATACGGTCATTTCAGCCGGAATTTCTGCCAAATTACTTAGCTTTCCTGTGGTAGTGGGGCAGTTGATCGAAATGGGTCAGGAGGTTGCGCGCTATGACTGCTCAGTACAAGATTCCAATGTCGCCATAGCTATCGCGCGTCGTGATGCGTCTAAGCAAAGAACGGCCGTAAACGAGCGCTTACAAGAACTGGGAAATATCGGAGCTCTTGAGCTTGCCTTGGCTGAGGCTGAACAGCTTATGGCTGAAGCAGAACTACAAAAAGAAAAAGCAGTAATGGCTGAATGCATTGTTATTGCGCCTTTCTCGGGAACGATTACCGAGAAATTTGTGCAGGCTCATCAATATACCAACAGGGGAGATCAGCTGTTTGAGTTAGTCGATACCAGCAACCTTGAAGTGGAAATGGTCGTGCCTTCGATGCTGCTGCGTAGCTATAAACCAGGAGCCGCATTCAGCATACACATTGACGAGACTGACCAGTTGGTTCAGGTGCGCTTGGATCGAATAGTTGGTGTGGTAGATCCTGTTAGCCAAACTGTGAAGTTAATTGGAAAAATCATCGATGATGTCGAAGGGCTATTGCCCGGCATGAGTGGCAGCGTAGAATTTCATGATGCACCGTTGATTGACCGTTAGTGAATTCCCAACTCCCTCAAAACCGTCAGAATATTGATGTAGCGGATTTACTGCTGCTACAGCAGAAGCTACGTGAATGTTCCAATATAGCTGAGTTGGGCTATTTCGTGGTCAATGAGACGCGTAAATTATTCCCCTACAGCACTGCATTTCTTTGGCTCAATCGGGGCGCGCGCGGCGAGCTCGCAGCTGTCTCCGGCTTGCCGGCACCAGTAACTCAAACTCCTTTTGATAAATGGTCCTGTGAGCTTGCGGCGTCTCTTGCCAGCCAGTATTCCGATGAGCCGGTAGTTGTTGAGGCCGATAGCTTGTCGGCTGATATYGTMTCGAGGTGGCAGGARTTTCTACCGRCTGCTCTAGTTTGGTTGCCGCTAAGACATAAGGGCAGGGTTCAGGGTGGRTTGATACTTGCCAGGGATGTTGCGTGGAAAGAAGAAGAGCTGGGCATGTTGCCATAYTGGTCCGGAGCCGTTTCACACGCCCTCGGCTCCTTGCTTTCGGGGCAGAGGCAGCTTTTCACGAAATTTTATCCACAGCGACGTCTGTTATTTCTCGGTGCGCTAAGCCTAATGATGTTGTTAATGTGGTTGCCAGTATCAATGTCAATCTTAGCCCCCGTTGAAATTGTGCCGAAGAACCCGTTGGTCGTGCGCTCCCCCATTAGCGGAGTAATCAGAGAGATATTGGTGCAGCCCAATCAAGCAGTTGCTGAAGGGGATATTCTGATTTTGCTGGATGAGACCGGTGTCAAAGCACGGATTGACGTAGCCAGTCAGGAGCTGGCAATTGCTCGGGCAGAGTATCGTCGTGCGGATCAAGCCGCAATTACTGACCGGCGGGCATCATCACAATTTCCAATGCTCAGAGCGCGTATTGAGCAGAGCGAAACTCAGCTAGCCTATGAAAATTCATTGTTGGAGCGGACCGTAATTCGAGCAGATCGCGACGGGGTTATTATTATTTCTCGCGTAGATGAATTGGAAGGCATGCCCGTTGCGATTGGTGAGAAAATCCTCACGCTCGCCGATGCATCACAACTCGAATTGGAAATGTGGATCGCCATTGGTGACAGCATTCCCTTACCCCAAGCGGCAGAAGTCCAAGCATTTTTGAACGTACAGCCGCAGCAGTCGTATCAAGCCAGCTTACTGTATGTGAATTATCAGGCAGAAGTTTCACCGGATGGTATTTTCGCCTTCCGTTCTCGGGCAGCGCTAGATGAAAGCAACAACGATCTCAGAATCGGCTGGCGTGGTACGGCGAAACTCTATGGCGAGCGCGTACCGCTGTATTATTACCTATTCAGGCGGCCCCTTTCCGGAATGCGACAAAGGCTGGGACTATAAATTTACCACCGGAGTTGAGACAAGACCTGAATCTTTATTCGGTTGATCCTGATGCCGATGGCACTCCTGCCTGGGTTTTACATGATCCTTTGGCCAATAGGTATTTTCGGCTGGATGAACGCTCGATAGAATTATTAGGCTTCATCGCTTCGGTTGATGCCCAGATTATTGCTGATCGAGCCACAGAATCATTGGGCAGATTAGTTACTGGGGAACGGGTAGAGGAGCTACTGCATTTTCTACGGCTTAACAATTTAGTGGTAGCGGATGAGGTTCAATTAGAGTGGCACCGTCGACAATCCGAACGCTTAGGTAATCCTGGCTGGTTTTCTCGTTTAGCAAAGAGCTATCTGTTTATTAGGATACCACTGTGGAATCCTGACCGCTTTTTGGAACGTACCCTGCCTTTCGTTTCTTGGTTAGGGTCTCGTTACAGTTTAACTCTTTTCTTGATAATGGCGCTGAGTGGAATCTACTTAGTGTCGCGGCAACTAGATGTGTTTCTAGCAACCTTCATGTATTTCTTCTCGTTTTCTGGATTGATTACTTATTTAGCTGTCCTAGTGCTCGCCAAAATAATGCACGAGTTAGGACACGCCTATGTTGCGAAGGCATTCGGTTGCAGGGTGCCGGTGATAGGGGTGGCATTTTTAGTGGGTTGGCCAGTTTTGTATACGGATACCAGTGATGCCTGGAAGTTGGGCCGACGCCGACAGCGAATGTTGATTGGATTWGCGGGTGTTGGTGTGGAATTGGCAATAGCCTGTATTAGTTTATTGCTGTGGACTCTGGTCGCGGAGGGGAGCCTGAGCAGTATTCTATTTGTTCTAGCGACAACTACCTGGTTGCTGAGTGTGTTTGTCAACTTCAACCCCCTCATGAGATTTGATGGCTACTATCTATTGTCGGACTGGCTTCGTATGCCGAATCTGGAGTTTCGTTCTTTCGAGATGGCTAAATGGTGGTTGCGAGAAAAATTATTTGGTTTGGGTATTGAACCTACAGAACCAGTTAAAGGGGCCTTGATTTTTTACGCTTTCGCCATCTGGATTTATCGATTCTTTTTATTCTTGGGTATCGCATTATTAGTATATTATTTCTTCTTTAAATTGCTTGGGATAGCGCTTTTTTTCTTGGAATTGGCCTATTTTATTGTACGGCCTTTGATTCGCGAAGTTCAAAAATGGTGGAGCTTAAAGGATTCTATGCATTGGAATTTTGCTAGTTTGCGGTCTTTATTTATTTCACTATTACTGCTGTTAGTCCTCATACTACCTTGGAAGGAGACGGTAGTTGCGCCGGCATTAATGGATGCCCGTTATTCCCGGTTATACACTCCCTTAGCTGGGAAGCTACAGAAATTACATGTCTCCTCAGGTCAGTTTGTACAGGAAGGCGACCTGATTGCGGAGTTTGTATCCCCGCAGTTGAACTTTGAATTTTCTCAAGCTCAGAGTTACTACAAAGAATTAGGGTGGCGCCGAGCATCAATGGGGTTTGATCCCGAGATGCGCCAGCAATCACTTGTTGTTGCCGCAGAGCTTCTCACTCAAAACCAGAAACTGCAGGGCTTGTTGGATAGGCGCAATCAACTGCAGCTAAAAGCACCTTTCAGTGGTTTGGTAGTCGATACCACAAAAGATCTTTTTGATGGTATGTGGTTGGCAAAAGGAGAAGCCCTGTTGGCAGTGCAAGCCCAGACCGGAACTAGGTTAAAGGCTTATGTTAAAGAGCAATTCATAGCGCGGATAGAACAGGGGATGTCTGTTACATTTTATCCGCAAGACCCTGCCTGGGGCGAATGGGAGGCGGTGGTAGACTCGATCGATCTTGTAGGTGTAAGAGAGTTGGATAATCTCTATTTGGCTTCACTGTTTGGTGGCGATATCGCTGTGTTGGAGAGTGAGCAGCAGGAGTTGATTACACAGGAGAGCTTCTACATCGTTAATATGTCATTACCGGAAGAGCAATCAGTACCGACTCAGGTTTTAAGAGGCTCAGTACGTATTAATGCTCGGGCTGAAGGTTTGATTTCTAGCTTATATCGATCGTTACTTGTTCTGTTGCAACGAGAAACAGGTTTTTAATGATGTGGTGTTTGGGTTCTGTGAACCTTCGATGCGTTTTTATTTTTGTTTTTTGAATTGGCGCTGTGCTTGAATTCTTTGGGAGGGATGGATTCGGTTTTTGGCTGAGCCAAAAGCTTCACCCCTTCGGGGCAGCCTTTGGCCGTCCTGCGCGCTACGCGCTTGTCATTCGGTAATTAGCTTAGCT
>JAESUT010000108.1 GCA_016762995.1 Gammaproteobacteria bacterium | reverse complement strand
CCCCCTATATAATCTGATTCACTATCTTCTGATGCTGGCGCTATGAAATCAGCCAAGCAAAGATTGGCGAGTTCGGTATCTTTGGGTATCTGCTGCCGCAAAAAATGCAGTTTACTGATTGCAGTGCCGGATTCATCTGCAGCGTAGAGCTGCACATCGTTGTCCGCAGTCTTGTTAGCTGGCCAGAATCCAATGACAGCTTTTGCTGTTAGTAGCTTCTCGTCGATGATTTTCTTTAAGAGTGCTTGAGCATCAGCGAACAGGTCGGTAGCGGCAGCACCAACTTTCTTGTCCTTCAGAATGGCTGGATATTTACCTGCGAGGCTCCAGGTAATAAAGAATGGTGTCCAATCTATATAGTCGACGAGGTCCTCGAGTGAGTAGTCAGTGAACACCTTCGTTCCCAGAAAGGCAGGCTTGGTAGTTTTGAAGTTGGCCCAGTCAGGAGTGTAGGGATTGGCATTTGCTTCTTTATAGGGGAGTAATTTTATTTTCTTTGATCTTTTCGCAACTCGCTCCCGAATCATTTCATATTCGCTGCGGATTTTTTTCGCATACTCGGGCTTGTTACCAGCATTGAGTAGGGTGCTAACAACGGACACACTTCTAGAGGCGTCAGGTACATAGACCGTGCTGTCGTTACGATAATGTTGTTCAATCTTAACCGCGGTATGTGCCTTGGATGTAGTGGCGCCACCGATCAATAGGGGGATATTGAAATCGAGCCGTTGCATCTCTTCGGCCACATGGACCATCTCGTCCAGCGATGGGGTGATCAGGCCGCTCAGGCCAATCACATCGACGTTCTCTTCCTTTGCTATTTGCAGGATTTTTTCACAGGGGACCATAACTCCAAGATCGATCACATCGTAATTGTTGCAGCCGAGCACAACCCCGACAATATTTTTGCCGATGTCGTGTACATCTCCCTTAACAGTGGCCATCAATATCTTGCCCTTACTCTGTACTACACCGCCTTTCTCGTCTTCGATATAGGGGAGTAGGTGGGCGACGGCCTGCTTCATTACTCGCGCACTCTTAACGACTTGCGGTAGAAACATTTTACCATCGCCAAAAAGATCACCCACTTCGTCCATGCCTTTCATAAGAGGGCCTTCTATAACCTCTATAGGCCTGTCAGCTTTCTGCCTGGCTTCTTCGGTGTCCTCGATGATGAACTTAGTAATGCCTTTTACGAGAGCGTAGGCCAATCGCTTTTCTACATCGGCATCGCGCCATGCAATATCTGCCGCAGATTTCTTTTGGGATCCGCCGGAGTAGTTTATTGCCACCTCCATCAGATTCTCTGTGCCGTTGTCGTGCTTATTGAGAATGACGTCTTCTACTGCTTTCTTTAGGTCGGCCGGGATGTCGTCGTATACTGTTAGTTGCCCAGCGTTGACGATGCCCATTGTTAGGCCGGCCTTTATCGCGTGATAGAGAAAAACAGAGTGGATAGCTTCGCGTACGGTATTGTTGCCTCTAAATGAGAACGAGACATTACTCACTCCGCCGGAGATCAATGCCCCTGGTAGGTTTTTCTTGATATAGCGACAGGATTCTATGAAGTCCACAGCATAATTATTATGCTCTTCTATGCCGGTCGCCACAGCGAAGATGTTAGGGTCGAAGATAATGTCTTCAGGGGGAAAGCCGATTGTCTGTGTTAGTAGGTCGTAGCTGCGTTTGCAGATCGCATTCTTCTTCTCTAACGAGTCTGCTTGGCCCTTTTCGTCGAACGCCATAACAATAACGGCTGCGCCGTATTTCAGGCAGAGCTTAGCCTTCGCGAGAAATTCTTCCTCGCCTTCTTTCAGGCTGATCGAATTTACGATGGACTTACCCTGCACACATTTGAGCCCAGTCTCGATGATCTCCCACTTGGATGAATCAATCATGATCGGTACGCGGCAGATGTCAGGCTCAGAGGCAACGAGCTTTAGGAATTTCTTCATCGCCATCTCGGAATCGAGCATGCCCTCGTCCATGTTGATATCGATTATCTGTGCACCAGACTCAACCTGCTGCAGGGCAACCTCAAGTGCCTCGTCATAGTTCTCATCGATAATCAATCGCGAGAATTTTGCCGAGCCGGTTATGTTGGTCCGTTCGCCCACATTAACGAACAAGGATGTAGCATCGATGTTAAAGGCTTCTAACCCAGCTAGGCGGCATGCAGGCTTATGCTGAGGAATCGTACGAGGGGTGACTCCCTCAATTGCTTTGCAGATTGCCTTTATGTGTTCAGGTGTGGTGCCGCAGCAGCCGCCTACAACGTTCACGAACCCTCTCTGCGCAAAATCGGCAATGATTGCGGCCATCTCGCTAGGGGACTGGTCGTATTCGCCAAATTCATTGGGTAGGCCAGCGTTTGGGTGAGTTGCGACATAGCAATTGACGATCCCTGCGGTCTCCTCAATGTGAGGGCGCAGTTGCTCAGCTCCCAATGCACAATTGAAGCCAATGGATAGAGGCTGTGCATGGGCAACCGAATTACAGAATGCGGCAACGGTCTGGCCCGAAAGGGTGCGGCCGCTGCCGTCGGTAATCGTGCCCGATATCATTATAGGAAGAGTCCGGCCCAGGGCCTCGAAGCATTCGCTTACAGCAAAGATTGCAGCCTTCGCATTTAGCGTATCGAATGCCGTCTCGATCATAATGATATCGACGCCACCTTCAATGAGCGCATTGGTGGAGTTGCTGTAGTCTGTGACTAATTCATCGAAGCTGATATTTCTGAAACCGGGGTCGCTGACCTTCGGTGAGAGCGAGGCAGTCTTGCTGGTTGGTCCTAGTACGCCGGCAACGAACCTAGGCCGATCTGGTGTCGTGGCGGTTATTTCATCCGCTGCCGCTCGGGCGAGCTTGGCGGCTTCGAGGTTGAGTTCATAGGCCAGGTCTTCTAGGTGATAGTCGGCTTGAGAGCTGCGTGTCGAGTTGAATGTATTTGTTTCAACTATATCCGCGCCAGCGAGCAGGTAGGCGAGGTGAATCTGCTTGATAATCTCGGGCTGGGTTAACGAGAGCAAGTCATTATTGCCTGCCAGTTCGTGGGGAAAGTCTGCAAAGCGGTCGCTGCGAAAGTCTGCATCGGACAGTTTGTGTGACTGAATCATTGTCCCCATAGCGCCATCGAGCACCAAAATGCGCTGTTGTAGTAGGCTGCGTAGAAGTGTTTCTGACTCGCTGATTTTCATGTTGCTGTACTCAATTTACTGTTTATTGACCGATACAAGACTGCTGCTCGAAAAAGCCGCTAAGTCTAGCAAAAGTGGAGGCTCAGAGCATCGTGAAAATAACCTAGTAATTCACTCGGATATTCTAATTTCTGATCGATTGGAGTATGATTCAGGCTGTACTGAACATTAGCGCGAGACAGACATATGGTTACCATCACCGAATCTGCACAAGAATACCTTACTGAGTTGCTCAAGAAGCAAGATTGCGAGGGTATATCCGTGCGAATTTTTATTCTAGATGCAGGCACACCGAAAGCGGAAACCTGCATCTCATTTTGTCGGCCAGGAGAAGAAAAAGAAGACGACGAAGTGAAGCAATATGACAACTTCAAGACCTTCATCGAGCTGGTTAGTATCCCTTTCCTGAAAGAAGCAGTAGTGGACTTCGCCAAGGACTCCATGGGTGGTCAGCTCACAATTAAGGCGCCAAACTCTCGTTTACCTATGCTCTCGGACGATAGCCCGATCGAAGACCGAGTGAATTATATTCTGTACAACGAGGTCAATCCTGGGTTGGCCGCTCATGGTGGCAATGTGTCTCTCGAAGAAATATTTGAAGAGAATGTCGCTATCCTTCGCTTCGGTGGAGGCTGTCAGGGTTGTGGCATGGTTGATGTGACTCTCAAGGACGGCGTAGAGAAGACCTTGCTAGAGCAGATTCCTCAATTGAAGGAAGTGCGTGACGTTACAGACCACACTATCAAAGAGAACGCTTATTACTAGCTATCCCGGGTAGCTAGAAGGCTAGTTCGGGTAGTGAGTGCGCAGCGCTGCGTAAAGTTTGTCTTTGTACTCGGTGTCGCTTGGGTCTAGAGTCGCCATCACCTCTACCAAATATTCATTGTCCTCGCGGCCATTCCACATCTTCTGATAGCTGCCATCTTGGTAGCCATGATCTTGACGGAAGAAATTAAGCACGTTCTTGCCGACGTATTGGCAGTACAGATCGGTCCAGCTCATTTCGCAATTTCTCATTATCGCGGAGAACACTGATAGCTCGATTTTTCGTGCAGCAGAGAGGGCTATAAGTAGTTCAAGCTGAGCTAGCAGGTCCATCGAGTTTATCTTGTACTGCTTGCCATCGAAATCGACCTGTTGCGAGGCTTCAATACTCTGCAGCAGTGCTGTCAGCCTGTGCAAGGCCGCTGACTCGCTTCCTTCCTCGTTCAACAGGATCTCCGAGAGGAGGAAATGCCAAATGTCGATCAGCTCCATCTGCAGCTGAGGAAGGTCTTTCTCCTGCTTTTTCCACCATTTCCAGCCATGATGTTCGATGGCTTCCGCGGCCTCAATAACTACGGCGCGCATATAAGGATAGCGTGCGGCTACCCAATTTGGGTCTACCTTCGCATTCATAGCTGCCTGAAGTGACAGCATGGTTCTAGTCTGTAGGTCTGACAACATGGAAGTGGGTTCTAGAGTTAAAAGGGTGGGTGTTTGGGTTTTTTCTTAAGGATTGCTGCTTGTCAGCCTCTCTATTTTTAAACGCCTTCTAAGCGTCTTCGTTTTCGTGGCTAATTGTGGCTGACGGATTGGAGTTTTGACTGTTTTGCCAACGTGCTGAGCATTTCCTTACGACTGCTTAGCATGTCGCTATAGGATTTTCTGGCGGCTAGCACCTCTGAGCTCTCTTTCTCTGAGGAATCGAGCTCGGTGAGCCAAGATTCTAATACCTGAATCTCACTATTGAGCTGAGCGGTGCCTTCTTCGATCAATTTTTGATCAATGCTTACATCGGCATCATCATTTTTCTTCTGACGCTTATCAATCATGGTTGGTTTCCTAGTATCCCCAACGGCCTCGGGTGAGAGGCTTATTCTTATCGGCACTTTCTTATCGGCACCCTGATTGCATCGGCCGATTCAATTAGGTCTGTACGTCCACGCTGTTTTTAGCAGTCTTTTAGAGAGGACAGAACTTTATGCGAGGATGGCATAGTCCAATTTTAGGGTCAAGATACCTAGAGTTGATGCACCATGATGCCTGCCGTTTGTTTCCTGCCTGTATTCACTGGAAGTGCTGGAAAAACGCAGTAGTATTTGCCAAATAGCGCCGTTAGCTGCGAGTAAACTGAGAAAGCGGTTCATTTCATGCAAAGTATGCATAAATAATCCGAATATTGAGGCTTTGCCCTTGACTGAGCAGGCCAAGCTTCTTAGAATCCCCCGCTGCTTGAGAGAGCAACTAAGTAAAGTTTAAGTCCCCTTCGTCTAGAGGCCTAGGACACCGGGTTTTCATCCCGGCAACACGAGTTCGAAACTCGTAGGGGACGCCATATAAAGGAGCCCGGCTAACGCCGGGCTTTTCTATTTCTGGAATACGCGTTTGTACGCCGACCATTCCTGTTTGTGCCACGTCACTCGGTTGCCAAGCGTATAACAATCGACATACTCCTGCTGCATCAGCACATGCTGCAAACACGACACTTGAAGACTACTTCTAATGACTACAGCAATCTCCATCCAAAACCTAGCTAAAACCTACGCAAACGGCTTCGAGGCGCTCAAGGGCATTTCTCTAGAAGTTCAGGAGGGTGATTTTTTTGCACTGCTAGGACCCAATGGCGCAGGCAAATCAACCACCATTGGGGTGATCTCAACACTGGTTAATAAGACATCGGGCTCGGTAGAGGTTTTTGGTAAAAATGTTGATACGCATGTCTACGAAACAAAACTAGACTTCGGCGTGGTACCGCAGGAAGTGAATTTTAGCCAGTTCGAGAAAGTTCGCGACATTGTCATGACGCAGGCCGGCTACTACGGCCTACCGCGAAAGCTCGCCGCCGARCGCTGCGAAAAGTATCTACGTAAGTTAGGYTTGTGGGAGAAGCGCGATGAACGTTCTAGGTCTCTCTCYGGCGGYATGAAGAGACGCTTGATGATCGCTAGRGCCCTCGTTCAYGAACCMAGACTACTCATACTCGATGAGCCTACTGCAGGTGTTGATATAGAGCTGCGCCGCTCGATGTGGGAATTTCTGACTGAGATAAACAATAAAGGCACAACAATTATATTAACGACGCATTATCTGGAAGAGGCTGAGCAGCTTTGTCGCAATATTGCCATTATCGATGAAGGTAAAATAGTTGAGAACACCAGCATGCGTAAGCTGTTGGGTGAGCTCGATTCTCAAGTCTATATTCTGGAAACAAGGTCGCAAATACCGCCAGGTTTTGACTTGAAATTAGTAAATACGAACCTCGAAATAGTCGATGAAAATTCCCTCGAGGTAACGGTCTCTGGTGGCTTGAGTATCAACGAGGTGTTCGCGGTGTTTAGTGAGGCCGGCATTAAAATTGATAGTATGAGAAACAAAACGAACAGACTGGAGCAGCTGTTCTTGTCCAAACTCGAAGGTAACGACTAGGTAAATGTACTGTGTTTTCGAATCATAAATACATAGCTTTTGAAACAATTGTCATAAGAGAGATTCGTCGATTCGGCCGAATCTGGTTGCAGACCCTCGTGCCACCAGCGATTACGATCGGGCTCTATTTTGTAATCTTTGGAAACTTGGTAGGCAGTCGCATCGGTGAGATGGGCGGTTACAGGTACATGGAGTTTATCGTGCCTGGCTTGATCATGATGTCGGTCATACAAAACTCATACTCGAATGTTGTGTCATCCTTCTTTAGTCACAAGTTTCAACATAGCATAGAAGAATTGCTGGTATCTCCAGTTCCAAACTACGTAATCCTTTCTGGTTTTATTGTAGGGGGGATGGCGCGAGGAATGGCTGTTGGATTAATTGTAACTGTCATGTCTTTGTTTTTTGCAAATCTCGAAATTCAGAATCTGTTGATCACCGTTAGCGTTGTACTCCTGACATCTATTGTGTTCGCACTCGCCGGATTTATTAACGCGCTATTTGCGAATAGCTTTGATGATATTTCCATTATTCCTACGTTTGTCTTAACGCCGCTTATCTATCTGGGCGGGGTGTTCTATTCGGTGGAATTGCTGCCTCCTTTTTGGAAGTTTGTCTCGGCTCTTAATCCGATATTCTATATGGTCAACACTTTTAGGTACGGCATATTGGGAACTTCGGATGTTGACGTCACATGGGCCTTCTTTATCCTGTGCGTCTTCATAGTGATATTGTTTACTTGCTGTATCTGGTTACTTCGCAGGGGAACTGGTCTAAGAAGCTAGTAGCTGTGAAATACTATGACGGACAACCCCCTTGGCAGCCAGACTGAACACCCCAAAAAATACCAGCCGGATGTGCTGTACCCAATACCGCGCTGGGCTAGTCGCTCGTTGTTGGATATCGATAAAAAAATTCGCATGTTTGGCCTCGATCACTGGCAGGCCTACGAGCTTTCTTGGTTAAACAGTAAAGGTAAACCGCAGGTTGCGATAGGGGAATTCTATTTCAA
>JAESUT010000163.1 GCA_016762995.1 Gammaproteobacteria bacterium | reverse complement strand
CTGAAAGAACCGTAACCAGAACCCACAAACACCATGCCAGATCCCGCGGCAATGGAATGGCTATCGATCGAACCACCATAACCCTCAACCCCATTGACGGTTTCAAAATCCTTTACTGTATCGAACTCAAAGAGCTGTTCGCCTGAATCCGAATTGAATATAAATAGGCGCCCGTCGAGTCCACCGGTGATCACTGCTCCATCAACAGACAACGGTGTAGCAGAGAAACCATAGAGTGATTCACAACGCCTCAGCCTATCGCTGCGGTCAGCGCAATCCGGCTGTACTTCGTAGGACCAACTTGGCTCGCCAGTTGCTACAAAGTAAGTGTATATGCCAGGCCGGATGTTCTCGCTCATAGTGCCGGGATCGTTGATAGTCATAAAGGCACGCTCAGAATCGGTGGCGATGCCCCAGTGGTTGCCTCCAAGCGCTGTCCCTTCGCCGATTCGCTGATTCCAAACCAGTGCGCCCGTGTCCGGATCCAATGCCCAGAGATCACCGGATTTCTGGCCGGCAATCAGCAGCTCTCTACCGCCACTTTCTACCAAGATGGCCGGGCCGCCGAAATCGAAATCGACGGAATTAGTATTATCTAGAATGATGCAATTAGGGCCGTCGGCGCTGCAGGCAAAATTCCACATGTCATTCTCTAATGCCTGAAAGACCCAGTTCGCTTCCCCAGTTTCCAAATTTAGGGCGATAACTGAGTCGCTGGTGTTAGTAGTGGGGTGCGAGGTATTTTCGCCGGTGGTGACGTAGACCTGACCTCGCTGCACATCGATAGTCGGCGTTGTCCAGATTGGAGCGCCGGAGGGGCCGCGCTGCTTGACGCCAGTGGAGCTGACCATGCCAGTGTATTCAGCCGTCGGCATGGTGTGGTACTCCCACAGCTTTTCTCCAGTGCGCACATTCAGTGCGGTGACAGCACCGTGGTTTTCACAGCATTCAAAGTTCGGGTTGCCTCCGGCTACAACACCAGAGCCGGAAAGTGGCACGATAATTTTGTCCTCAAAAATTACCGGTGTGCCGGTAATCATTGCCTGGTTGTTTGACGCTTGGCCGCTTGCTACCCATATCACCTCGCCATTTTCCGCGTCGATGGCATGCATCATGCCCCGCATATCACCAAACACCAATGTACCCCGGCCATCAACTACCGCGTAAGACATTGAAGAACGCAGACGGGTGTCGGCGTTATAGACCCACTTAGCGCAACCGCTGTTGGTGTCCAGCGCAAAAACTCGGCCGGAATCGGTAGCGGCATAAAAAATTGTTGAGCCAATGATCACTGGCGCAGCACGTAAACTAGATGTTTCTGGAAAAGCTATCGCCCAAGCCAGCTCCAACGTCGATAAATCGGCCGTGGTGAGGCCCGCCTGCGCGGCATCAAGATGGCGTGGATTATTGCCATCAGCCGCTGTAAAGGAAAAGGACAGCGCCTGTTCCAAGTCTACCGCGCGATTATTCGCTGCACACATGCTTGCAGCAACCCAGTCCTCAACCCCCTCTTCTGTGGCCTGTTCCTGAGCCAAGCTTGGCTGTCCCGCGCTCAAACCTACGCTTAGTAATGCGGCGAAGGACAGAAAATATCTAAAACTTGCTTGAAGACGAGAGTAAAAAAACATAAGTAATGCCTGCTCTTTGGATGTTAGTTATTAGTTCCGTTCCCTTGAGAACCGTACGCCTTGAGCTATCGGTTCATTTGGAGATTGAAACCCAAAGCCAAAAATACAATATTTTTCGGCATTGTGCGAATCCAGACTGGATTAAAACTAGTAAGGGGCCCATATAGACACCCCTCCTGTATTTACACTCCATATCACGTGATTTTGTACACGCCCGACCGACAAATCCATTGCACACGTTACAGCTCCAATTCTTCTAGCTGAGAAAACGGCTTAAGGTGCCTCCTTTAACTCACTATCTTGTAGGGCGGTAAGCGCATCAACATAGTTATAGCCTAATGCCTCAGCAACCGCGGCATTGGTCACCATCGCGTTATGAACATTTAGGCCGCCTCTGAGATGGGCATTGTCCATTAATGCTCGATGATAGCCTTTATTAGCAAGCTCAAGAACGAAAGGCAGGGTGGCGTTATTCAATGCAAAGGTAGATGTCCTAGCGACACCGCCTGGCATATTAGCCACGCAGTAATGAATAATTCCATCAACAATGTAGGTGGGATCTTCATGGGTTGTTGCTCTAGAGGTTTCAAAACACCCACCTTGATCGATAGCAACATCGACTAAGACTGAACCTTTTTTCATTAGGGAAAGCATCTGCCTCGTTACCAGCTTTGGCGCCGCTGCCCCGGGAACAAGCACCGCGCCAATCACCGCATCCGCAATTTTTAGCTGGCTTTCAATGGTGTCTGTAGTGGAAAAAAGAGTCTTAATACGCCCTTCATAGAGATCATCAATTTGTTTGAGTCGATTAATCGATCGATCAAGAATGGTGACGTTTGCACCCAGGCCCATTGCCATTCGGGCCGCGTTTAATCCAACAACACCACCGCCAATTACAACAACATTGGCAGGCTCCACACCGGGAACTCCACCAAGCAATACACCGCTGCCTGACTTTGACTTCTCCAAACAGATCGCCGCTTCCTGAATGGACATTCTGCCAGCCACTTCGCTCATGGGAGCAAGCAAGGGCAGCGTACCCGCATCATCTGTCACTGTTTCGTAGGCTACACAGGTCGCACCAGAATTAACCAGTAATTTGGTTTGTTCTGGGTCTGGCGCCAAATGCAGATAAGTGAATAACAATTGTCCTGGGCGCAACATTCTGCACTCTTCTGGCTGCGGCTCCTTCACCTTGACAATCATTTGCGCTTGAGCGAATACGTCTTTGGCGGTTGCCACTATGCGCGCACCAACATCTTCGTACTGCTCGTTTTCAAGACCAATGCCACTACCGCTGTGTGTTTCAACGATGACTTCGTGTCCGTTATTAATGAGCTCTCGAACCACCGAAGGAGTGAGCCCGACGCGGTACTCATGATTTTTAATTTCTTTAGGAACCCCAACTCTCATAGCGCTTCTCCTAGTGCCTGCCTTTGACTGTTGAGCGAAATTATATAGATTTTCAATAAGAGGAATTTCTTTATATAATGATAATAACGGTGTAATAATCTAGTAATTAGAATATTAATAGATGAAATAACTGGTTAATTGATATGAATACAGCTAAATCATTGTCTACAATAGATAAAAAAATCCTTCGCGAGTTACAAAAGAATGGCCGTATTAGCTATGCTGAATTGGCTAGAAGGGTTGGCTTAACAACAACTCCCTGTCTAGAGAGGGTAAAGAGGATGGAGCGCGAGGGAGTGATTACGGGTTACACCACCCTGCTTGATCCAGCTAGCCTAGAAGCAGCCCTAGTAGTTTTTGTTCAAATAAGGTTGAGCAGGACTTCGCAAGATATTTTTGCTAAATTCAAGAAAGCGGCAATTGCCCTCCCTGCTGTACAAGAATGCTATTTGGTTTCAGGAAACTTCGATTACTTAATCAAAGCGAGAGTGGCCGACATGAATGCCTACCGTGATTTACTTGGTGAAACACTGCTAAGCTTGCCTGGAGTTCACGAGTCAACCAGCTATGTGGTGATGGAAGAAGTTAAAGAAACGCTCAATCTGCAAATTCCAGATTAGAGCGTCTTGCACGAATGCTTTTCTAAATACTGCCCGCTGAATTGCTACTATTTCCGTAGCTACCTTGCACCGTACCTTACCAAACCTAGCCTAGCCTAGCCTAGAATTCACATAGGCTGACGATGGCGCCCCGAAGGATTTCTCAGCCTCCTATTATGGCAACGGTATTTCCTTTCCTCATACCTGAGTCGATATAGCGATGGGCCTGAGGTATTTCTGCGAGGGAAAACGTACGGTCGATAATAGGCTTTATTTTACCTKCCTCCAGCAGCTCCCGAATCTCAATCAATTCTGGCTTGCGCTCTCCTGCCGGCGCAGARATMACCGTCTTGTCTGTGGTTTTTGATGTCCACACTCCGCGAAGCATAGGCGTAAAACCCACATTAGCTAATAAATATCGGCCTTTAGAGTTTAAGCGTTGCAGACTTTTCTTGTAAGGGCTTTTCCCAACCACATCGAAAATCACATCATAATTGAGCTCAGCTTTTGTGAAGTCCTCCACCTCATAATCGATTACAAAGTCTGCGCCCGCATCGACCAGCATCGCCAATTTAGGCCCACTATCGATTGCYGTGACTGTGGCTCCTGCTAGCTTTGCAAGCTGYACGGCAAATGTCCCAATCGCACCACCGGCYCCAATAATCAAAATCSTTTCATTCGATAGTAGCTWCGCCCTATTGATAAAATACAGCGCMTTCCATGCTCCAAGAGGTGTAGCTGCCGCCTCAACATGACTGAGGCTCCGTGGCTTCTTGATAAAACTGCCYTTAGCAGAAACACAGACATATTCGGCATTAGTTCCCATGGTGAAACCGGTAGTACCAAAAACCTCATCACCTATCCGCTGCTCCGAAACCTCATCGCCTATAGCTTCGATGGTTCCAGAAAAGTACATCCCCAGTATTGGCTTACGGGGCTTAGTTATCCCTATGGCAAGTCTAAGAAGCGGGTACATGCTTGGGTGCATTGTTAAACTTCGAATCTCACAATCGCCAGGGGTCACCGACGTCGCGGCAATTTTTATCAGCACTTCTCTCTTTTGTGGACGAGGTTTTTCCACTTCTTTGAGTTCCAGCACATCGGGGGAGCCATAGGCGGTACAGTGAATGGCTTTCATGGGAATCCTAATCAGATCGCAAAGCTAAGCTGCCTGWGCCKGCATCAGCAATCGTTTAAATGTAGTGAGCCAGAATATTAGCGCAATAGCTTTAACATGCTCAAACAAAGATTCCATAGCACACTTTCGAGCACACGCTAATTTTTTAGCTGGCAGGGTATAAAGTCCAGATTAATTATCTCAAGCTACTGGCTTCTCAATCTCAATGCGTTCGTAACCACTGACACCGAACTGAGACTCATGGCTAACGCCGCTATCATCGGCGAAAGCAGTATTCCAAAAATTGGGAACAATACCCCTGCAGCGATGGGTACTCCGATGCTGTTGTACAACAGCGCGAACATCAGATTCTGTCGCATGTTGCTCACTGTCTGCTCCGACACGACACGTGCCTGAGCAATGCCCCTGAGATCACCTTTAACCAAGGTTATCTGCGCACTACTCATGGCCACATCGGTTCCCGTGCCCATGGCGATGCCAACATCAGCCATTGCTAGAGCGGGGGCATCATTAATGCCATCGCCAGCCATGGCCACCTTGGCTCCATTCTTTTGCAGAGCCTCAATCAATCGCATCTTCGCTTCCGGCGTTACCTCGCTATGCACTTCATCGATATTAAGCTGCTCAGCCACCGCCCTTGCCGTAATCTCTCCATCTCCAGTGGCCATAACCAATCTCAAACCACGCCGGCGCAGCTCCTCAATGGCCTCCATACTACTTGCCTTGATTGGGTCGGCGACCGCTATCAGCCCTGCTACTCGGCCATCAATCGCCAGATAAACCACGCTGGCGCCGTTGCTACGCATTTCATCAGCGTCCTTACTAACTGCACTAGTATCTGCTCCAAACTGCTGCATAAACACAGTGTTACCAAGCAACAATTCGCTGCCCGAGACACGGCCTGAAACACCTATCCCACTGGCCGAATCGAACTCATCCACAGTTTGTAGAGCTAGACCCTTATCACGCGCAGCGCTAACAATGGCTCGTGCTAACGGGTGTTCACTGCCCTGATCAAGGCTAGCAGCCATCTCTAGAACCTGATCAAGCGTGCATTCACCATAAGCCCTAACCTCGCGAAACACGGGCTTACCCTCAGTCAGGGTGCCTGTTTTATCGACAACTACTGTATCGATCTCTTGCATTGCCTCAATCGCCGCAGCGTCCTTAAAGAGCACGCCCATACTTGCCGCTTTTCCAGTCGCTACCATGATGGACATAGGCGTCGCTAATCCCAACGCGCAGGGGCAGGCGATGATCAAAACAGCAACGGCGTTAATCAGCCCGTACACCCATGCCGGCTCTGGGCCGATCAACCCCCAAACAAAGAATGTTATGATCGAAATAGCAACAACGGTAACAACGAAGTAGCCAGCAACAACATCCGCTAGCCTCTGCATAGGAGCTCTCGAACGCTGAGCCTGCCCAACCATTTGAACAATCTGAGACAAGGTGGTGTTGGCGCCTACTAGCACCGAGCGCACCACAAGACTGCCGCTAGTATTCAAGGTCGCAGAAATCACCTTGTCGCCTTTCTGTTTAGTAACAGGAATGGGCTCTCCGGTAAGCATGGATTCATCCACAGAGCTACGGCCTTCTTCCACAATGCCATCTACCGGAATTTTTTCTCCGGGAGTAACCCGCAATCTATCACCAACTTCGATGTCATCAACAGCTACCTCCTCATCGCTTCCATCTTGCTTGATGCGGCGCGCAGTTTTTGGCGCGAGATCGAGTAGCGCTCTGATAGCTGCTGATGTCTGCGCCCTCGCACGAAGCTCCATCAGCTGGCCCAGCAAAGTCAGCGAAATAATTACCGCCGACGCTTCAAAATAGACACTCACTGCGCCATCAACGACAAAGGAAGCGGGAAACACTCCCGGAACTAACGTTGCGACAACACTGTATACATAAGCAAATGAGGTTCCGAGACCAATCAGTGTCCACATGTTGGGACTGCGATTAATTACCGACTGGAAGCCTCTAACAAAGAATGGGAGACCAGCCCAAAGTACAACCGGAGTAGCAAGAAGTAACTCTACCCAGTTCTGCCAACCATCGGGTAGCCAGCCACGTCCATGACCAAACATCGCCAATACAAAAACTATTGCTGTAAATGGCAGTGTCCACCAGAACCGTCGACGAAAATCGATCAATTCTGGACTGTCCCCTTCATCAAGACTGGGGGCTTCAGATTCCAATGCCATCCCACATTTAGGACAAGTACCAGGTCCACGCTGGCGAACCTCAGGGTCCATGGGGCAGATATACCAAGCCGTCGGGTCTACCACCTGTTGCTCATTCCTGTCACCGCCTTCGATAAGGTATTTAACCGGATTTGAGGCAAACTTGTTCTGGCAGCCAGCACTACAAAAAAAGAATTCCTGACTTTCATGGGTATGATGATGCGATGAATTCGCTGTTACCGTCATACCGCAGACAGGATCGATTAATTCTGGAGATTGAGGTTCCTCAGTATCGATTTGTGTATTCACAGCCCCTCCTAATTCATTAGTGAGCAACGCAATATTGTGACTATAAAGCTTAGCCCAACTACAATGTCAATGATTGATGAGCCGGTATTTGTCTTATTGGTCAAAAAAGAAGCGCCGCTAAGCTGCGGCGCTGAAACATTTTTAATAACACTTCACTTAGTACCAGAATCGCAGGCCAATCACCCAATGGGTTTCCGCTTGGCTTAAACCCATTGGCAGAAGATCTGCTGTCTCACCAAACCTTTTGACGCGTTCAACTCCCAAATAAGGAGCGAACTGCCTGTCGATTTCGTAACGCAGGCGCGCTCCGAGCTTTTACTACAAGTATTAAGATTAGGATAATCCAATTTTGTTTTCTGAAAGATGTGGCTGCCTGTATTTTTGCCCTTGCAA
>JAESUT010000107.1 GCA_016762995.1 Gammaproteobacteria bacterium | reverse complement strand
GCCACACTTCTTCCTCAATTTGCGCCATAACTTCTAACACATCCTGATCGCGTGAGACACAAATAATAATCACATCACAGACTACGGCAAGGCTGTCGATGTGCTCGGTGTACAGTATGTGTTTAGGTATGAACTGGAGGAGGATGTTCAATCTGATTTAACTCGAACTCCAGCGGATAATTTGGAGCAGGGGGGTACTCAATCTGAGGTGCAGCGTCCTCCACCTCCTGTCAGGTCTAGAAAAAGCTAGGCTCTTATTTTTTGGGTCACGGTTCGAATTCTAAAGTATTGAATCCTTAGCTGTCGCGACTTAAAAAACTGTTTGGTTTAGTCGTCGCCAATAAACTCAAAACGTTGTAGTGATTTACCATCACGTTCTATTATCTCGAAGAACATATCCATGGGTCTTACCCAAAGTCCGCGCTCGCCGTACAGGGCGCGGTAGACAATCATTGGCTCCTGAGTTTCGCTATGATGGGCGAGTTCAAGCACTTCATATTCGTTGCCCTTGAAGTGGCGATATTTGCCTTTCTTGAAGTCAGCTCTCCTTAGGAGAGTGTCGCTAGTGTTACTCATTGATCTGTGGCCGCTGATGATGGTGAAGGAGGAGGGCGTAGCCCATCAGGTCCGCGAAAGCCGCGGAATCTTGAGCCGCCGTCTCTGCCCCGGAAACCGTCGCGGCCATCTCTTGGCCCGCGGCGCTGTACAAATTCCAGAGCTGCCTGCCTTTCTTCTTCGGAAAGTCGCCCGAGGATATCGCTAGTCTGCGCGTGAGACAGTGTCTGATAGCGAATGCTGGCTTCACGCAAGCCGGCAAACGCGACGTTCAGTGCATTGGCATCGAATGGCTGTGCCGACATGAGGTTATTAACTTGCCGCTGAGCGCTCATCATTTCGCGGCGTATCGGATTTATCTCCGTGGAGTTTTCTCGCAGTTGCGGTTCCAATTCACTTCTACGTGATTCTTCAAGATCACGTATGACCCACCCTACATTTGGGGGCAGTGGTCTGCCAAAATGCGCGCTTTGGAAGTTCGCTACGCGATAGGCAATGCCGCCAATGAAAAATAAATTAATCGATATCGATAACAGCAAGCCTAGCAGCAAGAATTTATTTTTAGTCATGACTAGAAATTGGTCTCTGTGTAGTCAGTTAAAGATAACATCGTAAGTTCATCGCCCCAGTACTGGAAGCCGTCGTCCTCGATGCCAATGCCAAAACTAAAGTAATTGCCCAGCACGATTCCGAATACCAGAGGAATGCACGCGGCTATGGCCGGATGCCAAATTTGCTTGCCGAAGCTTTCATCTGGTATCAGCCAGTTCATAACGTCTTCAAAGAAGCCTCGATTGCGTTCCGGTAATGACTGATTCAGTACGCGAGCTTCCAGGCCGGGAAAACCTGGCACTGGTAACTGCTCCATAATCGAATCAACTTGCCATTGCTGATTGAGCAGCGTTCTCGCTTCAATATTATTGGCGAGGAAGGACTCGCACTCGCTGCGTAGGCTCTTCGGCCAGCGAGCAGACTCAGAGCCATAGAGATCAATGATTCTTGTAAATTCTTTTAGAGTCATCATGCTTCCTGCTTCGTTTAATTATTGTCGGTCTCAGCTAGCATTTAGTCATTAGCTGGTGGTTGTTAGTTTTTCACGTAAGCTGCGTTTGGCTCTAGCAATGGCGGATTCCAATGCTTTGACAGAGATGTTCATGATAGCAGCAGCTTCTTTGTTGGAGAAACCCTGGTAGTGACACAGGCTCAATGCACTGCGTTGATTTTCTGGTAGAGAGCCTATAGCCTCGCTCAATAGTTTTATCTGGCTGTTCTTCTCATCCATTGACTCTTTATTTTCCGATGGCGAGTCATCCGCTTCATCATCGAAGGAGTCTTGAGTTTGCATTCTTCCATATTTGCGCAGGTAGTCTATGCAGAGATTGTGCGCGATGCGATGTAGCCAGGTTGTCAGCTTTGATTTTTCTGGCTTCCATTTCTGCGCATTATTCCAGAGTCTGAGAAACACCTCCTGCGTGATGTCTTCCGTATCTTTTTGATACCCTAGTAGCCTATAGGCGTAATGACTGATCGACTTGAGGTGCCGTTTGACCAAGGCCTGATAGGCGGATCTGCCGCCCATGCACACTGCTTGCATCAACTCTTCGTCAGTAATTTCGGTATTGCTTGGTTCGTTAGAAGTAGACAATGTTTCGCTTATGCTCTGTGGCTCTCTCGTCATACAGTCTATCGTACGATTCGTCGATTCGAGCAGTGCCTATTGGCGTTTTGCTCGAATCAAGCGGTCTGCCTACTGAGCGTATTCCTTGTGCAATACTGCTCACGAATCGCCCTCCCTGGCTGCCCTTTTCTTAGTGAACCTTTTAATGGGTCTCTCTTTAGATTTAGGCTTGAGGTGGTCTGCCGCCTCGTGATCTGCCAGGACCTCGACGACCATTGTGCCGGGCGCGTAACTCCTCGGTACTTAACAAGCCGTTGTTATCCTCATCAAGTTCGAGGAAATTCGCCTCTTGAAACTCTTCTAGGCTTACGACGTCATTTCCATCGCGGTCCATTTCCTGAAACCGTGCCGTAGCCCGTTCAGTCATTGAGGCGCGGCGCTCTTCCATGCGGGCAATCTGCTCTTCGCTGGGTTCGCGTTCTGGGCGATCAGTGTTGCGGTCGCCTCTATTTCCAGATCTAGGTCCAGGTCCACGTCCATGTCCGGGGCGAGCGTTCAGTAACTCATCGAGTGTCAGCACGCCATTCTCATCGTTATCTAGACGACTCAGCCCCTCGGCGCCGCGTGCTTGAAATTCCTCGAAATTAACGAAACCATCGCCATCTGTATCCAAATTGCTTAGTGCTCGATTGCCCCTGGATTCGTCTTCTGCCGCAAATGCCGAGCTCGAAAGCCCAAATATAGCCATTGCAATTACTCGTGATAATTTATTCATGATTCCTACTCCTGACATCTTTTTGGCTCTTGCAAAAGCCGGTTAAAGGTTGTTCTGCAGTCAATAAGCTATACGTGGCAATGGGAAAAACCCTTCGCTTCATCCGGAAAAGGATGAAAAGCGCCGTCTACAGGCGAGAAGTGGATTATTCTATTCACCAGCTAACCCGTGTAAGCTAGGCTTATCGGATCGGTATAGAATCGGTACATTGCCTCGCAACTAGCCACATAATAAATAGGTAGTAACTATGGTAGCCACTATTGCAAGAACTATGAAAGTTAGCCGTACAGTCATTAAAAATTTATTCCTAGTCACGTCATTGTTGACGGGTTGGTTTCTGAGCAGTTCGGTATTGGCGCAGGAATATGTGCTCGATCCAAACTGGCCGCAGCCCCTGCCCGACGGCATCGAATGGGGTCAGGTTCCGAATGTAACAATAGATCAGGAAGGGTTTATCTATGCCTTTCATCGCGCTGAGCCTCCGATACTAAAGTTCGATCCAAGCGGTAAATTGGTGGACTCGTTTGGTTCAGATTGGGTAACGACTCCACATGGCTTTCGCGCCGCTCCCGATGGATCGCTATGGGCAACCGATTACAATCCCCAGACAGGACACACCGTGACGCAGTTCGATACAGACGGCAGAGTCTTGCTGCGATTTGGCGCGCGGGGTTTTCGAGGTGTCGGCCCGAATACATTCGATGGCCCAGCCGATTCGGCAGTCGCTGCCAACGGTGACATATTTGTTGCCGATGGCCATTGGAACAATCGCATAGTTAAATTTAGTAAGGAAGGCAGATACTTGATGGAATGGGGTAGCAAGGGTGCCGGCCCAGGCCAATTCGATCTCCCTCACACTATCGTTATTGATCGAAGAGGGCGTGTATTGGTTGGAGATCGTTCCAATCACCGCATTCAGATTTTCGATCAAGAGGGTGGCTACATTACCGAGTGGGATCAGTTCGGCTGGCCTAGTGGCATGTTTATCGATCAGAACGACATACTCTATGTGGCCGATTATCAGAGCAAGCGCGGTGTAACCTATGGCAGCGCCGAGGATGGCACAGTTATGGGCTTCATCGAGGGCTCTGAGCCCGAAGGCGTAGTGGTGGATGCCGATGGCAACGTCTACACCGGAGAAGTCACCGGTGGCGAGGGTGGCGAGGGCCGTATCATGCGCAAGTTCATTAAACAGTAAGCTTCTCGGGCGGGTCTTCAAATGACTAGCACTCCATCAATATAAGGTGGATGGAGTGCTAGTAAGACCCGACTGCAGATTTCTGATAGAATTCAGCCTCGTTTTAAACAAGCAATAGTGGGTATTCAGCAGCTCTGCTGGAGTCACATATCAATGAATTTCTTAGTAGGTTACAAGCCTCTAGCAGCGTTAAGGGTTATGCATCGCGTATGGAATTAGCAGAAGAAAATTTGGATGAACACCATCTCGACGAGAAGGAAGTGGTCGACGTAGTCGTGCGCTTCGCCGGAGATTCTGGTGACGGTATGCAGTTGGCCGGAAATAACTTCACCGAGGCCACCGCGCTCTACGGGAATGACCTGTCGACATTTCCAGACTTTCCTGCCGAGATTCGTGCGCCAGTAGGTGCAACCTTCGGTGTCTCCGCGTTTCAGATTTACTTCGGTGCCGAAGATGTAACCACCGCTGGCGATGCGCTCGACGTGCTCGTTGCGATGAATCCGGCAGCGCTAATTACTAACATAGATAATCTGGTCGATGGCGGATTGCTTATCGTCGATAGCGGGGCGTTCACTGCCAAGAATCTGACTAAGGCGAAGTATCAGAGCAATCCTTTAGAGGACGGGTCACTAGACAAATTTCGCGTTCTTGAGATCAATATTTCGAAGCAGGTTCTGGCCGCAGTTGAAGAGTTTAATCTTGGTCACAAAGCCGGCATGCGTAGCAAGAACATGTGGACTCTGGGCTTAGTGCTTTGGTTGTTCGATCGCGATCGCGCCGGGACCATCGAGAGCCTGAAGACGAAGTTTGCCAGCAAGCCTGCTATAGCGAGCGCAAATATTGCCGCATTGAACGCGGGCCATGCCTACGGAGAAACCGCCGAGCTGCCTGCCGGAATACATGTCTACAAGGTCCCGAAGGCAAAAGTTTCACCTGGCACCTACCGCAATATAACTGGCACGAATGCGCTTGCTTGGGGGCTGATCGCGGGTTCTGAGCTAGCGAGTATAGACATGCTGTTTGCCACCTACCCAATCACACCGGCATCGGGTTTATTGCATGAATTGGTGCTCCGTCGCGACTTCAATATCAATACGTTTCAGGCAGAAGACGAAATCGCTGCCGTGTGTGCCGCGATAGGCGCATCCTTCGCCGGCTCGCTAGGTGTTACGTCGAGTGCTGGCCCGGGAATCGCTCTAAAGGCCGAGGGGATAGCGCTGGCCTGTGCAACAGAGTTGCCATTGATTGTCGTTAACACACAGCGCGGTGGTCCATCGACTGGTCTGCCGACTAAGACTGAGCAGTCAGACTTGAATATGGCGCTGCATGGCAGACACGGCGATACACCGATGCCTGTTATTGCATCCGCAACGCCCACAGATTGTTTTGATGTGGCTATAGAGGCTGTGCGCCTAGCAACGAAATACATGACGCCTGTAATGCTGCTTTCCGATGGCTACCTATCGAATGCAGCAGAGCCTTGGAAGATACCGGACTTTTCTGAGTTTGAACCATTCCCGGTGGAACACTACACCGAGGCAGAAGACTTTAAGCCTTCGATTCGTAATGAGGAGACTCTAGCGCGGGTCTGGGCTAAGCCTGGAACAGCGGGGCTTGAACACCGCATCGGCGGCATCGAGCGCAGTTTCGACACCGGCGATATATCTTACGACTCTGCCAATCATCAGAAGATGACAGACTTGAGGCAGGCTAAGATTGCAGGAATCGCAAACGACATTCCTTTGCAGGAAGCCTGCCTCGGAAACGAATCTGGCAAACTAGCTGTTGTTGGATGGGGTTCTACCTACGGCGCCATCCATCAGGCTGTTAAGCGGGCGCGTGCTGAAGGTTTGGATGTCTCACATATCCATGTGCGCTATCTATCTCCCCTGCCTAGAAATCTGGGAGAGCTACTTACAAGTTTCGATTCGATTCTGGTGCCRGAGATGAACACRGGTCAATTCGTGCRGCTCATTCGWTCYGAATATTYAATCGATGCWSARGCMTTRAACAAGGTGGCTGGMCAACCGTTYAAAATTGGTGAAATTYTAGCGGCRATMCACGAGAAGATGGCCGCTATCCGGAGCAAGTCATGAATCAAGCGCTACCCAAATTGACCGTCAAGGACTATGCCTCTGATCAGGAAGTGCGTTGGTGTCCAGGCTGTGGCGACTACGCTATCCTGAAGACTATTCAGAAGCTGATGCCCACATTCGAGCAGCCAAAAGAGAATCAAGTATTTATATCCGGCATTGGCTGTTCTTCACGCTTTCCTTATTACATGAATACTTACGGCTTTCATACCATTCACGGACGAGGCCCTGCATTCGCTACTGGAATCAAGTTGGCCAACCCTGAATTGTGTGTATGGGAAGTACAGGGAGATGGTGACACACTGGCGATTGGTGGAAACCACTTTATCCATGCTGTGCGAAGAAATATCGACATCAATATCATGGTGTTCAATAATGAGATTTATGGGCTCACGAAAGGGCAGTATTCTCCTACTTCCAGAAAGGGAACTAAATCAGGCTCTACCCCAATGGGTTCTTTGGAAACCCCGTTTTCAATAGGCGAGTTGGCATTGGGCGCGAAGGGAACGTTTTTCGCTCGTACACTGGACACGAATCCTAAAGTGATGACGGCTATTGTGGCAGAATCCGCCAAGCATAAGGGCACTTCGCTTATTGAGATTTTACAGAATTGTATAATCTATAATGATAAGATACACGCGGATATCACGGACAGGGCGAATCAAGAGGATACGCAACTTCACTTAGTACACGGTCAGCCAATGACCTTTGGAAAAGAGAAGAACAAAGGGATTCGCCTCAACGGACTGGAGCTGGAAGTGGTAACCATTGGCGAGAATGGTTTTACGGAAGAAGATATCCTGGTCCATGATGCACACACGGAAAGTAATGTTCTGCACTTGATGCTCATAAAAATGCAGGGACCGGATTTCCCAACGGCAATGGGTATTATCAGGGCAACGGAGGCGGCCACCTTTAATGATTTGATAGCAGATCAAATTGAGGATGCGAAGGCATCAGCCACGATCAATACCATGGATGAATTGCTGGCCAGTGGCCATACCTGGCAAGTAGAGAATTAAGGGGTATTCACCAGGTTCGTTCTAGGCACATTTCCCCTTCTTTGATTATGCAATATTCTACGCGTTGTCTGAGTATATAGGTTTTGCAGGCGCTATCGTAGTAGGGCTGTTGGTCGTACTCATTGGAGCTGGAGGATCAATCCTTACGGTGCCGGTACTGGTTTACTTATTTCATCTTTCACCGGTTGTAGCTACGGGCTATGCTTTGCTCATTGTAGGAACCACTTCTATTATCAGTACGTTGTCCTATATCAAGCGCAAAATGGTTAATTACCGGATTGCCATCATTTTTGGAATTCCTTCTGTAAGCGCTGTATATCTCACAAGACGGTTTATGCTTCCCGCCCTACCTGATGAGATGTTCACCATCGGGGAATATATTATAACAAAGGATACGTTTTTGATGCTCCTTATGGGGGCATTAATCTTCTTCTCG
>JAESUT010000046.1 GCA_016762995.1 Gammaproteobacteria bacterium | reverse complement strand
TTAGACCTTTCGGTCTAACCCCCTTTCACAATCTCTATCTTTTCTACCTCATCCCTTTATTGGGGGGAGGACATGATCATATTGTGTTGCATGTTCATGGCTTCGCGCGCGCGGTTTCTCTCTGACTGCATGAGTTCTCCAACTGCTGGGCCACCTTGGTTGTAGATTCCGCCTCTAAGTGCGAATAGCAGGTAGTCCACTGATTGGGCGTTGTTGGTCTCTTTGCCAGTAAAGTAAGTGATGGCCTGATCCATTGACTCATCGCGATTCTCCACGTTTGGGAAGGCGAGAATGTCGGCGATGACAGTCTCTAGCAGATTCAGATTATCTAAGATAATCGCCGCTTCTGGAGATTGGCTATAGAGGTCGGGTGCAATAGCTGGCGCCATAGGCAGCTCGCTAGGAGCTGGGAACATAGTCATGCCACCAGACGAGCCAACTTTATTCCAGAAGCGTTCAAGAGCTACATCGACGCCACCATTGAACTGGCTATCCAGTCCCTGCAGTATCACGGCTTCAAGTGCGGCAAGTTGCAACCATTGGTGAGTCCACAGGAAGCCCCGTAGAAGTGGGAATGCAGTCTTAAGTCCATTGGCTTGATCGTGGCTAAGTAGGTAGCTGCTCTCTTTTGGTACGATGGCAACAGAATGCTGATCGTCGCTAAGATAGTCTTCTATCGCATCGGTAACGGCAGCGAGTTTGTCATCTATGTCGCCATCGATATAGATGGTAAACAGTGCTTCTTCGAAATTTCGTCCGCGCTTAAACACCTCGGCTGTGTGACGACTAATGGCTGAACTGTTCTCGAAGGCATTCTCGGCCGTCTCGTTGCTATGCTTGCCGCGCATTACTTCTAACAGTCGCATACGCGCTGCAACTTCTAGATCGTGATGAGGGCCGTTGCCCATGCCCATATCCATTGGACCGTTGTGGTTCATCATGCCGGCTGCCATCATCTCGCTCATGGACATGCTGGCGCGCATGTTCATGTTCATTTGCAATTCATTCCTTGCTTGCTGTGTGGCAGGGTCGGCATTGATCGCAGCAATTTCTTCGAGTGCTTTTGCCTGCGTGACATCGAAGGCATTAAATAGATCGGCTACATCTGGATACTGTGCTTGTATCTCGGCAGCGTTCTGTGCAGACAGGCCTGAGCTAAGAAGACTGGCCATCACTAGCGATGAGACAATTAATGTCTGCTTTATAACTGGCGGCTGCCAGCGAATTATTCTTTCTATCATGTTCCAGTTTCCTGATTGGTTTTACGTTCACTAGCCGGCTCTTTATTACCCTAAACCGGCTATTGAGAATCTTGTTACTTAGTTGATCCCAGAAGTTAGGGAAGCGAGGCCAGTATAAACGCATCACTCAAGCTGCGCCAATGTGACCCATTTATCCACCTTGTTTTACCCTGCAGGAATGGCTGGGTACTATTTTAAGATATGTGTGCGCGCACCGGTAGATGATGCTGGAGTGCGCGGAATTCGCGGTCTTCAGGTGTAGCCCGCGATCTATCGGGCGTTAGGAACTACTCCGGGAGTAATGTGATATTTTGTGACAGTAGGCCAAGCGGTCTATTTTGAGTCGCAGTGGGCGAAGCCCACCACTAAATATCAAAGCAAAGCAGAGGATCTAGCGTTGAAATAAGTAGGAAAACTTCATAAAAATTTGATCTCCATCATTCTTTAGATCATTCGCTATAACCAGTTCTCTCTCTCCTTCCATCTCGACGAGTTCGAAATTGCTTTGATTGGAATTGTAGCCAACGAAGAATGCAGACCAAGGGTTAATCACGTAGCGCAGAAGTAGATCGAAGTTTAGGTTCTTATCGTCTACTAGTCTTGATGCGGGTCCAGCATCTGTCTCATCATATTGAGCGATGAAGCGTAGTGACCATTCCTTAGTAAACTGATAGTTCCAGTTGCTGCGAAAGATATCGTTGCTGAATATATCGGTGCCGCCGGATTCGGTTTTCAGTTCGGTATGGAAAAAAGTATTGGATATTCGTAGCCTGTCGATCGGGCGCCATAGCATGTCGACGCTAAATCGAGTCGTGTCGGCGATGCTCGGTAATGTGCCTCTGGGTGGAACCAGGTTTAAGGTCGTTCCAGTCCTAAGGTTTGCACTGAACGACAAAGTATTCAGCGTAGTATTGGTGAAGCGAAGACTGAAATCTTCGTACTTATAGGTCCGGTTCGACAGGATGCCCGCAAAATCTTTCGGCCGAAGTGTTTCCGAGTACTCTGTGTAGCTTGCGTTAAAAATATTCGTATCGAAGTTAACCCCAATTCCCGGTCCAAGCTGTGAGAATATCTTGTCGCCGCCAATATCATTTATATACACGCCAAACAGGCTGGAGTTCCATCTATTGATGCTGGAACCTTCCGGATAGAAGTTAAAATTCACACGTTGGTGCAGGCCTGACGAGTCAGAACGGAAGAAGCGAGATTGAAAGCCAAGTTCGGCGCGGAAATCGCTAGTTGTCTCAATGAAATGTGTGTGATTGCTAAACGAACGGCCCGCACGATTGAGCTGAATATTGCGTTGGTAGCCAGTTGTCTCTGCGCCGCCGTTGGCTGGTTCACTCTCGGTTCCCACGAACTGCAGTTGAGTTGTCCAGTTATTGTTGAGCTTAAAGCGACCATCGATACTCGCTACACGGTTGTAGCCATCGGCAAGGTCGCGACTCGTTAAAAGTACACCGACGCGGTCTTGATTCGAAATATCCATAAAGCCACGCAAGATCGCCACATTGGCTTTCTCGCCTTGTAGCGGATCGCCATCAGCTCTGTTTAAACCAGGGGCCTCATCGTTGATTAAGATGCTGCCGAAGCCAAAGTTGCCTGCACGGCCGGTAAATCTCGCGCCGCCCTCGGGGTCGATAATTCTTCGAGTAAATACAAGTGTCGAGTCTGTCGCGAAAAAATCGGCATTCTCAACGAAAAAGGGGCGACGCTCTGGAAACTGTACTTCGAATCGTTCGTTTAATGTCACCTGTGGCTGATCCGATTCCACCTGAGAGAAGTCTGGATTAAGAGTGATGTCGAGCACCATCGAATCATTGAATACAAACTTTGCATCCAGACCGACATCTTGCTCTGAGCTCTGATCGAATTTAGGTCCGCCAGTTGCGCCTATATCGAGTGAATCAACTTCTCTCATAAAGAGAAACGGGATGATCTGCGAGTTATTGCCAGGAGATACATCACGAATACCGGTAAGTACGGCAGTCTGATTAAGGCGGCCTTCAATGTCGACAGAGTAAGGAGGCCAGTAGGATTCTTCGCCATAACGTGGAATGTTACGTGCGAATTGAATGCGCCATGTCTGTTCCGCGTTATCTGGGAAGCGCAAACTGCGTAGAGGAATAGACATCTGTGTCATATAGCCCTGATCGGTAAGCTCGCCGTCGCTTTCCCAAACCATTTCTAATGTGGTATCGAAGCCGGCTCTGCGTGATGAACCCTCGGTCCAGCGCGCATCCCATTGAATGCCTAGAGGCGTGGTTCTGAAGGAGAACGCAGCACGCTGATCGTTGAATGTATCGAAAGTGATCTCGACATTGTCATCGCCCTCGATATTTTCGCGAGAGGAAAGGTTTGCGCGTATTTGATCCGGCTCGGTATCGAAGGCTAGGAATATCACGTGCAATTCGAGCTGGTCGTAGCCGATGTATACCTCTGTGCGCTGTGCTGAGGGCTCGCCCGGCTCGGGTTCGCGCTGCACGAAGCCGTCTACCTTAGTCATAGAGCGCGCTAAGGCTGAAGAAGGAGCCATATTCTGGAAGTCTGCGAAGCTAGGTTTGCCATCGATAAGGGGCATGACTAGCCCAGGCTCTGCTGCACTTGCTGATTTCGAAAACACTAGGGCTAGCGCTGTGCACAATAGGCACAAGTTCAACCAGKACTTACTCATTGGATTCTCTCTTGAGTGATTTTTCGAAGGCGAGGGGATAATACGCGGATTGRGAGGGCTAGGGAACCGCCAGTAACAGATGGTTACAGWCTTCTTTGGAGGTTCCCAGAGGGTGTTYTAGAGGGCTTGGCTGCTATCGATSAATCCGTCYTTATTTGGCATTTCGACYTGCATGAGGGTCTCCTTATTCAGGACCAGAGAGCCGTCAATAATGCCGTTTAAATTCAGTACATAGGCTATTACCTGATACACCTCATCGCTGGTTAGTGATTTCGGGGCATCTGCAGGCATCGCCCGTTGTACGTAGTCAAAAAGCGTACTGGCATGGGGCCAGTAGCTGCCAACCGTACGGATTGGTCGCTCCGCCGACTGCATGTCACCACCTACAAGGCGAGTCAGGGCTGARGTGCCCTCACCATTCAAGCCGTGGCAGGCTGCACASCGCCTCYCAAAGACGGCCTTTCCCTGTATGGCTGTGCCGCTGCCTGCCGGGTAGCCGCTACCATCGGGTTGCGCGATTAGGTCGAAACCCTGCAATTGGCTCTCGTTGACTGGCACGCCAAGCGATTGAGCTTGCACCACAGCTGATAGGCCTATTGCTAGGCTCAATGAAACAATAGTGTTGTTTAGTACCTTCCTAAGCGTAGACATTGGCAACCTCTCCTGAGGTGTTAACGGCCCAGCTCTGGATGCCGTGGAAATGGTAGGTGCTGATATTGCCTTTCTCGGTCACGAGACTAGTGCGCGTTGGCTGTACATTGCCCAGGCTGTCTGTGGCTCGACTCTGCAAGATGGCATCGCCTCCAGACCATTCCCACGGAATACTGAATCTGGCCAATGCTTTTTCACTTTGGTGGGAATCAATCATCGCGTCGGCCCAAGTGCGTCCGCCATCCGCGCTTACTTCAACCCGGCGAATGCTGCCGCGACCAGACCACGCGATACCGGTTACCTGATAGATCCCTTGTCGTTCCAATTTCATCTGTCCAGAGGGCGAGGTGATGACCGACTTGGTTCCCATAGGAAAAGTGAACTGCAGGCTCTTGCGGTCGAGTCGGGTGTCGGTATATTTACTAGTCTCATCGCGGAAGTGAGTCGGCTCGCGAGTAAGTTTTATTTGCGTCAACCATTTCACGCTGATGTTGCCTTCGCAGCCAGGTACGAAAAGGCGCATTGGATAGCCCTGACCTGGCCGCACTGGCTCGCCATTTTGGAACAGCGCGAGCATTACATCATCCATAGTACGATTGAGAGGAATAGAGCGACCCATGCTGGCAGCATCTGCGCCTACGGCATTGATCCAGCGAGCCTCGGGGTCTATGCCGGCCTCGTCTAATAGAGTCGAGAGAGGAATGCCGGTCCATTCGGCGCCGGAAACCAAGCCATGCAAGCTCTGGGCACTGCCGTCGGCAGGATTAGCTCCGAACAGAGATCCGCTGTTTCCTGAACACTCGAGAAAATAAATTTTGCTGACCATCGGATAACGCAGTAAGTCTTCATAGCTGAACACTAGAGGCTGATTCACCAAGCCATGAATGACCAATTTGTGCTGAGCCGGATCTATATCGGGAATGCCCGCGTGATGCCGTTCAAAATGCAGGCTATTTGGAGTGATACTGCCCTGCAACTGATGTAGGGGCGAGCGCGATGCACCGCCGCCCGGATAGAGTGGATTGGGGGTGCCTGCCATCCTCTGCATGTCGTCAGTAAATCTCGAGCGCGAGCCATAGCCGCTGGCGTTGGCCCCCGGGCGTTTAGACCAACCTGGGATTTCCAAATTGAGTCCTGCATCGGCTCCTAGTAAGGCAGTGGACGCGACAGTGCCCATTCCTGCTAAACCAAGGCCGAGTAAATGGCGTCGGTTGATCAAGCCATTGGCTGCTACTTTTTCTACTTCCTGCTTGCTCATAGGGGTTCTCTTTTTGCTTTTTATTGCATTTAAATTTTTACCACTAAGCGATTAGTAACCTAAATACTGCTTTGCTTCTTGAACAGCAGGATGGCTGTCATCGCTCCACACCGCTAATAGCGATTCGTACAGCATCGATGCTTGAGCCTGCTCTCCCAAATTCTTGTGGCTGCGCGCAGCGCCGAGAAGTGACCACGGTCGGTTTTTCAGACGTTGTAATGAAGTCTCGAACAGTTTGGCTGCTTCGTCATGGATGCCCATCTCTAACATCATTTCTGCAGCTAATTCATGAACCGGTTTCAGCGGAGTAGCGGCACCGTTTGGCGGCCGTTGACTCTCTCGAAGTGTCATTGCCTCGATCATGAGTTCGATAGCTTGCTGCCGTTTAGCAACATCAACCGTAGCTTGCTGCATAGATTCCTTGTGCAGTGTAAGAGCGGCAACTTCGTGATGGATTAATTGTAGCTGCCCATTGTTAGGGCTAGCCGTTAGCATCTTGTTCAATCTCGCTACGACTTGATTAGCGACTGCTAGATCGCCGAGATGAGCGGCACTCAGGCCCAATGCGAGTAACTCGGTGGCATCGAGTTCATCGGAGAAGGGCTGTAGTTGCCACTGTTTGCTCTCAATTATGTGTCTGGCCTTCATTGTCTTAACAGTGTTCGCTGCGCGTGAGCTACCGGGAGCGTTGTCTAGCACCATTTGACCGCGTCTGATCCATCTCTCGGATTTCTCAAGATCGCCGAGTTGCAGGTCGCCATATTGGCCCCAGTCGGAGGAGTGATTCATGTCACCGGTGGAATCACCTTCTTTCCAGAGTTCCAGTCCTGCGTTGAAGGCAGAATCGTTCCAGAGCGAGACTTCATTCCACATGCCATGTTGAATGAATATGTGCGTGGGCATATGGCGAGCATGAGACACCGCCGGCGCGATATCGGCATAGGCGATTGCCGCCTCCAAGGCAATGGGCGCATGGACAGGATCATCAAAGGAGTGAATTACGTAGTGAGCCGCACCGGGATGGTTGTCGTTCTCCTTGAACAATTCCAGGGCTAAAGCGCCGGCGCGCATATTGAGGCTCTCGCGGTTGGCGCCGGCCGCTATCGCGCCGGCCAACATGGATGCAGCGTAGAAGGCTTTAACCTCATTGTCATCGGGGTATTGTGCGTAGAGGTCGGCCATTGCATTCATCCAGGCGGCGCGTCTCTCGGGCATGCCACCTACAGTCAGTGCGTAGGCTTCGGCCGCGCGCAGGAAGCCTTTCTCACGCTCTGTCGGCGCCTTAGCGAGTCGTTCCTCGCTAGTCGCGCCGAGGCGCATCAAGGCTTCACCGGGCCCCGCATCTTTCTGTCCAAAGAAGGGATGTTGATAGGTGAATGCTTCGCCCCAATAAGCCATCGCGAAGTCAGGCTGAATCTCCTGTGCGCTTCTAAATTCTTGCTGCGCTTGGGCCATGCCGAAGCTGTGCAGAAAGCCGACGCCACGGATAAAATGTTCCTGGGCGGCAGGCGATCCTGAAGTTGGGAAATCGAATGTGCCAATGCGATCCAGTTCGGCGGCGTGGACAGTTGCTACGAACGGAATTATGAATAGGCTGAAGAGTGCTGCAATGACTGGCTTGGACTGAATTCGACTGGACATCGGAAATCCTCACTTTGTTATTCGAGTCTGCGCTTAAGGGTGCCAACTACGCTGCACCATTGCAATCTCTTTTGGTTGAGAACCAATCCAGAACCAACTCAATTCAAAGCACTGAACCGGCTGGAGGAGAACCCAGCTAATTAAAGACACTGAACCGGCTGGAGAGAACCCAGCTAATTAAAGACACTGAACCGGCTGGAGAGAACCAAGTCAATTTAAAGCACAGAAGCCTGCTGGAGGAATAACCCAGCCAGAACCAACCCAATTCAAAGCACTGAACCTGCTGGAGGAGAACCAAGTCAGAACCAAGTCAATTTAAAGCACAGAAGCCTGCTGGAGGAGA
>JAESUT010000045.1 GCA_016762995.1 Gammaproteobacteria bacterium | reverse complement strand
GGATTTAGTGCTTGAAACAATCGTCAAGCACATCCGCATGGCTCAGGGCGATAGCGGCAGGATGAATGCGCAAAATGTCGAAGAGCTAATTCTGAAGCAGAGTGCGTCATTCATGCACGCGAGAATGGAGATGGAGTCGCTTTTCGATGCGGTAAAACTGGAACAGGTCGATCAGTTCATGGGCCGCCTACACAATAATCTCTATCGAAATCGTTCGATGTCAGATCAATAGTAAGCGCCTGGTCACTTATTCTCTCAGTGCAGCAGACAGCTCTCTTCTTGCCGTTGCAATCATTCTCTTCGAGTACATCTAATTCGGTTCGCCAGATCTTTCTGGCTGTTCAATTACGCCATCGGTAGCCCAAGGAGTTTGCGTGGGGCGAGCAACCCTGTGCGTTCTCTCAAGTCTTTCTGAGCTTAGATGTATCTGCTACCCCCGTTTTTCTCCTCTGTAATCAGCTGTCTTTCCAATCGCTGTAACTAAACACATAGGTTCGCGCGCCCCTACATTGACAGGCGTTTCGTTGAACTCTTTGCATTTCTGCAGAGAATTTCTGGACTCATAGGGAGCAGCGTTCAGTTGGTATGGCTCGACTAGTAGCTGTGGTTATGTCATAAATGCGAGGAGTCGAAATTTTCTAGACCGAACAGCCAATAATTAGAATAGCTAAATAGGGATCTCGAAATGAACAAGCGCAGACTAGTAGCACCCATGCTGGCAGTGGCAGCTTTGATTGGATTATCTCCGCCAGTTATCAATGCCGTGGTTTCTGTGTACCCTACCGGTACAACTATTTTTCAGCCAGATAAAACCTGGAATGGCTATACCTTGCTAGACGCCGCAGATGGTAAGGGGGTCGCCCTCATCGATATGAATGGCAACATTCTAAGGCGCTGGCCTGAGCTGGCAGGCATGGGGCCCTTTCGCATGTTTCCTAATGGCTTTGTAATGGGTGGTGATGAATGGCGCGCACCTTATCAGGAGTCTGTCGCGCTTGTTGAATACGATTGGAACGGCAACGAAGTTTGGCGCTTTGATCGCATCGATATGCTGGCCGCGCCGGCCAACGATGATGAGGAAGAGACGCTAGATGATAGCGCGCCTGCAGTCTGGGCGTCACGCCAGCATCACGACTGGCAAAGAGAAGGCAATCCCGTCGGCTACTACTCTCCCGAATTGACGCCTATGGCGACAAGTGGCAACACACTGATTCTTGGGCACAAGAACCTGACAAATCTTGATGTCTCCGACAAACGATTAGAAGATGACTATATCTACGAAGTCTCCTGGGACGGTGAAATTCTTTGGGAGTGGTCGGCAAGCGATCACATTGACGAGATGGGATTCTCACAAGATGCGCGCAACGCGATCTATCGGTCTGTGGACTTTAACGATGCGCGACAGAGTGCAGACTGGCTGCATGTAAATTCGGCGAATTACCTAGGGCCGAATAAGTGGTACGACGCCGGTGATGAACGCTTCCATCCGCAGCACATAATGATTAGCAGTCGAACGGCGAATCTAATCGCTATTATTGCTAGAGACGGCAGCATCGTCTGGCGGATGGGGCCGGATTACACGGAATCGGGGCCACTGGCTGAGCTTGGTCAGGTTATTGGCCAGCACAACCCACATATCATTCCGCAAGGTCTTCCCGGTGCGGGCAATCTGCTGGTGTTCGACAACGGAGGCCATGGCGGTTATGGAAATGCGAACCCGGCGCGGCCGAATGGCACCAACGCGATGACGCGAGACAGTTCTCGCGTACTGGAAATTAACCCGCTTACATTCGAGATAGTCTGGGAGTACTCGATTGGCCCTGGCACCGAGAGCTTTCAGTTCTACAGTTGGTATGTGAGTAATGCTCAGCGACTACCTAACGGCAATACTATGATCAACGAGGGTATGAATGGTCGAATTTTTGAGCTCACCGAGGAGAAAGAGCTAGTTTGGGAATTTGTGAGCCCATTCTTTAGCGACGATGACACGCCGAGTCATCGAGTCTACCGAGCTTATCGACTGCCCTATGAATGGATTCCTCAATTGGACGCGCCAAGAGAAAGGGCAGTGATACCTCCAGCTTTGGGTGAATTCAGAATACCTGCCCAGCCGTAGGCAATTATTTAGCCCGCTGAGCCCCGTCTTTGTTTGTGGTTACGCTGAGATGGGGTCGCGGTTTTTTGATGAAAAGGCCATACACAGTTAGAGTTTTACTCTTTGGATCTGTAGTTTTTTGTGACATTGGCTGGCACTTCTTACCGTTCTCCTTATCTAAGCTATTAATATAACTAACAAACTTCTGTATTCGCCTGTTTTCAGCATAATCCGGCTGAGACATTATGTCGCATAGGCATTGGGCATCTTATAAAATAGCCTCCTATAACATTATCAAGCTCGTCCTAACTGATGGTTGGGATACACCGGAGAAAACTATGCGGAACCTCTCATTGCTATCACAATTCGCCCTAGCTGGGCTGTGCGCTCTAACTTTGCTGCGCCCGAATGTGGTTATGGCCGATAGCCCGGTGCTCAATCAGCTGTTCCCAGAATTGGTGAATCTACTGCATGCTCACGATGTATTGCATGCCCGTGTATTTGAGGAAATCGAGGCGACAAACGAATCTCCATCGGCTGCGATTGGAAAACGACTCCTAATGGAGCAGTTGGAGGAGTTGGCCACGGCCACGGCGTCGCACTATCACTCTGCAGGTGATCACCTGGCCATGCTGGGACCCTATCGCGTGTTCGAAAGCCGCGCCGTGCCAGGCATCATTGTTACCATTAATCGGGAGCAGACAGCTGAAGAGGCGGCGCAGGCATTAGCCGAGATTAGCGCACTGCCAGCCGTTGCCGTAGAGACATTGAGGCGCGGTCGCGAATTCGTCGAAGAGCTGCTGGAAATTTATCTAGATGACTCCTTCGATGACAAGAAGGTTGCTGTCGATGCCGCCGTTGCGCGCTACCTAAGTGATGATGAGCACTCTGTTGCAGACAGACCAAAGTCTGATGAGCTTCTTGCTGATCATCCCTATGCCTATTCGTACCGTGTTGGCTTCCCACAGTTGAGTGGGCTGACCTGGGCGTCGCAATGGTTAAAGATTGCGACGCTGGAAGTGGTAGCTACCGCCGCAAATCAGCAGGCAAAGATTCGCGATGTTGAGAATGTGCTGCAATACTATAAAGAGAAGACAACTCGCCTGCATGGCAGCCTAGTTTCACTACCTTCTGATATTCCAACTATTCCGGTCATAGCGCCTAACTTTTATACGTTCCACCCTGAGGCTTCGGCTATCGTGGATAACATCGAGGCGTTGAAAGTTGTGATTGGGGATGTATTGGCCTATCCCGAGCTGTTGGGGCGATCGGAAGCAATTGAAGCCATGGTTGCTGACTACACCAATAAGGATGAGTATTTATTTAGTCATCGCGATTACCTGATCTCGGTGTTACGCGGCGGCATCTATAATGCCGGTGGGCCAGCGAGGGGAGGAATGGACAGACCAGATCGCAATTACTCACGTGATCTTCAGGAAAACCCGCACATCAGTAAATATCCGATGTCACAATAATTACCAATTGCTACAAGCAAAGGAAGTACGCAGTGACAGTATTTAGACGTTTAGCCACGATTACATTAGCCCTGGGAACCAGCGTATTCATGACTCAAGTCTTTGGCTCACTGGATCGAGTTGGAGATTTTGCGCTGCTTGATGATCGAGGTGAATTCCACCAGATCAGCCGCTACCAGCACCGCAAGGCAGTAGTGATGATGTCTTATAATCCTAGTTGCGCCAATATTTCTGCCAGCGTGAGCTATCTTTCCGAGTTGAATGCAAAATACGCCGATCAAGACGTGGAGTTTCTATTGCTTGATTCATCTGGTGCAGACAGGGCTGAAGCGAACGGCTGGGGCTTGGAGTTTCCGCTTCTCGATGACGCTGCTCAGCTTGTGAGTGCATCGCTGCAGATTGAGCAGGGCGGAGAAGTAATCGTCTTCAATCCAGAGCGGCTCTCATTATTCTACCGCGGTGCTGCCAATCAATCTTTGGATTTAACCCTGCAGGAATTGCTCGATGGCGACGTCAATGACACCGTCAAGAATGTTATTACCGGGTGTGCKATWGACTATCCAGCGCGCGACAAGCTGCTGGCAGATCCCCCGGACTACACCACTGAAGTAGCTCCGATCATTGTTGCTAACTGTGCCGAGTGCCATCGCTGGGGTGGGGCTGGYCCCTTTGCTCTGGACAGCTATACGGCTCTTTTGGGCTGGTCGCCAATGATTCGTGAGGTTGTGTTGAATAAGCGCATGCCGCCTATGCAGGTTGACCCGCTGATAGGCCATACCACTAGTGCGCAATACCTGTCAGCGGAAACGCTGCAGACCCTGTTGCATTGGATGGATGCGGGAGCGCCTAGAGGGGATAAYCCTATTGATCCACTGGAGCTCGTCCCCACAGAGAAGATCTTCGAATGGGAGTTGGGTGAACCTGACTTTATTGTTGAGACACCCGCGAATGAGATCGCCGCGGTGGGAATACAGGACTATTTATACACAGAGGCGACACTGCCATTTGATCGTGATGTCTGGGTGCGTGCGTTTCAATACAATCCTGGCAAGGAAACTGTTCTTCATCATCTGATGACTTTTATCTCGCCAGCCGATGAAGATTTCTGGGGAGACGAGGCAGAGAACGAACTCAGTACGCGTCGCTTCTTGGGCAGCTTTATCCCTGGCAGCAATCCAGCTACTGTTTTTTCTGAAGGAACGGGCGTTCTAATTCCTAAAGGGCATAAGCTGTCCTTGCAGTTTCACTATGTGACAAATGGCCTAGCGACCACAGACGAAACCTCCATTGGGCTGTATTTTTACGACGAGCCGCCAGAAAAGGAATTGCTAACGAAGGCAATCTCGCCCCGTTTCGTGATTCAGCCTTATGACACTAATCATGATATGGAGGCTAGCTACCAGTTCGAGAAGCCGGTGGTCGTTACAAGTGTGCGAGCGAGAATGAATTTTCGCGGGAAAAAAATGAAATTCGAAGTACAGAAGGCGGACGGTTCGCATCGTGACGTGTTGAGTATTCCTGCCTATAACTATGGCTGGCAGCCGCACTATCATTTGAGCGAGGCGGTAAATCTGGACGCCGGCGATAGTATTCGTGTGCGCGGAGCGTTCGATAACTCTTATTCCAATCCGTTCAATCCTGACCCTAGTGAAGAAGTCAGGTTCGGCTTAGAGAGCTTTGATGAAATGTTCACGGGGTATGTGACGTATTACGAGAAATAGATTCTTCGGCTGACCACCTTTGAAGAGATGACAGCAGAAGAGTACAGCGAAAGGATGTTGGCTCTAGTAGTCTGCTGTAGTCGATCGAGTTGGTCCTGCCGTGCGTCCTTCGATTTTTGTCATCTGTTTATTGCAGCAAATCTCTGAATGCACCATATTGTCAGAACAGGGGCAGGGCTTTTCGTAGACTAGCTCYGCACCGCAGCTGTTGAGTGGTATCKGTCTCCTGACTCTCTAGACATGATTGACTCCTCATCGTTCAGTTTRCTRGGCGCGTTACTAGGTCAGCCTGACCGCTAGTGCCATACAGGGCTAGCTAGCGGCTTAGAATAGGCCAGTCGTTAGCGGTTCGCGCTGTGGCAATTGATGCAGCCACCGGAGATGCGGCCTGCCATGTAATAGCGCGGCACACTTCTTTCAGCATCCATTCTGGCTCTGTTYACATCGCTTAGAAACCTATCCATATCGTCTTGTAGGAAAGGGTGTCTGACGGCTAGGTCAGTTTCTTGGATATAGCCACCGATACGTTCAATGTTTTGAATGCTGTCTACGATCTGACGTTGGAAGCTTGGGCGGTCGACATAAGCGTCAAGCAATGCCATATCGAGTTGCTGCAATTCGAAGGCAAGTTGATGCATGCCTGAGCGCAGTTCCTCGCCATCAATGTAGTCGAAGGGCGGTGGGTTCGCGATTTGCGGAAAGCTATCCGAATTCGTGCTGCATCCTGCTAGCGAGAAAACGGCTATTAGGGAAACGACAATTCGAAAGATGGGTTTGTTAGTTTGGCTCTTCATGAGAATTACTCCTTTTTAATGTATGAAGCTAGAATAACACTACTGATAGAAATCAAACTTGATTTTAGTCAGTATTTTTTGCACTAAATTAGACGGCAACTTTGGGTTTAATGCGCACGCCAAGCTTAAAAAAGACTAACGACAGTACGGATGCAATTAGCATCATCCCCAGCAGGGGATAGACCGTTCCGTTAAAAATAATCGCAACCAATTGCGCAGCGATAGCTGAGAAGAACATTTGTAGAAAGCCGGTTAGACCAGATGCGCTGCCTGCAAATTTAGGGAATTCATTAATTGCCGCTGCCTGTGCGTTGGGTAGGGTTATTCCATTGCCTAATACCGCCAAGGCGACAGGTGCGAAGAGTGCAATGGGATGATGAAAACCCATGAGCTGTAGCGCAATAGCGAGAGATATGCCGCCCACACCTATACTTGCGCCGATGCTGATCATGCGATTCAGCTCCATCGATCGACCATAGTGCCGCGCAAAATAATTTCCTGCCATGAAACCCATGGGAACCATTACGAAGTAGTAGCCGTATTCGGTAGGAGGGCGCTTTAATACAGTAACCATGATTTCTGGTGCGGCAGAGATAAAGCTGAAGAAGACGACCGACACAAACGTAACGCAAAACGCATAGCCGCAGAATGCGCGCGATCGAAATAGCAGTGCGTAGTTACCTATCATCGCGGTAACGCCAGTGAAAGGCACCGGTTCTTTGAGTGTTTCTGGTAAATTTCGAAAAAGTAGCAGAAAGATAACGATAGACGCGATGGCGATTAGTACAAAGACATACTCCCAGCCTAGTCGCACCATTAACTCGCCACCCAGCACAGGTGAAAGCATGGGTATCACCACCATAACCATGACCAGTGTCGCGATGACGCGCGCGGCCTCCTGTGCTCCGTAAACGTCGCGAACTATAGCGCGTGCGAGCACGAGACCAACAGCCGCGCCGAAGGCCTGAATGATTCTTCCGAYGATAAGCAGYTCGATGGTGTTTGCTAGAAAACAGAATATTGATCYAACYAAGGTGATCGACAACCCAAGTAGCATGACAGGCTTGCGCCCRTAYTTATCTGAGAGAGGGCCGTAGAAAAGAGTTCCAAGTGCAATGGCTAGCATCGAGAGACTGAGAGTGAGCTGCGCAACTTCAGTGCTTACTTCAAAGGTTTCCTTAATTGCCGGCAAGGCAGGCAATAAGATCTGCATGGAAGCAGGTCCGAGTGCGGATGTGGCCGCTAGCAAGACGATGAGTGTCTTTGATAATGATGTGCGAGTAGGCAAAACTATTTTCCATCAATGGCGTAAACATTGATGAGACCTTAGGCAGTTGGAAACTGCGTAGTTTGAATTAGCGATCCAGTACGGTTTCTCGATTGCGTTGCAGAGAACGGTCGTTTTGCGAGCTGAGTATGACGCTTGATCCCATCAGAATAGAACGCTGAGCCTGACTAATCTCGTAGCCTAAACCGAAGGTTTGGGTATGAAACAATTGCGTCAATTGTTGGGCATTCCATTTGCTGCTCTCACTTTCGGCAGCGGCCATAGTGTAACACGACAGGATGGCGCCTGTTCTTGTTTTAAGGCAAATGGATAAGTCGGGTGAGGTGCTAACCTCCAAGCCCATTCCATTTGGATCGTGAGTAAATCGCGGCGAATCGGCTAGGTAAGCTGCTACCCGCTGAGAGAAATCAGCTCCGTCATTGGTGATATTTACCGGCAGGCTTATGGCGAGGCGGCGCAGTATGCTGGGATCTTGTCGGTAGGCAGCCT
>JAESUT010000106.1 GCA_016762995.1 Gammaproteobacteria bacterium | reverse complement strand
CGCCACTGCCATCTATGAGTCTTATCAAGGGTAGGCGCATCTCGAGTGCATAGCGTTCGCCGTAGCCTGATTTGTCGCCAATCTTCGCATCGGCCGCGCCGCCGCGTACAGTGAAGTCATCTCCACCGATAACGACCCGTCTGCCGTTTACTTTTGCTGTGCCTAGAACGAAGTTTGAAGGAGTGAAATCTTCCAATTGGCCGTCATCGCCGTAACTTGCCTTTCCTGCTAACGCTCCGATTTCATGGAAGGAGTTTGCATCGGCAAGCGCATCGATACGTTCTCTTACGGTGAGTCGTCCATTGTCGTGTTGGCGCTGTATGCGCTCTTCTCCGCCCATGGCAGCCGCCAGTTTTTCACGGCGTCTTAATTCATCTACTTCGTTTTGCCAGCTCATGTTCTCTCCTTGTTGCTGCGCTAAGTTAGTGTAAAGCAACATCGGGTGCAAGCCGGAATGCCCTGATCTTGGGGGATGCTATTTGTAGTGATGTAAAAAATATTAGACACGCGATTAATCTCCGTCTAGAATGAGTGGCGTGTCAAATATATTTGACACGAATTTTGAGTTTGTCATGAACTTACATCCTTATCTTCACTGGGAAAGAGGGCTCTACGCTATGAAAACTATTTTGCTAGGCTTAACTGCGGTTCTTCTAACATTCTTAGGCTTTCATTTAGCGGCGGATTCGCAGGGTGAGGGTCAGTTTCTTGAGATGCATAGAGTCTCTGATGCACCTGCTACTGTAAGTATGCGCCAGAACGACTTTGCATTATGTGGGCAGCCCTTCTACGATGACGTTTATGCGCTTACCGTAGAGATCTTTGCAGAGGGTGCTGAGAATGTGAATTTGGAATATTACCAAGAGCAAGTTTTTGCGTTAGTGCGATCTTCAGAAAAATTCGGGGACGATGCGGAAGCGTTCGTTGTGCACATAAAGGATATTCCAGGACAATTGCTTGAGATTATCCGCGAAGATCCTCAGGTCTTGGCGAGTTGTGCCAATTTCAGCGTGGCACTCGTAGGCCCCCCATAGTATTCAAGAAACTCATTCTCCACATAATCACTAGGAATCAGAGGTGTCAGCATGTCTTTTCGTGAAAAGAGAGCTTGGGTCACAATATTTGCGCTGCTTGTCGTGTTTCTTCCCTATTACGTTTTTATGGTTAGCGTCTATCATCAGAGCGAACCTAATTTTCGCTATTTGATGCATCTTGCGGCGATCGCCATAACTGCATTCATTGTGTTGGAGTGTGTGCTGCTGCTAGTGGCGCGCAAACTCTCTCCGGAGGATGCGGGCATTCCAATAGATGAGCGGGATCAGCTCTTCGCGTATAAGGCGTCGCGGATCGCCTATATCACGTTGATCGGCTTGGTTGTGGCTGTCACGTTTCCCATGATCCATATTCACGCTGGAAATTGGGGGTTTGGAATGCTGTATCTAGGCGCAATAATAGTGGCGGAAATTCTTCGCGCTTCATTACTGATCAAACAATACAGAAGGGGCTATTGATGCCTGACCTCCCGATAAGTAATTGCATACGCCAGTTACGTGCCGCGCATTCCGATATGACACAGCTGGATCTTGCCAAGCAGATAGGAGTAACGAGACAAACTGTAAATGCGATTGAGCTTGGTAAATACTCTCCGTCATTGGAAGTGGCATTTCGAATCTCTGCTGTTTTCGCTAAGCCATTGGAGAGCGTATTTAGCTACAAGAAATAATTGAAAAAGACACTTCGCTCTATAGATAGTAGAATGTCCACAATAAGGAGCAGTTACTATGAACGAAATTTCAGATGACCAGAAAGAAAACGAAGTGACTCCGGGTGCGAATTCCGAGGAAGCGAAGAAGAAAGCAGATCTGCAAGACACTATTAGTCGTCTACTGCGCAAGAAAAAAGAGGTGAATTCGCAAGAAGGCGAGGGCTTAGCTAAGTAGTTCCTTTAACGCCGACATCTGTCACAGTGCCGCGCAACTAAAGTTGGCGGCATCGAATTGGCCCGGTCCCCGGCCGCCCGAAAGGTGAACCCTTAATCGGCTATGCTAGACCCCATCTTCCTTCTCTTTTTCGGTATATCGACAAATTCAGCTGGACGTTTTTCCGCCGCTGCCGTCATCGCTTCGATGATTTCGGCATTTTGCAGCATGCTAGCATTCCAGATGCCGATGTAGTCGAGGCTGTCAGCCGTGCTGTGATCGCGTGAATAATTTATGATGCGTTTACTGCCATAGATCGCTAAAGGCGCTTTACTAGCTATCTGCTGCGCTATTTTCATGACTCCCTCTAACAGGGATTCTTGATCAGGAAATATCTCGTTTACGAAACCCAATGATTTCGCCTCCACCGCAGACATTCGGCGTCCGGTGTAGGCGAGTTCTTTGACCACGCCCTCCGGTAGCAGCTTTGTTATGCGTGGGAAGGTGCCGACATCGGCGGTCATGCCAATATTGATTTCGAATATAGTGAGAAAACTTGTCTCTGTCATGTAGCGCATATCGCAGGCGGTGATCAGATCTACACCCCCGCCGATGACACCACCTTGAATGGCTGCGAGAACTGGAACTCTGCATTCTTCAAGGCAGGTGAAGGTTTGTTGTAAGTAACCGACAGTGTCGTAGAGTTTCGCCCCGTGCGTGCGTCTCTGTTTCTCGGCGACTTTAGGATCCTCACTTTGCTCTGCGTTGTTGCTGAACACAGCCGTATCGATGCCTGCCGTAAAATGAGGGCCTGTAGAAGAAATAACGATAACGCGCGCCTCAGAATTCGCGTCAATTTCTTTTACGATTTCGGGTAACTCATCCCAGAATTCCGGAATCATGCTGTTTCGCTTTTCGGGGCGGTTTAGAACAATATGGGCGATTTTATTCTCAATGGAAACTTCAAAACACTTATAGCTCACAGCTTAACTCCAATGATATTTCTAGTGTGTGCGGCAATGGAAATCAATAGTATCAGTGCCGGCGCTAATATTCTGTACTGGAGAACCCCAGGATGTCATTCCAGCATTCGCTAGTCGCCGTCGCCTGTCGTTCATGTAGGCGCGAAACAAGGGCAGGGATTTTTCATCTAGAAGAGATTCGATGTCGGATAACACAATGCGATAGTATTTTGCGATGAAACTCTGGGTGAGCTGTTCGCGAGCCTTATAGGCGGCTAAGGCTGCAATTATTCGTGCTTCACCGGTGGCTGCCGAAGTATCCCACGCTGCGCACATCTCGCGCACGTTGGCCATTTCACTGTCATTGATGAAACTGCTGGCATTGGAAAGGGTAATAAATAATTCCTGTAGCTGACTGCCGTTGATTTCGATGCGGGCTTTGATGATCGCAGGCGTTGAGTTTATTTCTAGCATCAGTCTATTCAGAACGGCTCGGTCGATTTGCTCTGAGGAGAGTGTTTGCATGAGAACTGTCAGCTCTCTTGGCGGAGGATTTCGATACTCCTGGCTCGCTAGATCCAAGTCTACTTCGGTGACTACCGATTGAGAATCGGACTGGGCAAGGCAGGTCCCGACCAGCAACAGCGCGGGCAGGGCGAGCAGTTTGGAGCTGGGAAATAATCTGTCTAGTTTTAGCATCAGTGCGGAGGCTTTGCGAATGACCCAAGCACTACAATGACAAAATAATCTGCTGCAGTTGATGAAAACACAAATAGCCTATTGGTTTCGTTGGATTAAGTTTGGTTCCAATTGTGGGTATTCGATGCCGAGTTGCTCTAGATAGGTGTCGAACCTGGAAGCATCGTAGTACAGCTCCTCCAATCGCGGCTTGAACTGGGCCATGATCTCGGCATTCTTCTCGATGGCAGGGGCATCGTCTGGCCCGATGAAGGGCTCGTACTGCACCTCGGCTGTCTGCACATCATCGAAGTAGGTTTGGGCATCGCGGATTAGGGAGGGATCTTGAATCAGGTCCAGCATTGTAGCGGCTACAACCTTGGCGCCCGCGGTGGCACCCTTGTGAGCAATCGGCGTGGCCATGGCCATAGCACTAGACCAATGATGTCCTTGCAGGCCTCTCACATTCGATGGATAGCGTAAGGTGACAGTTGGCACATTCCAGGAGATGTCGCCAATGTCATCCGAGCCTCCAGATACGGGAGTTTCCAGAGGCTCGGCTATACCGGAAAGATCTGTGGCCAGACCCTGTGGATTATCCGAGCCCATTAGTGTTTGCAGTGCTTTGGCAAAGCGCTGATCGTCTTCTGACCATGTGGGCAAACCTACGGCCTTAATGTTGTCATTCATGGCAAGGGCGATGGGTCGATTAAAATGTCTAGGCCAAGCGGCACCGACTATTTTCCTACTAACGGTCGTGTCGGTCATCATCGCTGCGCCTTCGGCGACTCGTTGCAATGTTGAAAAATTTTCCATGATGTTTTCTGCGGTGATTTCGCGAATGAAGTACCAGACGCTCGCAAAAGAGGGCACCACATTGGGCTGATCGCCGCCGTTGCTAATAACATAGTGAGAACGCTGTAAGGGGTGTAGGTGTTCACGGCGAAAGTTCCATCCGACATTCATGAGCTCGACCGCATCGAGGGCGCTTCGGCCCTTCCATGGGTCGCCGGCGCCGTGGGCGGCCACTCCATCAAAAAGATATTCGACTGAAATCAGTCCCGTGCCCCTCGCATCGCCCCAGCTAACACTCATATTGTTTGATACATGGGTAAAGAGGACGGCATCTACGTTATCGAACAAGCCGTCGCGTGCATACCATGCCTTAGTTGCCAGTAGTTCCTCGGCGATGCCAGGCCACAGCACGATGGTGCCCGGTAGATTCTCTCTCTCCATGATTTCTTTTACTGCCAGTGCCGCAACAATGTTAACTGCCTGCCCTGAATTGTGCCCTTCACCATGCCCGGGCGCACCTTCTATCATCGGCTGTCGGTAGGCAACTCCCGGCATCTGTGATGCGCGAGGAATACCATCGACATCCGAGCCTAGAGCGATGACCGGTTCGCCGCTGCCCCAGCTTGCCCACCAGGAGGAGGGAATATTGGAGACACCGATTTCAATATCGAAGCCGTTCTCAGTGAGCAATTCGGTGAGATAGCGCTGAGTCTCAAATTCCTGAAACCCTAACTCGGAGAAGGAGAAGAGGGTGTCGATGATTTCTTGCGTCATTTTCGACTTCGCCTCGATGCTGCTGGCCATCTCAGCTTTCAGGCCGGTGAACGGTGCGCCGGGGGTTGTCTGCGCGAGACTTGTGGAGGCAAGCAGAGAAAATAGCAATGCGATTTGCAGGCGGAATGAAAGCATGGAGGTATCCTCAGGCGACTAGATTCATAGGGTTTAACTATTGGGCATGGTCTTAGATTACTTTCTTTTTTACCGCTCTGCTAGGCTTGGAATCAGATTCCTGTTGAATGCCTGTTGACGTATGTAAATAGTGGCGCGAAGATGAGATTGCTTGTATTTGGTATCCCAATAAAGGAAAAATTAACACTACGAAGAGGGGACAGAGATGGGTGAACTTACTACGGGTGTGAATTGGTTGGCAGTTGGCATTGGCGCTATTTTAAGTTTTGGCCTAGGCGCGTTTTGGTTTTCGCCGATGATGTTCGGTGAGAAATGGGCCGCGGGAGTGGGTATTGAAATTGGAGAAGGGTCTACACAGCCCAAGGCGGCGTTGATATTGCAGTTAGTCGGCACCTGTTTACTTGCTTGGCTAATCGGTGTTGTGGCTGCGAGCGATGCGTTGATGCTGGCTATGTTGATAGCGCTAACCCTTAGTGTCTTAATGATCGCTTCAGGCCTATTCGACGACAATGGCAGCTATGCTGCAGTTGTGGAGGGAGTTTTCCCTCTCGCCATGTTTGCGATCATGATGCTGTGTCATGTGATTCTTTAACGTAATTTTCGGTACTGAGATTGCTAGGATCGATCTAGCTGGCAATTGAGCCATAGAGGTCATACTCGTCGGCGTCATCAATCTTTACCTGAATAAAGTCACCTGCCTCGACATCTGAATCTGGCTGGATGAATACATTGCCGTCGATCTCTGGCGCATCTGCGGCAGATCGCGCGACAATTTTCTCTGCGCTCGCTTCATCTACTAACACTTCGATAACTTGGCCAATCTTTGCCTTCAGTTTTTTCGTGCTTATCTCTTGCTGGACTGCCATAAAGCGTTCCCAGCGCTCCGCCTTTAGCTCTTCGGCTACGGGATTTGCAAGCTCATTAGCAGCAGCACCGTCCACTGCTGAATATTGAAAGCAGCCGACTCGATCCAATTGGGCGATCTCTAGAAACTCTAGGAGCTCCTCGAAGTCGGCATCAGTTTCGCCAGGAAAACCGACGATGAATGTACTGCGTAGCGTGATGTCAGGACATTGTGCGCGCCAATTCAAAATCCTGCCGAGCGCCTTTTCTGTTGCGGCGGGACGTTTCATTGCCTTCAGCACTTTCAGGCTAGCGTGCTGAAATGGTATGTCCAAATACGGCAATATCTTCCCCTCGGCCATCAGAGGGATAATCTTGTCTACGTGTGGGTAGRGATAAACATAGTGCAATCTAACCCAGATGCCGAGCTGTGCGAGTGCCTCACAGAGTCCCTGCATGCTCGCTTTAACTGGCTGTCCCTGCCAAAAACCGGTTTGGTATTTAGTGTCGACTCCATAGGCGCTAGTGTCTTGCGAGATAATCAGCAGTTCCCGTACGCCAGCATTCGCTAACCTTTCGGCCTCATCTARGACGTCACCAACGGGACGGCTAACTAGGTCGCCGCGCATCGATGGGATAATGCAGAAACTGCAACGATGGTTRCAGCCYTCAGATATTTTTAAGTAGGCGTAATGYCTRGGGGTTARTTTTATTCCATGGGCAGGTACGAGATCGATAAAGGGGTCATGAGACTCATTTTGAGGAAGAAAATTRTGAACCTGATTCACGACCTGCTCGTAGGCRGCGGGACCGGTCACGCCTARTACCTTCGGATGCGYATTGGTRATTATTTCCTTCTGRGYGCCCAGACAACCTGTTACGAGTACCTTGCCATTCTCGGCGATGGCCTCGCCGATCGCGTCCAGAGACTCTTGTTTCGCGCTGTCTATAAATCCGCAAGTATTCACAACAACTAGGTCCGCATCGGCGTAGCTGGGTACGATATCGTAGCCATCGGATTTTAGTTGCGTGAGTATGCGCTCGGAATCTACTAGGGCTTTGGGGCAGCCGAGAGAGACAAAGCCGACTTTATTGCTTGATGACATGGGGGTCAGACCTAGGTGGATGCTGGGAGCGCGATTATAGCCAATTCGGGGCTGAATTGGCATGTGCTAATTCTCGGAACAGGCAGTAAACAATCAATCAAAAAATGACTTGAGTAGGACTTTGTGGCTATCTGCTCAGAGCCTCGATTAATCACTAGCTGCCAGAGAGCAGGCCGCTCTGCGCGATTCCGTCGAATATAAACTGCACGGCAAGCGCAGATAACAAGACGCCGAAAACCCGTGTAACCACGTGCATTCCAGTCACGCCAAACAGCTGCTGAATTCTTGAGGCCAGTAATAGCATGATGAACGTGAGAAGTATGATGACCAGCAAGGACGCGACTACGGTAGCTTGAAGAACGAGGTTGCCTTCGCTATTGGCCATGAGAAGGATTACCGCTCCCATTGCTCCGGGGCCTGCAATCAGTGGAGTAGCCAGAGGAAAGACAGCGATGTCACGCTTGCCCATTGCCTCTAATTCTTCCTCCTCGGTTGTAGAAGTACTGCCGGAGGTACGGGCGAAAACCATGTCGATGCCAATGAGTAGCAGCAGGATGCCGCCACCCGTGCGTAGAGCTGCAAGGGAGATGCCTAGCCCGATTAGTAGAAATTCGCCTACGAGTGCAAATAACACCAGGATGCCAGTGGCGATTAGC
>JAESUT010000105.1 GCA_016762995.1 Gammaproteobacteria bacterium | reverse complement strand
TAAACGCCGCACGACTTATATCTAGCCCATAGTGTTGAATTGAATTAAAAACCCGTAGACCGGTGTCAGCGCTATTGCGCGAGAGCAAAATAACCTGCACCGGAGACTCATCCAGCAACTTATTGAGTCCTAAAAGTTTCTGCACGAGCAGAAACGCATCGCCCTGCTCTAACGGCTGATCTTCTTTGGAGATCTGATACTGCTGATAAGCATCCAAGCCTTCTTCTTCGAAGACTCGATGGCTGTCTTCCAAGTTAAACAAAGCGCGGGAAGATATCGCAATAACCAGAGGATCTATCTTTGCTTGGGTTACCATTACAGACTCGTGTTGCCAGTTGCTACTATCCAGTTGTTACTATGATAGATCGCTAGCGTTTAGTTTGCCATCAGCTAATCCGAATAAGGCTCAATGCAACAAGATAGATATAAGGCGAAATACCTCACTTAATATATTGTTAATAAAGAATTTAGTTCAAAATAGGCATCGCCAAGAAAGGCAGGCAGTCGCTAGAGTCAGGGAGAAGTATAATCAGGATGTTAGAGACTAAGAACGCAGACCGAATCGGCCTGCTGCTTTCTGGAGGTGGCGCACGAGCTGCCTACCAAGTAGGTGTGCTTCGCGCCATTGCCGAGTTACTGCCAAAAGATGCTAGCAACCCCTTTCACATCATTTCCGGGACTTCGGCCGGGGCGCTTAACGCCGCCTCTCTCGCCTGCCACGCGCACCGATTTAGAACAGGTGTAAAGCTGCTGGAGCATCTGTGGAAAAATATCAGTAGCGAACAGATCTATACGCCGCACTCTAGCAAGCTGCTGGGAAGCGCCTCGGTCCTGTTGCTCTCCTCCGTCCGCAACAAGAGTGTCGATGTCCCGCGCTCGCTCTTAGACAATTCTCCACTCTTGGAGTTACTTCAGCGCGTGCTAAAACTTAATAAAATTCAGAGAAATATAGATAGAGGCTTGCTCGATGCTTTAAGTATTACCGCCTCCGCCTACAACACTGGAGAATCAGTTTCCTTCTACCAGGGAATGAAGGGATTGGCTGATTGGGAAGGTCCGCATAGGATCGGCAGGCGCGATTTGATCAATCACTCGCATTTAATGGCATCTGCAGCACTGCCGGTATTATTCCCCGCGGTGAAAATAGGCAGTCAATTCTATGGGGACGGCTCGGTACGCCAACTGGCACCCACATCGACCCCAATCCATTTAGGTGCCACGCGACTGTTAGTCGTAGGGGTGAGCGGCAACCGGCTGAAGACTCCAGCTGAAGACAAGCTGACTACTCCTCCGTCAATCTCTCAGATCATCGGCCACATGCTTAACAGCGCTTTCGTCGACACCCTAGACAATGACTTAGAGTTTCTGCGGAGCATGAATGATGTGCTGAAGCACATGCCAGATAAAATAAGAAACAGCAGCAAAATTAGCGCTCAGCACATTGAATTGCTTGAGATTTCTCCGAGTAAAGAAATCAATATCTTAGCCACGGAATTTTACGATGAACTACCAAAGCAGATGGCCAAGCACATCAAGCCCGATACCTCTAGCACGCTGCTAAGCCTTGTACTGTTCGAGAAAGGATTTTGCAGCGCTCTAATAAAAATGGGCTATGAGGATGCCCTAGCGAAGGAGAGCGAAATCAAGCAATTCTTTGAAAGGTGAAATGTAAATCTGCCTAGCAAAACTAGCCTGCGGCTTGCTTATAACAGGCCCCAGTACCGGCCAGGCCACAATAGCCTGCTGGATTCTTCGCTAGATATTGTTGATGGTAATCTTCAGCATAATAAAAATCAGTTAACTGACTGATTTCAGTAGTTATCAATGGGAATCCCATCTCGCTGAGTGTCGCCTGAAAAGCGGCCTCACTCGCTTTCGCCTCTGCTAATTGTTCGACATTACTAGTATAAATTGCCGAGCGATACTGCGTACCAAGATCGTTACCCTGCTGCATTCCCTGAGTAGGGTCGTGGGAATCCCAAAATGTGCTAAGCAACTGCTGAAACGAAATTTTCTCTGAATCAAAAAACACCAGCACGACCTCAGTGTGTCCGCTGCCTCCAGAGCAAACATCTTCGTAAGAAGGGTTTTCCGTGATGCCGCCGGCGTAACCTGCCGCAGTACTGAAAACCCCATCAAGCTTCCAAAACAAGCGTTCGGCTCCCCAGAAGCAACCGAGGCCAAACACCACCTTCTGCAGGTGCGCGGGTACCGGCTCAACAAATCTATTGCCGGAGACAAAATGCTCCGGTGCAGGCTGAATAACCGTGACACGATGAGGCAGCGCCGAATCGGCATCAGGTAGTTTCAGTGATTTCTTTTTGAGTTGGAACAAAATCTGTTTCCCATCTGTAATTTCTGCATTGAATGATACACTCTAATCCAGAAAACTGCCGCGGCTTTTTAGCGTCAACTTAAGAAGCATACCAATCAATTTAATGACTTAGGATAAAAATATGAGCTCTGCCCTCATGCAGAACTATGGAACTCGGGAACTGAAATTTGAGCGCGGCGAAGGTTCTTATTTGTTCACAAAAGACGGCGAGCGCTATCTCGATTTCGGGATGGGAATAGCAGTTAATAGCCTTGGGCACTGTAATCCCAAATTAATCGACGCCCTAAGCGATCAGGCCAAGCGCCTGTGGCATACCTCCAATCTTTACAACATTGAGCCTGGCGAACAGCTGGCCAATAAATTGGTAGCGAGCACGTTCGCGGACCGTGTCTTTTTATGCAATTCCGGCACCGAGGCGATTGAATGCGGATTCAAAGCTATCCGCCGTTACTTCTATTCGAAGGGCCAGACTCAGAAGAACCGTATAGTGTCGATGAGCGGCGCATTCCATGGGCGCAGCCTCGCCGCAATCGCGTCCGCTGCGAACCCTGCTCACACAGAAGGCTTTCTAGTTGGAGATTCGGGCTTCGATCAGGCTGAGTTCGGTAACTTCGAATCATTACTGTCTGTAGTTACCGAGAAAACCGCTGGCATCATTATCGAACCGATCCAGGGCGAAGGCGGCATTCGTGTAGCAGAATTAGAATACCTTAAAAAGATCAGAGAGTTATGCGATTCACATAACATCTTACTTATGCTCGACGAGGTGCAATGCGGTATCGGACGCACGGGCAGCCTGTATGCCTATCAACAACTGGGCATTAAGCCCGATATACTTGCGACAGCAAAGGGGCTTGGTGGCGGGTTTCCGATTGGCGCATGTCTCGCCACAGAAGAAGTCGCTGCAGCACTGGTAGCCGGCACTCACGGCAGTACTTTCGGCGGCAATCCACTCGCGACAGCTGTTAGCAACGCCGTGCTGGATACGCTTAATGATGCCGACTTCCTTAAAAATGTCAGTGAGTTAGGAGGCTACTTGAAAGCTGAACTTGCAATACTCATCGAGCGCTATCCACGGCTACTTACCGAAGTGCGAGGCCTAGGTCTTATGCTGGGCCTCTACTGCCAGACCGATGCAGGGCGCCTGATCACGCGCCTTCAAGCGCAGAAACTATTGGTTGTTAAGGCTGGAGGGAATAGCATACGGCTGTTACCCGCTCTGAATGTCAGCAAGGAAGAAATAGACTCTGCTGTAGAAACAATCAGTAAGGTATTGGCAGATATAGAAAACAACCAAAACTAAACCAAGGATCGACTACCAGCTTCGGCTGCGAGGATTACCATGCACTCAAGGCTATCAACACTTTCTATTAAGCGAGCAGGACTCTCCTCCCTGCTTATTCTGTTTGGCGCTTTGTGCTCCGTATTTCTCGCCACCACCCTTGGGTCAGTCGCCACTGCTAAGCCTGATCCACTTACACCGAACCTCGCGAACCTGATCAAAACTACCGCACCTTTAAATGAGAAGCCTATGCCTCAAGCCAAGTTTGCAAACAACGCAGCTATCATACCCTTTGAGATCGACATCTCGGACGCGGCGATCGCGGACCTGCAGCGCAGACTTGCCGCTACCCGGATGCCTGATCAGATAGCTGATACCACTTGGGAATATGGCACCGACTCCACCTACCTGAGCGAACTGATCGCTTATTGGCAGAACGACTTCGATTGGAAGAAACAAGAAGCTGAATTAAATCAATTCGATCAATTCAAAACTGAAATCGATGGCTTAGCATTGCACTTCATTCATCAGCGCTCCGAGAACCCTAACGCCATACCGCTAATGATTGTCCACGGCTGGCCTGGCTCGGTAGCGGAATTCTCGAAGATCATCGGGCCTCTTACTGACCCTGTTGCCCATGGCGGTGATATCGCCGATTCCTATCACGTCATAGCGCCGTCCCTGCCCGGCTTCGGCTTCTCAGAAAAACCCAGTGAGCCAGGTTATAACCCGGAGAAATTTGCACATATTCTGGCGGGTCTTATGCAGCGACTCGGTTACCAGCAATATGCTATTGCCGGCGGTGACTGGGGAGCAATCATCAACCGCAATCTCGCCAATACCTTCCCGGAACGTTTGCTGGGCCTCCACTCAAATATGGTTTTAGCAGGCCCGCCAGCGGACATAGAGCAAAGAGACGATGTTTCAGAGGCAGAAGATAGCCTACGCACTGCGCGCACAGCCTATATGCAAAATGAGGTTGGCTATCAACAAATTCAAAGGACTAAACCACAAAGCTTAGGCTATGGATTAAATGATTCACCCGCTGGGCTGGCCGCATGGATAGTCGAGAAGTTTCACGGCTGGTCTGATATGCCACAGGGTGCCGATGGCGACTTGGACAATTACTTCACTAAAGACGAGCTGCTGACCAATATCTCCATCTATTGGTTCACTGAGACAATTACCTCATCCACCCGCATCTATTACGAGAGCAGCGAGACACCGGCCATCAAGCCGATCGAGTATATTGATGTGCCGACAGGCGTCGCCGTTTATCCCGCCGAGATCTATATAACTCCAAGGTCCTGGGTCGCGGCTGCCTACGACCTTCGGCATTACTCTCTGATGGAAGAAGGCGGGCACTTCGCAGCACTGGAGCAACCAGTGAGCTACGTAAATGAGCTGAACACGTTTTTCCGATTACTTCGTTAGGGCTTTGCAACAAAGCAAATGCAAAACATTATTGATAACCGCTAGTCGTGATACAGCCGTCTGGGAGAATAACAATGACTGAGAACATACAAGCACAACCCACTGAAATGAAAGGCTTTCTTGCYTGGATCGAGAAGTCKGGAAACAAGCTTCCGGACCCTGTGTTCATTTTCCTCTATTGCATTGCCGGTGTAATCGCCATCAGCGTCGTGGCCGCCCTATTCGGCGTATCCGCTGCCCACCCTACTCAGCTCGATGCAGCAGGCAATGCCATTGTTATCAGCGCTGAGAGCTTGTTGTCTGCCGGAAATATCCAACGCTTACTTGTAGATATGCCRAAAACCTTTACCAGCTTCCAYCCGCTAGGTTATGTCCTTGTGGTAATGCTCGGCGCTGGGGTCGCTGAACGCTCCGGCCTGTTCGCCTCCGCAATGAGCGGCGCCGTGTCTAAGGCTCCCCTATTCCTGTTAACTCCAGCRGTGGCGCTAATTGGCATGATAGGCAACCTTGCCGCCGATGCCGCTTACGTTGTGCTAATTCCATTGGCTGGCGTTATCTTCGCCGCCGCTGGCCGCCACCCAATTGCCGGTATCGCCACGGCCTTTGCTGGCGTGTCCGGTGGGTTTTCAGCAAACCTGTTACCCGGCCAGTTAGATGCGCTCCTATTTGGCATTACCGAGGCAGCGGCCGAAACCATCCAGCCTTCTTGGGATGCGAACATCGCTGGCAATGCCTACTTCATCATCGCCATGACTTTCGTGTTTCTACCAGCGATCTGGTTTGTCACCGACAGAATCATCGAACCTCGATTGGCGCCTATCAAACCGGGTGATGCAGAGAGTTCTACCGCCGGCGTCATCAAAGACCCTAGCCTCACATTGAGCGACAGTGAGCGACGCGGCTTGGCCCGCGCAGGTTACGCCTGCCTGGGAATCATCGCACTGTGGATCTTTCTAACAATTGGGCCCGGCACCCCGCTTATAAATGAAGCGGCGAATCCAGAGGCCAGACTCACGCCGATGTATCAATCTCTAGTCGCCGGCTTTTTCTTTCTTTTCCTCGCCGCAGGTTGGGCGTACGGATCGGCAACCGGAACAGTCTCAAATCATCGCGATATCGTGAAGATGATGAGTGATGCCATGGCCGACCTATCCTATTATCTGGTGCTCGCGTTTACCGCCGCTCACTTCGTAGCGATGTTCAATTGGTCGAACCTAGGCCTGATTTTTGCGATTAAAGGAGCGGCCGTTTTAGAAGGCTCCAACCTACCCGACTCTGTCTTGATGGCGCTGATCATTTTATTCGGCGCGACCATCAATCTATTTATAGGTTCTGCGAGCGCGAAGTGGGCTCTGCTGGCACCGGTACTCGTGCCGATGCTAATGCTAATCGGCATCAGCCCAGAGATGAGCACCGCTGCCTACCGTGTGGGTGACGGAGCAACAAACATCATCACGCCTCTCATGCCTTACTTCCCTCTAATACTCGTGTTCTGCCAACGCTGGCAGAAGGAGTTTGGGCTTGGATCTCTAGCCGCGACAATGCTGCCTTACTCGGCGGTACTGCTAATCTCAGGCCTGACTCTCACAGTCATTTGGGTGATCTTTGGTTGGCCGCTTGGACCGAATGCGCCCGTTGAATTCATCTTGAAATGATTTAACTTAGCCAGGCTGACTACGAATGCTTGCCAGCTACTGGTGCTTTTCTCACTGCCCTGTCATGTGCGTACAACTAATATAGAGTTATACGTACATGACAGGGCGCCAAGATATATCTCTACTATCGCAGCATGCATTTTCATAACATTTGGTCTTTGCGCTAGGGATAGCAGTTATGATCGGTGATGGTAGGTGATGGTAGAAAGTGCCAGACTGATACTGCACCCTTCGTTATGCCGCCATCTGGATGCTTAGTAGCAAATACTAAGCATCCATTTTTAAGTCAAATTATTGCAGCACTAAAACTTAGCGCGCAATATTTCCGGCGCCTCGTCATCAGAAAAATGTGGCTGCACGACGTATATGTCATCGCCAACTACAGCGCCCGTTGTAGACTGTCCTGAATAACTCGCCATACCGGTCAGCCGTGCAGATCTCCAATTGTCGTCACTCTGATACTTCACAGCCCGACTTCTATTGTTCGATACGCCCGCCAAGCTTCCATCGGATGCCCAGACTATGCCATCAACACCCGTTGCAGGAACATCCAAATCGACCAATGCCCAACGCTGCGGATTGTCGACCGGAACCCGAATGAACTGTCCCGTTCCTGGCGATGCCAGTATTAGGTAGCCCGCAGGGTGGTACTCAATGCCATTTAAACCAAATGCCGCATCGACTCCAAAATCGATAAGCACCGTCGCGCGATAATATTTGTCTACCTTATAGACAATCTTCATTCGGCTATCGGTGACATAGGCAACTCCAGCCTTGCTTACGGCAACGTCGTTAGCAAAATGGGCAGCGTCTGCTGGCTTGTTTGGAATGCTTGCCGCGAGATCTACCATGGCGAGCTGCTCGCCTGTGGCTAAGTTATAGATGCCTAATTCGGCCGCTCCGCCGGTGATTTCCACATTTGAATTCGCCACGTATAAAATGTCACGTGATTCGTCAACTTCGATGCCTACCGAGGCATTTAGATCAGGCGAGGTTATCGCAGCAACGAGCCTGCCGCTAGACGTCACCTCATAGATTGTTCCATCGGCGATCGACCCGGTCAGGAAGCGGTTGCGAGTATTGTCATACTCTATGCCTTCGGGGATAAAACCTCCGCGCTCAGCGACAATTCTGTCCGGCGCTAAGCCTGCGGATAAGCCGCCGGCACATCCT
>JAESUT010000162.1 GCA_016762995.1 Gammaproteobacteria bacterium | reverse complement strand
CATGGACATGGCAGGTGGAACAGCGGCGGTTGCTTTCGGTGTTCAGTATCGTGAGCGAAATACCACTTCGCGCGCACCAGAGGTCAGCTTCCCAGGCTTGCCTAATTCGATTCTTAGCTACGACGGTGCTGGCGTTCCGGATCAATTCCATTACGTGAGCAATAACTTCGAGTGTTCGGCATGTATATTCAACTTCGATAACACGCGCGATACGAGTGCGGCATTCGTCGAGTTGTCTCTGCCTTTCATCGAAAACGTTGAGACTCAGATCGCAGTACGTTATGAGGATTACGGCGGAAATATCGGTAGTGAAGTTTCTCCGAAAATCGCCATGAGCTGGCGTCCAATTGAAAGCCTTATCGTTCGCGGTTCATTTTCGCAATCATTCCGAGCGCCGAATATCGATATCATCGAGCAGGGCTTGGAAGCGGGTAGCGTCAATTTCAAAGATCCAATTTCGAACCAGAGAGTTCGAGCTGGTTTGATTCCTGCGACTGTCCAAAATGGCGAAACTGAGCAGTCCTTTACCTTGGGTGGACCTGCGCCGAATGTTGGTAACGAGTACGCAGATACTTTCAGTGCTGGTTTTATCTGGACTCCAAGTGGCCGTTTGGAAGGTTTGAGTGTTCAGGCCGATGCATGGCGTTTCGAAGTGAGCGACCGAGTTCTTCCTCAGCCGCCTATTTCTGCCGTTGCACCTGAAATCGCTGCGTTCAATGCTGTCGTTGGTGATCCAAACAACTATATCTTGAACGATTCGATCTCTAGCGATTCTCCAGTGCTAGATGTGGCTTGTAATCCTAACGACTTGGAATCTCAGTTCGGTAGAGATTCAGCAGAGCGTCTAAACTGTGTTGTTAATCCAGATCTGTACTCTGTTGGTAGTTCAGGCTTCGGCATTAGCCGTTCAGCACGCAGCGAGTCGGCGGATTTGATCACACTGACATTGTCAGCGATCAATGCCGGTGAGATCGAGGCAGACGGTGTTGACGTGAAGCTAGGCTACGATTGGGAGAACGATTGGGGCCGATGGCGCGCTAGTATGGATTACACTCACGTGAATCAATACAAGCTAATCGGTGTTCCAGGTCTTGAAGAAGGCCTTCTGGATACGGGTAAATTCGATGCTGCCGGTACGACTGGCGACGGGCTACTCGTGCGTTCACTGCCTGACAACAAGGGTAACTTAACTCTTACTTGGCAGCGCGATCGTCACGGTGTAACTATTACCAACCGTCATATCGGTTCTTATCAGGATCTTGCCTATAACAACGTGGTACAAAATGCGAACCCATTGGTTAGATCTTTGGCTAGCACTAAGATCGATAGCTACGATACTTGGGATATGCAGTATCGCTACTCCCATGACTGGGGTAACGCTAAATTAGGTACTACCAACTTCACCGTTGGTGTCCTAGATATGTTTGACGAAGAAGTTCCGCATCGTGAAACAACTGGCGGTAGCTTACGCTATGACGCAAACGTATTCGATCCTCGCGGTCGAAGACTGTACGCCCGAGCACTATGGTCGTTCTAATTACTGACTAGTTTAGTAATTCGAAAAAACGGCGATGAGCAATCATCGCCGTTTTTTTTCGTCTTTTTTTTACTAAAAAAAGCTGGTTATTAGACATTTCTGCGTGAAAAATCTACTAGCTTGAGCTTGAGCTTGAGGTGTTACGTGGCAGGCTTCTGTCTCATCTCGAAGTTGAACGACATGCTGATGCGCTCTCGATCAGATTGATTTTGTGCGACGCCGTGTTCTAACCAGGAAGGGAAGAGAAATAACTTACCTGGCTCCGGTGCTAGCTTCGCGTGGAAGGAGTTTTCGGGCCGATTGCCATCCGCTGCCGGAGGCATCATCCAGCGAGCCATTCGTGGGTCTTTAAAACCGATTGCTGGGCTTTTTGCATCGCTCTTCACATAGAAAACCCCGCTGATGTGGGAGTAGGGATGCAGATGCTCTGGATGGAAACTGTGTTTCGGATTAATGTTCGCGAATAATGCATTTATCACCGGCTGATAGTTTGTCGTATCCCAATGATGATCCCGCGCATAATTCTGTGCGCACTGATGAAAAAACTTTACTAGCTCCTCTAGTTTGCTGTCGTTAAATAGCGTGCTATTGGTGAAATAGGAGGTGTAGCCGCTAGGATACTGCTGTTCTGAAATTTTTCGACCTTCTTCGTCCTTGTCACGCAATGTCTCGACATAGGAGACGAGCTCGTCCTCTTGTGCGGAAAACCCCGGATACCATGCCTCGTAGATAAGGGTGGGGAATAGAACTCGCAGCCCCGCTTTCTTCTCAGTGTTGTCGCTCATGCTAATTCCTTAGTCAATGATGGCTTGATAGACGCCGCTGCGTAGCTTGGCGTAATCGTCTAAACCAGTGGCGGGAATGATCTGTGTTAGATAGACGACGACTAGCTTCTCCACTGGATCTACCCRGTAGGTTGAGTGATAGGCTCCGCCCCAGCCGTATTCACCGACAGAGCCAAGGCTGCCTCGTGCTCCTAAGTCGGTAACCACAGAGAAACCTAGCCCGAAGCCGGTACCATCTCGAAAAGGGATGTCACCGAGGTGATTGGTAGTCATTAGTTCGATCGTTTTACGCGAGAGGATTCGCTCTCCGTTAAACTCTCCYCCATTCAGAGTCATCTGCAAGAACTTCGCATAGTCGCTGGCAGTTGATAATAATCCTGCGCCACCTGAGAARCTGACCTGGGGTCCCTTGTCATACATGCCTTGGCTMCGCATGCCATTTCTCTCGGGTCTAGCCTCGATACCGCCGCCCGCTTTAGGGCGATACACGGTCGCAAGTCGGCCGCGTTTCTCTTCAGGAAGATAGAAGTGAGTGTCATCCATGCCTAGGGGTTCGAAGATCTCTTGCTTAAGAAAGCTGTTCAGATCCATCCCACTCGCCTTTTCTATAACAGCACCAAGGATGTCGGTATTGTAGCCGTAGATCCAGCGTTCGCCAGGATGCTCATCCAGAGGAAGGGAAGCCATGCGCGCGATAGTATCGGCTACCGGCTCATCGCGATCGGCGAAGTACCAACCCTGAAAYCCTGCTTCCTCCCACTTRTCGGCGGCGGGGCCGCYTCCATAACTCATGCCACCGGTGTGGGTGAGTARGTTRCGTAGSGTGATAGAGCGCTTGGAGGGCTCGAGTTCGTAGCCGCCATCGCCGCTTACTACGGCAACTTGCATGTCGGCCCATTCGGGAAGGTAGCGTTCCAGATTGTGGCTAATATCCAATGCGCCGCGCTCATGGAGAATCATAATGCCGCTGCTGACGATCGCCTTGGTCTGCGAGGCAATACGAAATAGCGTGTCGTCCTGCATGGGAATGCCAGCGGCAATGTCTTGCATGCCATTTGCGCTCGAATAGGCGATTTTTCCATTGCGTAGCACTATCACCACTTGCCCGGCTAATTGCTCATTGTCGACGTAGGACTTAAGYACYGCATCWAGGCGTTCTAGGCGATCCGACGACATGCCTAAGCGTTCAGGGCGTGCACGATCAAAGTCGGCYGCCACGCTGACCGTAGAAAACAGTAATAGAAGCAGCGGAGCGATAAGACGAATTGAAAATTTCCTCATGGTTAGTTTCTCTCTAGTGATAGAAATGGGTGTACAGATTAAAACGTTCTAACTTTGCTGGGGCGTAACAACTCTGTCTGTTGTAGCGATTATCAATGTTGGCCATTGTCCATGCAAGTAGTCATATTGACTCGAGTAGGCCTGCTTTTATATTTCTTAACTAGCTGATAAACATGAGGTAATTTAAAATGAATCTCAAATTGAGAGGGTTTCGGTTGACATCATTTTGACGCTAGCGCATTATCCTGCCCCTATGAATATACGATTTTATTTCTGGTGGCCTGAATCTACAGGTAGCCAGGAGAACAACCCTTAAGTTTTTCCCCGACGGCCACCGAGAGTTGTGGTGGTCTATTGCTCCTAAAAATACCCTGATCCCCAAGCTCTTACCGTCATTACGGATTAAGAGGATTTGGTAATGCCAACCAGTAATCACATTCAGTACCGCTGTGCTAGCGGTGTACAGGTTCGTCGTCTGACTTCGCAGCTGGACTATGCCTCGGCCATCGATCAGCTCGCGGACTCCTTAGATGAGTCGCCAGGGGTCTTGCTTGCATCTAGCTTCGAATTTCCAGGCCGCTATACGCGTTGGGATATTGGCTTCGTTAATCCGCCGCTAAAGATAACTGGGAAGAATAGAAGTTTAGAGATCGCTGCTCTGAATGTGCGCGGAGAAATTCTTCTGCCTGAGGTTCGCCGTGCATTGCAGAACTGTGCTGCCATTGCTTCGATGGATGTTACACAGCAATCTATTCTAATTACAGTGAGTAATGAGCCAGAAGAGTTTGCTGAAGAGATGCGCAGCAGAAAGGCGAGCCTATTCTCCGTGCTTCGAGAAATTGTGTCGTGCTTTTCGAGCCCTAGTGACCCCTACCTAGGTTTGTTCGGCGCCTTCGGCTATGACCTGACATTTCAGTTCGAAGATGTCATGCGCCATCAAACGCGTAGTGATGACGACAGAGATTTGGTGTTGTATCTGCCGGATCAAATCACGGTGTCAGACCACCGTATCGAGAAGACGCTTTGTTATAGCTATGAGTTTATCTGTAGGGCTTGGGATTCTGATAAGTTTACCGAGACCACGGGTGGATTCCGCCGTAGTGGTTCACGTGACGCCTATGTGCCGGCAATAGAAGTTGAGAAAGACTGTGATCATATTGAGGGAGAATATGCGCAGCAGGTCGAGAAGGCGCTGGACTATTTTCGCCGTGGAGACCTGTTCGAGGTCGTTCCCGGTCAAGTCTTCTTTGAGCCTTGCAAAGACAGCCCCGCCGCCGTGTTCAAGCGACTTAAGCAGAGTAATCCGTCACCCTATGGCGCGTTGATGAATCTTGGTGAGCAGGAATATCTAGTTGCCGCCTCGCCGGAGATGTTCGTTCGTGTAGATGGCAGTCAGATAGAGACCTGCCCTATATCAGGCACTATTAAACGCGGTATCGATGCGCTCGATGATGCAAATCAAATAAAGACGCTGCTAAATTCTGATAAGGATGAATCGGAATTGTCGATGTGCACCGATGTCGATCGCAATGATAAATCGCGAGTCTGTGAGCCTGGTTCGGTTCATGTGGTAGGGCGCAGACAAATCGAAATGTATTCGCGGCTTATTCATACGGTCGATCATGTGAAGGGAATATTGAAGCCAGAATTCGACGCTCTCGATGGATTCTTGGCCCACACCTGGGCGGTGACGGTAACAGGTGCGCCAAAGCTTGCCGCCATGCAGTTCATCGAACAGAATGAGAAGTCGCAACGTCACTGGTACGGTGGCGCTATCGGGCATATTGGCTTCGATGGCAATCTGAATACAGGACTCACCCTGCGAACGATCCGTATCAAGAATGGCATCGCAGAAGTTCGAGCGGGCGCAACCTTGCTGATAGATTCCGATCCCGTTGAAGAAGAGCTGGAGACACGTTTGAAAGCCTCGGCTTTGATCGATTCCATTCGTGGCGTTGCTAAGCCAGCCTTAAGCGGCGCTGATAAGGTGTTCAGCAGTCAAGAGGGTGTAGGCATTCAGGCGCTGATGGTCGATCATCAGGATTCTTTTGTGCATAACCTAGGCACCTATTTTAGGCAGTGTGGCGTTAATGTGCTTACTCTTCGGCCAGCGGCTGCGCGCAAGTATTTACAAAGCAATAGTGTGGATTTGGTAATCCTCTCGCCAGGCCCGTCTACTCCAGATCATTTTTCCATGAACGAGACCATCGAAGCGGCGCTATCACACTCGATCCCACTATTTGGTGTCTGCCTTGGGCTGCAAGGGCTGGTTGAATACTTCGGTGGGGATCTTGAGGAATTAGGCCATCCAATGCACGGTAAGCAGTCGGATGTAAGCCATGATTCAAGCGAGCTATTTGCGGATATCGAGTCGCCATTCGCTGCTGGACGCTACCATTCACTGGTAGCAAAGTCCGTTCCAGATTGTCTGCGTGTTACAGCTAGGACCCAGGACGGCAATGTCATGGCGATTCAACATACAAGCCTTCCCATTTGCGCCGTGCAGTTTCACCCTGAATCGATAATGAGCCTGCGTAATGCGGTTGGACATGTGCTCATTCGCAATGCTGTAAAATTGGTAGCGCAGCAGAAGTTGATTCAGGGGCAGGGTAACTAGATAGCACTGTAGCCGAGTGGCTTATAAGTTGTCTTCGAACCAGATTGCGAGGCGGCGGCCTGCTAGGGCGAGGCGCATGCGTGCGTGATATTCCATTGTAGCGACATAGTCATTGTTTAGATTGAACTCGCGCAGTGGCTGGTTGGATCTGTTGGTACGCGCAATCGCCGACTTCATTTCACTGGTATAGACTGTGTTGAGCAGTAGTGCTCGACTCTCCTTCATCCAGAGCGACCAATTTCCATCGTCTTGCCCATCCATTCTTTTCAGTGTCGTAGAATGCTGTGCCAGTACAGCCTTAAGATTGGAGTTTACTCCGCCGCCGCTCAGGGCCCTATCCCAGCGTGCGTGTAAGTTTCTGCCATCGGTATCGATGCCGTTTCCGCCACGATCTCCTCTTGAAAATTGCTTCGCGGAATACAGTGATCCTACGTGCAGCGGTTGATGAATATCACCAACTAGATGCAAGACCCAGCACAGGGCGATTGCACGTTGTCCCATTGAGGTCTGTGAGTTGGCGAGTAGGGCAGTATTGAAGTCCAGAGCGTTCATTATATTATCTACGTTCGCTTCCGCGGACACGTCTTCAGCTGATCGTCCAGCGATATCCTCGAAAGGGGAAATGCCAATATAGGTATTGCCTTGAATGTCGGCTTGACCACGTAGCCATGCGCCATCAATGTAGTGCCAGTTGGCACGGTTGTACTTTTCTCGCTCAGATTCCGGTAAGCCTCGCGTGATATCTGGCCAGAATGCGGCCTGTCCTAGTAGCCAATTGAGACGACCTTCGTTATCGCCCCGAACGATAGAGGCGGGCATTCGCTTCATGAAGTCTTGTTGAAAACGCGGATGATGGGCTAGGATTCGCAGTAGTTCGGTTTTCGAGTCGTCGCTTAGATAGTGACTGGCGATAGCCGCAGAAAGGCGGTGACCTACAGCGTCCCAAGCGAAGGAATTGTGCATGAACCCCGACGTGAGAGTTGCGAGTAGGACTACGAATAGGTAGTTACGGAAGCGGGTCATGAAATGCTACTCGTAATGACGGAGGATCACAGTTTAGGGCTTTGCGGACAATTCGACCAGAACTGTCCTAGACTTCCAACCATTCAGACCTGACATCATCTGCTTGCAGTAAGCTGGCCGGCGTTCCTTCATAGACAATCTTGCCGTGTCCCATCACATAGAGACGGTTAGAAATCTTGAGGGCGATTGATAGTTTCTGCTCTACCAATAAGATTGATACGCCTCGTTTTGCGATTTCTTGTAGCAAATTTGCTAGTTGCTCGACAATTTTCGGGGCTAGGCCTTCGGTAGGCTCATCGATCATGATCATGTCAGGGTCGCCCATCAAGGTGCGGCACATGCACAACATCTGCTGTTCGCCACCGCTGAGCGCTCCGCCAGGAACATCGGCGCGCTCGGCCAAATTTGGGAACATGCTAAACATTTCCTCGATGTTCCAGCGACCCTGGGGCTGGTTCGATTTCATGCCGAGCACAAGATTTTGCCGGACAGTCAGTGTCGGGAAAATATCGCGATTTTCCGGAACATAACCCAGCCCTAAGTGTGCGATTTCGAAACTCTTCTTGCCGGCAATCTCGATGCCTTTGAATAGGATAGAACCTTGTGGCTCAACCTCGCCCATGAGGGTTTTGACAGTCGTGGAGCGGCCGACA
>JAESUT010000161.1 GCA_016762995.1 Gammaproteobacteria bacterium | reverse complement strand
CGAATGTGTAGTCTATTGAGCCACCGCCGTTGTCGACCAAAACGTTGATTGCTGAGTCAACGGTCCAAGAGCCAGAAACCACGCCGTCTGTTAAGGTGATGGTGCCGATAAAATCACTAACTAGCGCATCCATCGGATCGCGAACAGAAATGTTCACAGCCTCCAGAGAACAAACATCTGATTCGGTGCTATGAGCAATGACGATCTTACATGCACCTACTGTCAGATTTGGATCAACGGTAACTAGATAGCTTGGGTTAGCAGAATCGACGATATTGAAATTCACAGTCGCCGCAGTGATGTCAGTAAAATTTAATACCAGCTGCCCAACATCCGTTAACGCATAGATATAGTCTGCAGCACCGTCGTTTGCCGCTCCGTTACTGAATGTACCGCTTTCTCCAACGGCCACGTAGTCGCCGTCTGTCTGATCATTAGTAATATCGATGGTGCCGGTGTAGTGCGTCGCCGCTATGCCAGCACTATCGAATAAGCTAATGGTCATTTGCTCGCTGGAACAAGTCCCCATACTGCCGTCAATGTAGGCGATTCTAAATTCACAAAGATTGTCGACAGTAAGAGTAGGGTCGAATGACGGATTTTCGGTAAAGACAGGTCCGTTATCGTTGTAGCTCAGTCCGAAATTGACTGACGCCGCTATGGGGTTGTGGTATTCAAATACAGCTACGCCATTGTCAGCATCTACAAACTGATAAGTGGCGTTACCACTTCCCAAGTCGGTTACAGGGTTACTCAAGGCACCTGCATCAGCCCATGTTGCTGATCCACTATTACTGGCTGACAGCGAAACAGTTCCAACGAAGTTAGTAATCGGGCTGCCGAAGCGATCTGTAACAGAGAGCGTAACTAACTGCGCTCCACAGGTGCTTGCTGTTATGTCTGGCATGGAGAATCGAAATTCTATGGGCTCAACAGCAATAGTTCCTGCTCGCCATTGTTCGCTGGCCAATTGTGAAAATACGGCCGTACCGGTTGCCCCAATGCCCGCCTGATTCAAATAGCTGCTTTGACCTGAGACTGTACCTCCACCTGTGCTACTGGCATCTGCGGAGATGTTTGTCTGACCAATGATGATGTCTAGAGGGTCTCTGTTTAAATCGTCATCATCCTGACCGTTGACTCGAAGAATGAGAGAGTTCGCTGCTAATGAATTAATACTCGGCGCCGTCGGCGTAGTGCTTTGACCATTTGAAAATCCGCTCACCAATACTCCTGATGCATCGGTGAACAACAATATATTGCTGTAAAACCTTTCTGTGCTTCCTATCGTCCAGGTATGGTTGACAGGCTCGCCCGCTGTTACAAATTTTTCGTATACACCCAACGTCAAGGCACCGCCGCTACCAGGGGCCTCACTAATAACAGTCCAGCCGGCAGGCTCGGTAATAGTTTCACTAGCATCTGTCGCAACTACAGCAATCATGTAGTCGCCTTCGTTTGCATTGACCGGAGTAGAGATTGTTGTCGAGCCTACATTTGTGCCTTGTTTCTGTTCCACACACTCCTGAAATACAACCAACTGACTGCCGGAGAACGAGCCATCGAACCTAGGGCAGGAAAGGCCTGTGGGCGTCGGCGGACTAGCCGCGCCAAACTCGATCGCGAGGGTCGCGGTAGACCAACCTTCACCTGCTGTTAATGTAAAGTTGCCCGTACCGGATGCACCACCAACGGGGAAGGCTAGATATGCCGCGGAACCTGACGCGGTCCCAGCACCACCACCACTCTCGTCTTGGTTGATGTTGGAGTGACCCGCCATTACCGTGCCGGGGTTTATGGTTACATCGTCATCGTCAAAAGCGCCTAACCTTAGTGCTAGGTAATTTGTGAAGACCGGAGCAATGGTAGGTGTTTGAGGGGAGGAGCTCGAGCCGGTGTTGGTTGCCACTTCTGTGGCGCCGGTTGTGCCGGTGAAGCGCATCATGGTTGCTATTACTTCTTCGTTCGAGGTCCAGCTAAAGTTTATAGTTCCAACTTCCGTACCATCGGCTATGCGCTTCAAGACAGCAAGGTTACTGCCATTTTGATTTATATCTACCAAACCTTCCCAACCACTTGGCACAAAGAAATTCTCATTGCCATCAGTTGCAATAGAAACAACCAACAAATCGCCGCTGTTAATACCGGCTGGGTAGGTCAAATTGATGTTATTAGTATTGCTGCTATTTTTAGCTTCGGTGCAACTCTCGAACACCACCACGCCGACCCCGCTACCATCAGTGGCAACGGTACACTGAGCTTGCGCATCGGGTGCCGCGGCCAAAAAATAAAGCAGCAGCAACATAAGAGCTACTAATTTTCGTATGCGCTGGTTATTCTCTGTTCTAAGTAGGGGCTGGACGATCATTGTTTTCTGTGGTTCTACGACCTGTTTCGGCGATCAAAGATTAGACCAGCATGCACAGGCCTTGTAAAAGGATAAATCTCAATAATTTGAAGTACTTAGCAAAATATCGACCTATTTGTCGAAATATTGATCCTATCTGGCATCGGGGAGGAACAATTTCCACTATCACGGCCTTAAACATACGTGGAATACGGTCTTTTTTCGACGAAAAATCAGGGTCGAATACGGGACGTTACTCCAGAAAGCAAAAACCGCCTTCCTTGCGGTCAGGCGTTTACAAATTTTTAGTAAATTCGTTGCAAATCAATCTGATAGCCGTGAGAATAGGGTTCAAGTTGGGTTTAGATCTGTAAATTTACAGAATTTTTGCCGTAGCCTAATTAATACCGCCCTGATCGATTAGACCAAAGAACGTAGTGGAGCCTCCAATGAGCCTAGAATATAAAACCGTGCAAGCACAGACTCCCCTGTTTGCCGATAGCAAAAAAATGCAAGAAATACTGGCCGTCGAGGCCAAGGCAGGCTGGGATTTACTGGAGAAGGAAGACAACTACCGAGTTAAATTACAACGTAGTATCGATAATCGCAGCAACGATGAAAACTTATCATTCGATGCTTACCGAACAACCGTTGGCGTAAGCTCTGTATTCACTTACGGCATGACTGCGCTGGCGACAGTTATGATTGTTTCAGTAATCTTATATTTCGCCTTTACCACCGCTTAGAAAAATCCGGCGGGTTTAGCTGCAGCTTCGACCAAGACTTTGATCATTCAATTTTTCCCGCTCAATCACGTGGCGCTAATAAACTGTTCTGATCTGCACGGTTCGCTCAACATCCCCGCAAGTCCCCTCGCTTTGTATTGTTGCATAAGTGGTCGCGCCTATTGTTACTGGCGTGCAGGTTACTACTGCCGAGCATTGGTTCAACCCATCTACTGTAAAATTATAGGTACGCTCAGTAGCTATGCATTCTGCCGTGGTTGCATAGGCGGAGTATTCTTCTGGCGGAAAAACAGTATTCATCACAAACCCGGCACCTGACTCGGCTGCGTAAAATGCCCGCGTGAGGTTTAACTCCTCTTCGAAAGTTTGCGCATTCTGACTCACTAACTGATTTACAGCTACGGCAATTACCGCCATTAGAGTAATTACAAATATCGCAGCAGGCAGACCAATTCCCGATTGATGAGAAAATTTATTACTACACTGAACTCTTTCATTGCTTAGTTTAAGGAACACTTCGGGTCAATACCTCATGATTTAAAACAATCGAATCATTGTTAGCAGAAAAATTGAACTGGATAGCAACCAGTGCGTTTCGCCTCAACGTTTGCGCCGATACGGTGAATGCCGTCAAGCCCGTATTGTCTAGATCGTTTGTTATAAGCATTTTATCGGGAGCGGCGGCATAATCTGGCAAACAAGTTTGATCAAGCGCCACCTCGCAGACCCCCGCTTCTTCTTCAGCGGTTACTTGAGCGGTGTAAAAACCGTAGTTCGTATATCGGTATAAATTCTCGCCGACTATGCAGTAACTTACTGGGTCTTCCACAATGAAAAACCTTTGGTTGGGAGACCTGCGTCTAAATCGGTGCGATTTTACCAATGTAACAGTACTCTGATCATCCGATACGCTATCAGCAATAGATGTAATCTCCTGAATTGGTCTCCTGTTGCCGGGAAAATTTGGCCATCCAGCCGAGGCGCCATTGTCTCCGTCATAAAGCCTGTTTCGACGGCGGGGATATATCACCGCATATCCGCCTGTGACCCCGTGTTGGCTAGGCACTAAATCCACTACATCAAACGTTGTGGAACCTCCAGATGAGAATGATGGATTAATGTAGGTGGTTGCTGCTCTCACGGGGACGAATTCCAGACATTGATCTCCACCTGCTGTTGCTGTCGTCGCACGAACGCTATTAGGCAGTGCATTGTGAATCTCCATAGCCAGCCTATCGATCGCAATACGACCAGATGCAGCAATTTTATTCCGGTTAGCACTAGTCGTCAGAGTGTCCACTGAATCACCAATAAAACTGACAATCCCAATGGCGAGTATGCCGCTGATAACAATCGCCAACACCATTTCGATAATGGAGAAGCCAGCCTGCTTTTGATTTGATAGTTTTATCATACTGTTAGCTTACAGCGCTCCCTTAGCCCAGAAATTAGTCTAGAAATTAGATTTATAAGCACTAAAGTCCCAACCTGCGGTGTTACCTCGAAAACTTACAGTGACCGTAATCAACTTCGCATCGAACTGATCATCAAGCTCGTTGTTAACTCCCAATGTTTCTTCTTCTTCACCGACACCTAGATTGATGTAGCGCACCGCGACACGAACTCGAAAATTGTCGTATCCTGCTCTGGTATTTCCTTGCGCATCTTGCAAAGGCAGAGTTTGGTCATCACCCTCATCCATACCATGATAATCATCTACATCATCTAACCTAGATCGAGCGTTCTCTCCAGTTTCAACGGGAGCGCCGTAGTTGAACCCAAAAGATGCTTCTGCAGTGCACTGTCTGGCAAAAGGCGCGGAGGCGCGGCAAGGAGGTATGCCTCTATTGCGCGTCTTCTCGTCATACCTTTTTCCAAGGATCTCATCCAAATAAGCCTGCGCAAGGGCTGTTGCACGAATCTGTATTGTAATATCGGAACTGTTGCTAGCACCTCCCTGCAAAACCCCTGACAGAGTTACTAACGCCACACCCAAAACAACGATCGTGACAACAAGCTCTATTAACGTGATGCCGGATTGATTTTTCGCTTTTCTAAACATCGCAATCGCCTGCATAGGAAAATCCCGAGGGAGACACACAAACAGATTCACTCGCCGTATCATTCAGGCATATTCTTACCGCGGATGTAACAGCCCCAGTACTTCCAGTGACGCCACTGACACCCAAGTCGCCAAGCTCGCCAAAGGTAAGAGTCAGCGGCGCGGCATTGCTAATAGCGTCCGCACCGCTAGTTGCCGCGCAACTGTCCGTGTTATTTATATCGCCACTTAACTCCACTGTACTGAGAGAAAACGTATAGCTTTCTATCACTCCCGCATTATCATTCGTGGTGAGTGTAATCTCATCACCACTGGCGCTTGGGGTAATTACTAGATCCACATCGCTTCGCCCCAGTGCGTTCTGCTGCGCTGTTCTAGCAAGAGAAATAATCTGATCACGAACGACAATTGCGTTCAGCGCATTGCCGCTGAGGATTCTTGACATRGCAACCGAGCTAAGAATCGCCAATATTATAATAACTGTCACTATTTCGATCACAGTAAAACCTGCCGCAGCACGAGAAAGCTGAATACCTCCTCGCGAACGGGAGAGAATGGACTGCCTGTGAATATCGGTAGGTACAATCATTGCCACTATTTCCTAATAAAGGCCTAAAAATCAATAACTATTTTCTGCCGCTTATAACAGCGCCTCGATCTGTTTGCGCCAGCCATYTATCTCTTCTCTGCGCGACGGCAAGAGAAAACTTCGCTGCTCGTCCGCACTGTAGGCCTTATTCAAAATTTCTAAGGCTTGCTCGAAACGGCCTACGGAACCCGCTAGCGTAGCCTGCCTAATTGCRATATCGACSGAYGGYWCCTCTTCAAGAGCATGRTCCAAYTTCRATARYGCSKCATCGATCARYYCATAATGYACMARTAACTCKGAATAAAGAAYRTCAAAACCAACCCGCGCTCTAGAATTCATTTTTAGATCATCAATGATATCCATCAAGTTTACCACTTCATACTGAGTCGGGTAAGCACACACTCCCAGCCTTAAATTATCAATCATCTCTCGGACGGGGACGTTGATATCATTTCGAGAGTTTTCAGGGTTTTCAATCTTAGCTATCTGTTGAAGAGACACCTGCACCGGAAAATTATTGGAGCAACCATAGTTAAAAACCTGTAGGCGTAGATTAATGTCTTTAGGATAAACTTCCAACAGTGCCTGCAACCTAGCCAAGCCCTGCCTTGCACCCCCTATGTCAGCAAGGATAGAGGCCAGATCAGACTGAGCTCGAATAGATTCTGGATGCTGCTCCGCCCAGTGAGAAATCAACGCTCCCGACCCTCCCCAAAGCCTGGTTAGCTGAAAAGTAAGGCTACTTAGAAATAAAACAGCGACAAGAGCTAGGACTGCCATGATTCTAGGAAAGTATTCCCACGAAACAAGATCAATAGCTCGCATCGAATAGTAAGTTCCGGCAAGCACCGGGCCAATCATAGGAAGGTAATTTCGATGCTCAAAATATAACTCCAAGGGCAAATAACTTGATTCTAGAAAATGCCACACGAAAAACCAAAGAACCGCGAAACTGAACATCGGCTCTGCAGTTCTCATCCTGATCGACAGCACCAGCAACAAAAGAATGCAGGCGACCGAAAGAAGCGTAGTTAGAGGCTGCCATAGCGTAGTCGATACAACAATATCGTCATGGTACAAGCCAAAGCCTTGTATCTGAGGGAAGAATATATTTGCGAGGTAATCAATTAGTATTCTAGATTCGGTTAGCAAACGCTCTAGCAAACTGAAGGAGCGAAAATTGTAAGCTTCTATTGAAGGCAAGAAAGTTACGCCAAGATAAATCACAAAAAGGCACAGAGGGAGAATCACCCCAAATCTGAACCACCGTGTATACGCCTTATTAGTCTCCAGTTTTTGAAAGAGGGTCAGTTCAATGATGACAAAGCTCGCCAGCAATAAAACGCCGTTTTCTTTCGATAGAATGGCCAACAGCCCGAAGGGAAACAACGCCAGAAGCAGCAGTGACATTCCCTTTGTTACATCCTGAATAATGAGCGTTCTGCCGACGAAGAAGCAAATCAGCCCAAGCAGCGAAAACAGCGTCACCAAAAGCGTCATTCGTTGAATCAGATAGAGAACCGTCGAAACATTGAGAGGATGCAGCACCCAGATAGCAGTAGCGAAGAATGCTAACAGAGAGATTCTGGGCCTCCTGACTCCTATGCTGTGAAATACACACACGGCGAGGCCCAGCAGACTTAGAGCACATAGAAGATGAATGAGGATATTTGTTTGCTTGGAGCTGGCAACATCGATAGGCCAGCTGCGACCATCGAGAAGGAAAGACAACATTGACACTGGCCTACCCGTCGGGCCAGATGCGTTACCGAACACGAAAGAGCGAAAGCCGCTCCAGTCATCAACCGGGGCGTTTTCGAGAACAGATAGATTGGCCCAATCATCTAATAGCAGCGGCCCGCTAATGCCTGGCTGGTAGATCCACCAAGCAATCGAGAGCAGTAGCAGGCAGGCGGCAGCAAACACAGCGCCCACAGTCGAATCTCTGCTATTGGACGCCATTAGATTCAAACTGTTAATTCTCGTTGCAATTGCAAAGTCCCGACATCGCTACCCTGCGTGGAACAATCCTCTAACCTCGAGCGCTGATAAAGAGGCTCTCGAGAATAGCGCAGACAAAAAAAGGCGTGATTGATAATTTTCAATCACACCCTTCTTGTGAACCACCAAAACGGAGATTCAGCTATCTAGACCGCGGCACTATTGATTAAAAGTAACCGTGGATTCTGTTACATCCCC
>JAESUT010000044.1 GCA_016762995.1 Gammaproteobacteria bacterium | reverse complement strand
ATGATTTATTAAATCGTGAGTGTCCCTCAGTTTCATAATTTCCTTGCAAAAGGACTTGCTAACAAGACTGTTAGAACAGTCCATAGTGATTACTGTCTTTTTCATCTCGCGCCTCAACTGTTGCTGAATATTTCCAAATCTAATCTACCGTAAAGATTCACAATCTATCGACGGCAGTATTGAGGTTGATGAAATATTGAATTTCCTATCTCTACACGATATTCGTTATATCGAATGTAGCGGGATTAGATTCGTTTGACCAGCTGAAAATCACTCACGTCAATCCACGTAGGCGATTTATACAATACAATCAACTGAGGGTGGCTGCCGGTTGACATTTGAGTGACAACGCCATAACAGCTAAGGAATTCAAGCGCTTACTGGAGCTGCGCACTTATCGAGCGCACTATCCTACTCTACGGATAGTGCTCTACCGTTCGTGTACTTATCTAAACGAAATCTCTGATTTTAAGTACGAGGGGACCACAGAAAAGCTTGGCTGAGCGAATGATATTTTTTGGGGGTCTGTCCGGACAGGAGTCATTCGAAATTTATCTAAGGTAAATCTCTCTCGCTTTGGGCTGAGTAACTACGGAGGACTGCTACAACTCGAGGCTCCACGTCGCCCAGTTTTATTTTCTTGGACGCTCCAATTACAAAATTTCAGTCTGTGCGCTGTCTAGCGGTAACAGTCACTCTCAAAATGTAGTTCGTTCGTCCGTGCATGGCACAGGTGTCATCTAGAGTAAAATGACTTAGAAGTCTAGATTTTCTCGAATTAAGTCACTCCACAAAGTACCATTGATCGCCAACTTAATTGGACGCAAGAAATTGTACGAGATGAACAAGGTAATTTCCGATACAGCCGAATATGGCTGCTACCTCTTCTCTCATGCCTGCGTACCTCTTCTCGAGGATTTCATGAAGACAGTGGACACCGACGTCATCGGTAAGGGCTTGCAGATTTCAGATCTGGGCGTAGACAATGCCGAGCTAATAAGTGTGAATGATGATATTCGCTCACACCCGATCGAAGTTGTTGGCAAGCAACTGCGTAAGTACATGACAGCGATGAAGAAGCTGGTCTAGACTAAATCATGTTTTATAAGAAATAAAAAAGGGCCTAGGCCCTTTTTATATTTCTTATTATTGAGATTGATCTAGAGAGCTAAGAGTTTCATTGTTCCATCCTGAGGATCTTCTCTTATCTATCCATTGGCAGCGTACGTGTCTCGTTGTTACGAAACGTCAATGTTGTATGTTAAAGACGGAGGATCTTCTCTCGTTGTTACGAAACTTCAATGTGGGCTATTAAAGACTGAGTATCTTCCCTTATCTATCCGTTGGCAGCGTACGCGTCCCGATATTACGAAATTTCAATGTGGTGTATTAAAGACTGAGGATCTTCTCTCCACGCGATATTCCCGAGACTCCGGTGCGGGCAACTTCTAGCACAATGCTTTCACCGAGCGCAGCGATAAACGCATCCAGCTTATCGCTTGTACCAGTCAATTGAATACTAAACACACTGTTTGTTAAGTCCACGACCTGCCCGCGAAAAATTTCCGTAGTGCGCGTCACTTCGGCGCGCTGCGCACCCGTGGCCTTCACCTTTATTAACATCAATTCGCGCTCAATGTGAGCACCTTCCGTGAGATCGACGAGCTTAACCACATCCACCAACTTATTCAGATGCTTTGTAATCTGCTCGATCCGTCTTTCGTCCCCAGTAGTGGTTAAAGTAAGGCGCGAGAGTGACCGATCTTCAGTAGGGGCAACCGTCAAAGAATCGATATTGTAATTACGCTGCGAAAACAAACCAACGACCCTGGACAGAGCGCCAGGTTCGTTTTCCATCAGAACTGAAATTATATGTCGCATTAGGTTCGCTCCGATTTGCTCAAAATCATATCTTTCATGGCACCACCTTTGATGGCCATCGGATACACATGTTCTTCTGGGTCCACCATGACATCGACAAACACTAACTTGTCCGTCAGGGAAAATGCCTCTCTCAGCTTCTCATCTAACTCAGACTTGTCTTCTATTCGAATTCCTACATGTCCGTAGGCCTCTGCCAGTTTGATAAAGTCAGGCAATGACTCTTCGTAGGTGCTGTGTGAATATCTTCCACCGTATTGCATGTCCTGCCATTGCTTCACCATGCCTAACGCTCGATTATTAAGACAAATTATTTTAACTGGCAACTTGTACTGCATGCAGGTTGCAAGCTCCTGCAGGTTCATCTGAAAGCTGCCCTCGCCTGTTATACATACTGAAACCGCATCGGGAAATGCAAGTTGAATACCCATTGCCGCCGGAAAGCCGAAGCCCATAGTTCCAAGGCCACCGGAATTGATCCAGCGACGCGGCTTGTCAAAGCCATAGTACTGAGCGGCAAACATCTGGTGCTGCCCCACATCCGATGAAACATAGGCATCGCCCTTCGTTATCTTGTGCACAGCCTGAATAACTTCCTGCGGCTTGATGGTTTTTCCGTCTGCCGATGGAATAATGGCAAGACTGTCTTTCTCTCGCCATTGTTCTATCTGATCCCACCAGACTTTCAATGATTTCTCATCAACCGTCTGTTTTGACGCAGCGATCTGCGAAAGCATCTCCTCCAAAACTGATGTCACTGCACCAACAATGGGAACGTCTGCAACCACAGTTTTAGAGATGGAGGCAGGATCGATATCCACATGCAGAATAGTTGCATCCGGGCAAAATTTGCTTACGTCCGAATTCGTTACCCGGTCATCGAAGCGAACACCTATAGCAAGAAGCACATCACTGTAGTGCATCGACATGTTTGCCTCATAGGTGCCGTGCATTCCCAACATGCCTAAAAATTGCTTGTCCGATGCAGGATAGGCGCCCAATCCCATTAACGTGTTTGTGACCGGAAAGCCTAGCTTGCGAGCAAGTTCAGTCAATAACGCCGAACCTTCTCCTTGAATAACACCGCCACCGGCATAGATCATCGGGCGCTTCGCGCTCATCAATACATCTACCGCTTTCTTGATTTGACCCGAGTGCCCTTTCGCAGGAACTGTATAGGAACGCATCTTAACATCGGCAGGGTATTCGTAATCGAACTTCGTCTTCGGATCAGTTACATCTTTTGGAATATCGATAACAACCGGGCCAGGTCGCCCAGTTGTGGCAATATGAAATGCCTTTTTTACGATGAGCGGAATGTCAGCCGGATTCTGAACCATGAAACTGTGTTTCACGATAGGGCGAGAGACTCCCACCATGTCCGTCTCCTGAAAACCATCGGTGCCTATCATCCTACTTTCTACTTGGCCCGAGATCACCACCATGGGAATTGAATCCATGTACGCAGTCGCAATGCCAGTTATCGCATTGGTTGCACCGGGACCAGAAGTCACTAACACCACGCCTGGCTTGCCCGTACCACGAGCATAACCATCTGCAGCATGAGTCGCTGCCTGCTCGTGCCTTACTAAAATGTGTTCGACCTTGTCTTGATTAAAGATCGCGTCATAGATGTGCAATACGGCTCCACCGGGATAACCGAATATAACTTCTACGCCCTCATCATGCAGGGCACGTAGGAGCGCTTCACCACCAGATAATTGATCCACTTTTCAATGCCTCTAAACCGTCTTTCGTCGACTTCCTGCCGATCAAACAGCAGGAAAAATGTAACAGCACAACCGACCAGAGATGGCCGCTGCCTAGTGATTACTTCTAAGAATTTCTTATAACAGTCCGCAAGCCTCGGGAAAACCGTCGATTCTTGCTTCTTGTCGGCCCCGTACGCGATAACGTGATAGAGGCTCGTAGGTGGATGTTTTCTAACACCTAGATAGCAATCTGCCGATGTGCCGGTTGCGGCGAGTGCAGATTACTGCAAAAGGGCTGAAGGTTGACCTAGCCACTCTGCTTTACTAAGTCGGAATTTTGCCATTAATACAAGGAAAGTCAAGCTCTTCTATTCGCCATTGCCCGTACTTAGTGGCGTGAGCACATATCAGAACTGGTGATGGGGCGACGGTAACTCACGCTACCGTCGACTTTTCTGCGGTAACCGGGCTGGATTTCGAGAAAGCCAGCTCTCCATCACCGTCTAGATCTATTGCAATCACATCTCCAGCAACGAAGTCTCCCTGCAGCATTTGTTGAGCAAGTTGGTTTTCGATGCGATTCTGAATAACGCGTTTAAGGGGGCGCGCGCCATAGACAGGGTCATACCCGAGGGTAGCGATCTTATCCAATACCGCGTCAGAAACCCTTAGGCTTAGATCGTTATCTTGTAGCCGCTGATTCAATAATTGAATCTGGATATCCGCAATACCGCGAATTTGTTCTTTCAGTAAAGGATGGAACACCACCGTCTCATCAATACGGTTCACAAACTCTGGCGAGAAATGCTTAACGACCCGCTCCATCACTGCTGACTTAACAGATTCGTAGGCAAGCTCATCYACTATGCCTTCAGACATCATTTCCTGAATGCGATCGGAGCCGAGRTTCGAGGTCATCACTACGACCGTATTCCGAAAGTCCACTGTCCTACCATGACCGTCAGTCAAGCGCCCGTCATCCAGCACCTGCAAGAGAATATTGAATACATCCGTATGCGCCTTCTCAACCTCGTCTAACAGCAAAACCGAATACGGCCTTCTGCGTACTGCTTCGGTAAGATAGCCGCCCTCTTCATAACCGACATAGCCGGGAGGAGCACCTATAAGCCTAGCTACTGAATGTCGCTCCATAAATTCAGACATGTCAATTCTGATCATCGCCTCTTCGGTATCGAAGAGGAACTCCGCTAAAGCCTTACACAACTCCGTCTTACCTACTCCAGTTGGCCCCAAGAAAAGAAAAGAGCCATTGGGTCGGTTAGGGTCAGATATTCCCGACCTAGATCGCCGCACGGCATTTGCGACTGCTTGAATTGCCTCATCCTGACCAATCACACGCTCATGCAACGCGCCTTCCATCTCGAGCAGCCTAAGCTTGTCTCCGGCAAGCATCTTACTCACCGGTATGCCCGTAGAGCGCGACACCACATCGGCGATTTCTTCTTCGGTAACGCGATTACGTAACAGCTGCTTCTCCGTTGTCTCGGCCGCAGCCGCCGCCTCAAGTTTTGACTCGAGGCTAGGAATAAGCCCGTATTGAATTTCAGACATGCGAGCTAGGTCGCCCGCTCGTTGCGCGAGTTCCATATCATTACGCGCCTGCTCGAGATTGCTTCTGATTAGCTGAGCATCTTGCAAGGAAGCCTTCTCAGATTTCCAAATTTCCTCTAAGTCAGAAAATTCCTTTTCCAGCTCGGCAATATCTTCTTCCAGCTTCTCTTTGCGTTTCTGTGAAGCTGGGTCTTCTTCTTTCTTTAACGCCTCCCGCTCGATCTTTAGCTGGATAAGCTTTCTTTCTAACATATCCATTTCTTCTGGTTTGGAGTCGATCTCCATGCGAATCATACTCGCCGCCTCATCAATGAGGTCGATTGCCTTATCCGGCAGTTGCCTGTCGGTGATGTAGCGCTGCGACAATTTCGCCGCCGCGATTATCGCGCCGTCAGAAATATCGACACCATGGTGCACTTCGTACTTTTCCTTCAGGCCGCGCAAGATAGCTATCGTGTCCTCTTCGCTAGGCTCTTCCACCAATACCTTCTGAAACCTACGTTCCAGCGCCGCGTCTTTTTCAACATGCTGACGGTATTCGTCTAGCGTAGTCGCACCAACGCAGTGCAATTCACCGCGAGCCAGTGCGGGCTTCAACATATTGCCTGCATCCATGGCGCCTTCGCCCTTTCCTGCACCGACCATGGTGTGTAATTCATCAATAAACAAGATCACCGAACCGCCCAGCTTCGACAATTCGTTCAATACACCTTTGAGTCTTTCCTCAAATTCTCCGCGGAATTTCGCGCCGGCTATTAGTGCTCCCATATCCAAAGACAAGACCTTCTTGTCCTTCAATCCTTCCGGCACTTCGCCATTTACTATTCGCTGCGCAAGCCCTTCGATGATTGCTGTTTTACCAACACCTGGCTCACCAATTAATACCGGGTTATTTTTGGTGCGGCGCTGCAACACTTGTATGGTGCGCCGTATTTCTGCGTCCCTGCCAATAACAGGATCGAGCTCGCCTTTCTCAGCACGCTCGGTTAGATCAACACAATATTTTTCCAATGCCTGCCAGGAATCTTCTGCACCGGCAGAATCAACGTTTGCGCCACCTCGTAAATTCGTGACAGCGTTTTCTAGCGCTTGCGGGGAGACACCGTAGGAATTCAATAACTTACCAACCGCGCCTGAATCCTTCATTGCAACAAGCAGTATTGTCTCGCTGGAAACAAAAGAGTCGCCTTTCTGTTGAGAAATTTTGTCAGCCTTATTCAATACTTTTACCAGGTCGCTGGACACCGAAATTTCACCCGTACTCTCTTGCAGCTTCGGTAAGTCGTCAACTAGGGTTTGTAACTTAGCTCGTAGGTCCGCGATATCAAATCCGGTCTGTGAAAGTAAAGGACGGATGGAGCCACCTTTTTGATCCAGCAAAGCAAGCAGCATATGACAAGGCTCAATAAAATTATTGTCTCCACCCAAAGCCATAGATTGCGCGTCTTCTAGAGCTGACTGTAGCTTACTTGTTAACTTATCGATTCGCATAACGATTCCACATGAGTTCCGCCATAGCGGATGCTATTAAATAGTATTTCTTGAATTAAATAATGGGGGCTTTAAGGCGAAATTCAATGACAGTAAGAATTTTTTATTGAGCGAGATCAAAGTTAAACGGAAAATTTAGCGCCACCAATTAAGAATTGGAACTATGCTTCAATATAGATAGCATTCAACATTCGGCCAGTAATCCCATCGCGCCGATAGGAAAAAAACTGCTCATTGTCACAATAGGTGCAGTAGTTGCCGCCGCTTATATTGACAATTCCAAGAGCAGATAATTTTAATCTTGCGATGGCATACATATCCGCCATGAATTTTCCCTGATTTGTACTGGAGATAAAGCAAGCTTCCATAGCGGAATCTAGCGATGACGAACCCCCTACAGCGAGGAAGCTGTCCCTGACCTGAGCTCCCACCTCAAAATGACATGGACCGATCGCAGGCCCTAACCAAACTGCCAAACTAGAGAGTGATGTTGACATGCGCGAAATCGTGTTTTCAATGACACCTGACGCCAAGCCTTTCCAGCCTGCATGTATGACTGCCACTTCTGTGCCATCTAGAGCCGCTACAAACACTGGCAGGCAATCTGCAGTCTGTACACAGCAAACCAAGTTTGGGCGCGTAGTCAGCATGGCATCGGCGGTAGGTGGGGGTCCAGCCTTGTTGACTATTACCACAGCATTGCCATGAACTTGTTCTAGCCATTGCCATTCTGCCGCTCTTGGCAACAGCTCTGGCAAAAGAGCTCGATTTGACGCAACGCGATGCGAGTCATCGCCAACATGAGTAGCTAAATTAAACGAGGCATAGGGTAACTCGCTCACCCCGCCCTGACGAGTCGTGGAGAACGCGACGATTCTGGACGAGACTACCCAATCGGCGGCAATTGTCCGCTTGCAAGTCATGCACCGTCTCGGCGAATTGCTTCGATTAGCTCCACCATATCCGCGGGAGTATCCGCACGCCAACTCATGCGCTCGCAGCTTTGGGGGTGGTCCAGCTCCAGCTTCCTAGCGTGCAAGGCCTGCCGTTTAAACCCTCGAAGACAATCACTCAGCTCGATTGAGCAAGCCGCGGGCAATTTAAAGCGCCCTCCGTAGAGCTGATCACCAATGAGGGGATTGTTAAGGTGCGCCATGTGCACGCGAATTTGATGCGTACGGCCGGTTTCCAAGTTCACTTGCACGTGGGTGTGACTACGAAATCGTTCTATAACCCTGAAGTGGGTTATTGCTTCCTGCCCTTGCCCCGACTCCACCACCGCTCTCTTCTTTCGGTTAACAGGGTG
>JAESUT010000211.1 GCA_016762995.1 Gammaproteobacteria bacterium | reverse complement strand
ACAATAAAGGTCTAGGGCAGAAAAGATAGCGTTTGTGAAAAGGGGTTGGACCGAAAGGTCTAACCTCTTTTTTAATTCCGCCAAAAGCCGAAGTCACATAGTCGCTTGCACTGTAGTGAGCGAAGCGAGAAACTAGGCGCTCATGCRGTAAGACGATCCCGGCCATGTCCCGAACTAGAACAGTAGCAATTGTACTGCTCATACTRATTAGCACTCCCATTGGCATTGTGCTCTTAAGACCTGATTTAGTTCTTAACACTCTAGCTAAAYCCKCTCTGTCCCAGCTCGGCTTCGAGATTTCCTCGCTGGAAGTAACACATCTAGGAATTAATTCGGTAGCTGTAGACGAATTAGTCCTAAATAGCGCAGACCAGCGCGTCGTCCTAAGCAGAATACATGCGCARTACTCYCTCTCYCAGTTRCTRGCGGGCACRCTGCAATCCMTCTCKATAGGMAARATCGAATTGCGATCGCTGTCTAACTCGGACACATCGAATGACGARGCCTCTATCTCATTAGCCTCGCTACTAGAGTCGTTCGATGCATTACCTGTGAGTGACATTTACCTTCCGAATATCGAAATACTCAATTCAGAGCAGAGCTACAGAATAGGTTTGGGGTTACAGAGTCCACCGCTGCACATAGCCGGGGACGCTGAATTCAAAGGCATGTTGGGAGCAATCATTGAGTTCGACATCCAACGTACTGACTCAAGACAGCTGTCTATTGAAACCAAAATATTGATAGCAGAGGCTCTAGTCTCGGAATCCGCAGTCGACGTAAATGTCGCTGAGAACGCAATCACTGTGACTGCTACCAGTACGTTATTTGTCGAGCCTTTGCGGGCGCAATTCGAAAACTTTATGCCTGCAAGCACGACTATTTTGAACGAGAGCTTCACGTTACAGAGCAACTTCGAAGTACAGGAACTACTCGGCACTCCCTCTATAACCCAGCTAAGCCTCGTAATCGATAGCCCCAGCTCGTCGTTACAGATTAACCAGGAATCAGATCTAGGCAGCAACACCATGCAGCTGCAGCTACCTTTAAGCGTAGAGGGCGAGATTGCGACTGCGACAGGCGCAATGCAGCTCGCACTCAGCAAAATCTATGGCAGTGGCAACTGGACCCTCGAAGACGCAACGGCCCAGAGTGAGCACTCTTTTGAGAATACACAGCTACATTGCACATCCTTCACGAATTGCGCTATGCAAAGCGATTGGCAAAGCAATCTCATCAGTTGGCGCTACGGCGAATACCTTGGGGAAAATACCCGCATGAGTGCTCCACTTAGGATCAACTATTCCAACAGTGAGATGCGCTTGGCGGCAGACTTCGTACAGATTCTCGTGCCTTCAGTTAGAACCTCCTCCGAATCTGCGATTTCAGAACTAACAACGAATTTACAGCTCGATCAGGTGGAATTTCGGGTGGGCGATGTGACCAGCGGTGGCTTCAATTTCAGCAGTAGCGAGTTTCGCCTAGAAAACAACATCGCCGACATTAGCAATCCCGCCTACTCCGGCAAGCTACGGCTCGAGGCAGACACTCTGACGGGGATAGTAGAGATCGACCTGGATCAGCGCCTTCGCCTTGGCATTGGTCTACAACACTACTTTCTACGCGACACTGGCGATGTCGTCCTGCAGCTGGCCTCCTACGAATTCACAGCGGCAGAGCCTCTATCTGCATTGATAGCTCCAAAGCAGCTAGATGCGGATATTGTCGCGGGTAAAATCGAAGGGTTGGCGAATATCTCGTGGAGCAAACAGCTAGATAATTCATGGCGTTTCGGTGGACCAATAGCCCTCAAGATCGACCAATTTAGCGGCTACTACGCAGACTATTTTTTCGTTGACCTAAATACTGACTTATTCGCTGAGGCAACCACACCGCTTGGAATACAGGTTGGCAATCCGGCTCACGCTTCCCTGAGCCGCATCGATATAGGCCTGGCCCTCGAAGAACTTTCCTGGCAATACAAATTCGATACACTAGCCGGCGAGCTACAGATTATCAATTTCGATACCGCTCTATTAGGCGGTAAACTGAGCATCCCAGCCATCCGTTACAATCGGGAAAACGACCGCCAACAGGTAGACATGGTGCTCGCCAATCTGAGAGTGGATTCCTTGGTCAACCTAGTGGAGTATCCTGGTCTGGAAGCGGATGGACTGATTAGCGGCTATCTCCCCTTCATCATCGAAGAAGATACCATCAGCATAGAGAAAGGTTTAATCGCCGCGCTTAAGCCAGGAGGCCATATCCGCTACACTCCAGCCGACTCAACACCAAGCACTAATCCGAGCCTGCGACTAGTCAATGATGCGCTTTCCAATTATCAATACCACACTATGAATACCGAAGTTTTCTACTCTGAAGAGGGTGAGCTGTTGCTGAACGTACAGCTTCGGGGCAGCAACCCGGAGATGAACGAGGGACAGGCGATAAACCTTAATGTGAATATCACTGACAATATTCCCTCGCTACTTAAGAGCCTGCAAGCGAGCCGGATCATAACTGACGAATTAGAGCGCTTTGTTAGGCTACCGTAACTAAATGTATTTTCTGCGGTCTAACAGGCACAAACGCAGAATCTTAAGCAAGGATTCATGTTTAGACGATATACTAGCGTCAAGACTCGAAATGATTAAACTGGACCAAAAAATGCTAAGTAATAAGTCTCTTAGATCGCTACGCGCAGGAAGTATCTTTGCGCTATTAGCACTCGCGGCTTGCACCCCCACGATTCAGATTGCGGTGCCGAATGAACCAATAACTATTAACCTCAACGTAAGGATAGAACACGAGATTCGAGTTAAGGTTGAAGAAGACTTGGATGGAATTTTTACCTTAGACAGCGGTTTGTTCTAATGAGAATACACACAATGAAGAATACAATTTCTAAAACACTGTTATTAGCCTGCTTGTTGGTCCTAGCCCCGCTGAGCTTCGCGCTAACCCTGCAGGAAGCAAAGAACGAGGGACTAGTAGGCGAGCTAAGAAACGGCTATGTCGGCCTAGTAGTAGCATCTGCACCTGCTGAGGTAGTGAGCTTGACCCGTGATATAAACAACCAGCGCCGCGAGTTATATCAACAGATCGCGAGGCAGAATAGCATCAGCGTAGAGCAGGTGGCCGCCCTAGCCTTTGAAAAAGCGGTCGCAGCAACCCCTGCTGGACAATATCTGCAAGATGCGTCTGGCTCCTGGGTAGAGAAGTAACTGCGCGCATCTAGCTGCAAGACCTAGCACTAACCCCAGGGCTTCTTTCGGTCTGGGGCTCTATTGCTCATACCCCGGTTGATTAGCTCGTTTAGCTCTAGCATTCTTAGCTGTTCTGAATCAAAATCACCAACACTCCCGTACAGCTCAATAAACGCTAAAGGCTCGAGGTAGAAAGGCAAAGTGGACGCTGAGATTGACCCGCTTATAGATCAAATTATCGATCCAGCCATTTGGGCTATCTGGTTCGATGCCCTGCAATTGTGGTTCACGACTGACGTTTTCGTTAGCGACACACTTATCTGCCTAGCCATAATTGCATTCGCTGCCAGCGTTACAATGCCTCTCTCAACTCGGCTTCGAAAAAACATCGAGCTACTCATTGAACGGCAATCCCGCTTTCCCATTATGGTTAGAATTTGGGAATCAGCTCGAGACATTTCCTTTACCGCAATCTGGCTGGTGCTGCAGTCCATTTCAGTAGTAGTTACCGAACAGTGGGGAATCACCAACACCTCACTGGTAATTACCACCAGCCTGCTAACGGCCTGGGTTATTATTGAAGCCGCTACCATTTTTGTCAGCAGCCACTTCTGGTCCCGTACAATTGCAATAACAGCGTGGGTTATTGCTGCACTGAATATTCTTGGAATCCTCTCTCCGACAATAGTATTCCTCGACAAAATATCCTTTAGCCTTGGACAAGCAACACTATCCGTACTTACTATCATGCAGGCGGTAGTGGCCCTCAGCATTCTGCTCTGGATCTCGGCAATTGCTGGCCAAATTGCCGAGAGTAAGCTGAAGTCATCACAGAACCTCTCTCCCTCGATTCAAGTTCTCACCATTAAATTTATGCGCATATCGTTTGGCGCCTTAGCATTCTTTATCGCTCTCGCGATCGTCGGTGTGGACCTGACTGCATTTGCAGTTGTTGGTGGCGCCGTCGGTGTTGGCATTGGTTTCGGTCTACAGAAAATTTTTGCCAATCTTATTAGCGGCTTCATCCTGCTGATAGATAAATCTATAAAACCGGGTGATGTGATCGTAGTTGCAGACACTTATGGCACGGTCGATGCTCTCACTGCGCGTTATGTCTCTGTCACCACGCGTGACGGAATCGAACATCTCATTCCAAACGAAGAATTGATCATCAATCGCGTTGAGAACTGGTCCTATTCGCACAGTCGGTTACGCCTGCGCAAGACGATCGGCGTTCACTACAATTCCGACCTACACAAAGCTATTGAGCTTTGCATAGAAGCCGCGACAGAGACCGACAGGATTTTGAATGACCCTGCACCGAGTTGCCTAGTACGAGACTTTGCTGATAGTTCGGTGAATCTGGAATTACGCGTGTGGATCAACGACCCCAAGAACGGTCGCGCCAGTGTCCTCAGCGATTTACTGCTCCGCGTCTGGGACAAGTTTCACGAACACGGTATTGAGATACCTTATCCACAGCGCGACCTACACATACGATCTTCTGATATCGGAGAACTATCGAAGAAGGCTGACTGAAGCTTCCGCCACCAAGGCAAAATTTACTCCGGCCGGGCGCCTGAAAAGGCGCTCACATCAAATCAATATTAAAGCGACGCAGCATCAAAGCGAATGCGACGAAGAGTAGCACCGTGATCAGAACGGAAGATGCCATAGCCCCCCAAAACCCGAAGCGCTGATACAGAGAAGGAAATGCTGCAAACATCGGTAGAGTTGGAATAACGTACCAGAATGTGTACCAAGCATGGTTGCTTATCTTCTCCGCTGATTGCCCTTCAAAGTACAACCAAAACAATGTCAGTAGAGTCACAGTTGGTAGTGCGGCGATAAGCGCCCCCGCCTTRTCGAAATTCTTGGCGACTTCAGAAATCAGCACCACGATACCGGCTGTAATAAGATACTTCAGAACAATAAATTGCATGCTGCACTCCTAATGATGAGRCCGCCATGCTAAGAGAATTAGCTATAGTTTGCCACCGTGTTTTAAAGARRYGCGGGTAGTAAGCGAATCGAGGCCCTRCTCATAGGCAGSCGCAAATAGACNCCCTTATTCTTCTTCTGCGAGTTCGACCCTGACCTCCTGTGAKACAGGGTAGACCGAAGGGCCGAACTGATTGTARACAGCCACATCGGCTGCATCTCGTCCGTAACCGATAGCAACATAGCCCGGCGTCATTTCCTCTTGAGTGGCATCAAAGGCATACCAACGTCCACCAACATAGGCCTCGAACCAGGCGTGCATATCCATGGGCACAAGACCGTAGTTGTAGCCAAYCACCAACCTGGCAGGAATACTAATTGCTCTACACAGTGCGATGCCCAGGTGCGCAAGATCTCGGCAAACACCAGACTGTTTTTGATTCACAATTATYGCYGATATGGGATCGTCGCTACTTCCAGGAATGTAGCTAATTGTCTCGCGCAGCCAAGYCTCTATAGCTTCTACCTGATCATAGCCTAGCAACTTCCCGGCCGTGATCTCTACAGCCATCTGATTAAAACTTTCTGACTCACAATATCTGCTAGGCAATAGAAAACTCAAAACTTCATCGGGCAACCTATGTACATCGACGAAGGGAGCACCTGGGGCCTTATCGATAACATCGTTAGTCATCACTTTGGCCGCTGTGTGTATTTTAAAACGCCCCGGCGGTGCCACCAGTCGCTGACATAGATTGCCGTAGGTGTCGGTAAACTCCACCACGGGAACACTGGGGGTGAGCTTGTATTCCTCGCGGCTAATCCATTGTTGTGCGCCACTACGCGGACGCAACATTAATATGAACGGCGTTGGCACCGAAATTTCAAATTCGAAGTCACAGCTTGTCGCTAACCACATGGTTCAAATTCCACCGTATTTAAATCAATAAATGTGAAGTGCTGACGAGGCTTCATGTCGAGAGAGCTTGCCGAATTGAAACATCGATTAATTCGCGTCACCCAATCATACAAGTTTTTAGTCCCACGGCTAGAGCTTTCGATAAGGGCTACGCACTAGTCAATAAGGAAAACCTACATTTCAACGAAACTAGGGATGTATTTGGAAGCAGAGTCGTCGAGCTTCATCTTGCGGTGACAGCCGTTCCCCAATGGGGCTAGAATGGGGCAATCCGTTTCTTCGAGAAATTCTGCAAGGACACTTACTGTGAAAAACAAACATCAAGACATACTAGCAACTATCGGCAATACACCTGTTGTGCGCATCAATAAACTCGCACCAGATCATGTAAACCTATTCGTGAAGCTTGAGGCGTTTAATCCTGCCGGCTCAGTGAAGGATAGACTTGCCCTCGGAATTATCGAGGATGCCGAGGCTAGCGGAGACTTGCAGCCAGGACAGACGGTAGTGGAGGCAACGAGTGGGAATACCGGCATTGGCCTCGCGATGGTTTGTGCACAAAAAGGTTACCCCCTAGTCATTGTAATGGCAGAAAGCTTCAGCGAGGAGCGACGCAAACTCATGCGTTTTCTCGGCGCCAAAGTAATTCTTACCCCTGCTCCATTGAAGGGAAGCGGGATGGTAGCGAAGGCAAAAGAACTTGCCGACGCTCATGGCTGGTTTTTGACTCGTCAGTTTGAGAATGAATCAAACGCACGCATGCATGAGCGCACTACTGCCGTAGAGATTCTTAGGGACTTCGAGGATGAACGCCTAGACTATTGGGTAACAGGCTTCGGTACTGGCGGAACGCTCAATGGTGTCGCGAATGTTCTTAAAGAGAAAAGACCAGAAACAAAAATAGTTTGTTGCGAGCCCGACAATGCGCAGCTTCTCGGCAGCGAGTTGCCTCAGCCCGAAGCCCCAACTAGCGGACTAGTGCCTAGCCATCCTGCATTCAAGTCTCATCCAATGCAGGGCTGGACGCCCGACTTCATTTCCCCCCTGCTAGAGCAGGCTGTAGCTCGAGGGCACATCGACCAGCTACTGGCGATCTCGGGAGAGGATGCAATTCGTAACTCCAGACTTCTCGCCCAGAAAGAAGGCATCTTTACCGGGATTACCGCTGGCGCCACATTTACTGGCGCATTGAAGATTGCAGAACAGGCCGAGCCGGGTAGCAACATTCTTTGCATGCTGCCAGATACTGGCGAGCGCTACCTATCTACTCCTCTGTTCGAGGGAATCGATACTCAGATGAATGCAGAAGAGAATGAGATCGCCGCATCTACGCCAAACTATCAGTTTGATAGTCCAGCATAGCAACATTAGCGCAGAGAAAAGGCTGCTACGCTGAAAGCGGCCTTCTGCTTATTCGAGCCTAATCGATGTCGTGTAAACTGGYCTTGTAAGTTTCGGTTAGCATCATCACAGAAATCAGCGAGAGCACTGATGCAAAGGCGATGTATACAGACACCCAAACTATTGAATATTCCAACCATAGAATAGTTGCTATGGTTGGAGCAAATGCACCACCTAGGATCGCTCCCAACTGGTAACCCAGTGACGCTCCCGAGTAACGAACTTCCGTACTAAACAGCTCGGTAAAGAAAGCTGCCTGCGGCCCGTACATCATTCCGAGAAACATCAGGCCACCACTAAGGGCCAGCACAACAAGCCAGAAGCTTCCCGTATCGATTAGCGGGAAAAGAGCAAATGCCCATATCCCGGTAAGAATGGCTCCCAGCATAAATATTCCCCGCCTACCGTTTCTATCGGAATAAGCGGCAGCCATAAACTGGGCCGGAATCTGCAGTACCGACGCGAGCAATACCGCAAAGAGCATCTCGTCCCTGGTCATTCCAGCACCGTTTGCATCGGTTCCGTAGGCCAGCACAAA
>JAESUT010000210.1 GCA_016762995.1 Gammaproteobacteria bacterium | reverse complement strand
CTGTAAGGCATTCAATGCCCAGACTCAAGGGGTTGAGGTTGGACTGCCTATTCCTGTGGTTGTCACTGTTTATGCAGATCGTAGTTTTACCTTTATTACGAAGACGCCTCCAGCCTCTGTGCTACTGCGTAAAGCAGCCGGTCTCAAGAAGGGAAGCGGACGTCCAAACACAGAAAAAGTGGGCAAAGTAAACCGTGCTCAACTAGAAGAAATTGCGACCCAGAAAATGGCTGATCTTACGGCTGCTGATATGGATGCTGCGGTTCGCACTCTTGCCGGTAGCGCGCGCAGCGCGGGCATTGAAGTCGAGGGAGTGGAGTAACATGGCCAAACTATCAAAAAAACAAAAGCAAGTAGCTGAAAAGGTTGAGGTAGGCAAGGCCTACTCAGTTGAAGAAGCTCTAGCAATCATTACAGAATTTGCTTCGAAGAAATTCAGCGAATCTTTAGACGTTAGTGTGAATCTCGGCATCGATGCGCGTAAATCGGATCAAGCTGTTCGTGGCTCCACAATTCTACCCAACGGTACAGGCAAAGACGTTCGTGTCGCTGTATTCGCTCAAGGCGAGAATGCCGAGAAGGCGAAGGCCGCCGGCGCTGACGTGGTTGGCTTTGAAGATTTAGCGGAATCTATTCAGGCGGGAAATCTGGACTTTGACGTAGTTATTGCAACACCAGACGCTATGCGTGTAGTGGGCAAGCTGGGTACAGTTCTTGGTCCACGAGGATTGATGCCTAACCCTAAAGTAGGAACAGTTACGCCAGACGTTCAAACGGCAGTTAAGAATGCTAAGTCCGGTCAGGTTCGGTATAGAACTGATAAGAACGGCATCATTCATGGCGGCATCGGCAAAGTAGGCTTTGAAGCTCCTGCGGTTAAGGCGAATCTTGAGGCGCTGTTGGCAGACCTAAAGAAGAGCAAGCCATCTGCAGCCAAAGGTGTCTATATCAAGAAGGTTGTTCTTTCTTCGACGATGGGCCCTGGGCTACAGATTGACCAGTCATCCCTAGAGCTCTAGAAAATAGATTTCCGTTTACAAGTAAAAATTCGAAGAGAGTGTTCTCTCTTCAACAGACTTTGGGGTTTCGCGAAAGCGAAGCTGTCAAAGACCGTAGGTGTGGCTGCCCTGTTTGGGTTAGCCCGCTTAATTTCCTACGCAGATGGTGAAGCCCAATTTAGTATAATGCTAAATTTCAATCACCGAATAGCAAGGGCATGACGCGAGCATTTGTCATGCTAAATCGCGGTTGAGCAATCGACCTAATTAAGGAGTTTAGCTAGTGGCTATTGGACTAGAAGATAAGAAACAAATTGTTTCGGACGTCAATAAGGCTGCTAACAGTGCTGTATCAGCGGTACTCGCCGATTATCGGGGTGTATCCGTGACTGATATGACTGAGCTTCGAAAGACTGCAAGAGAAAATAACGTTTACCTTCGTGTTGTAAGAAACACGCTGCTTAAGAAAGCAGTTGAAGGCACTGAATTCGAATGCATTCGGGAAGTTTTAGTTGGTCCTACGATTCTTGCATTCTCAGAGGAAGACCCTGGCGCCGCTGCACGCGTGCTGAAGGACTTTGCTAAAGAGAAGAAAGAATTCGAGATCAAAGCACTATCTGTAGGTGGCAAGTTATTGGGTGCCGATCAGATCGACGTGTTGGCGAAGTTGCCGACTCACGATCAAGCGCTGTCCATTCTTATGAGCGTTATGTTAGCGCCTGTAACGAAGCTCGCCAGAACCATGATMGAGGTTCCCTCGAAAGCAACACGTGCTGTTGCAGCAGTTCGAGACCAGAAGCAGGAAGCAGCCTAGTTCCTTCGTAACAGTTTAGAAATTGTAGAAAGTTAGAAACAACTTAAATTAATTTAAAGAAAGYAGGAGACAAGAGCATGGCTCTTTCCAAAGAAGATGTATTAGAAGCAATTGCAGACATGTCAGTAATGGACGTAGTTCAACTGGTTGAAGCAATGGAAGAAAAATTCGGYGTTTCAGCTGCAGCAGCAGTTGCGGCAGCTCCAGCGGCAGCAGCCGACGCTGCACCAGCAGAAGAGCAGACTGAGTTCGATATCGTTCTGGCCTCTATTGGCGAAAAGAAAGTAAACGYSATTAARGCAGTWCGYRSTATTACSGGYCTWGGYYTKAAAGAAGCTAARGCRKTWGTTGATGATGCACCATCAACTATTAAGGAAGCTGCGTCTAAGGGCGAAGCGGATGAAGCCAAGAAGACATTGGAAGAAGCTGGCGCAACCGTTGAGCTTAAGTAGCAAGAAATTGCTACAAAACGACAAACGCCGGGTGCCGTCAACGCACCTGGCGTTAGTTCGTTGTAATTTCAAGTAAGAGAAGACCGGCTTAATAGCCGTGCATTGTCCAAGTCGTTACGACACAGGTCATGCAAACCGCAGAAAAATTCTGCTAGTAGTTAATGCCAATAGAACACAACGCTAGGAACACACCAATGGCCTATTCGTATACAGAGAAAAAACGTATCCGTAAGAACTTCGGCAAATTGCCAAGTGCGATGGATATCCCTTACCTCTTGTCTATACAAGTCGATTCCTATAAACAGTTTACTCAGGTTGACGTGCCTGTCGAATCACGTATGGAGCAAGGCTTACACGCTGCGTTCAAATCTGTATTCCCTATTGTCAGCTATTCCGGCAAGGCAGTTCTGGAATATGTTAGCTACAACCTCGGAAAGCCAGTGTTTGACGTTAAAGAATGTCAGCTGCGTGGCTCTACCTATTCAGTATCCTTGCGGGTTAAGGTTCGGTTGATTCTTTATGATAAGGAATCAACAGTACAAACAATTAAAGATATTAAAGAACAAGAAGTCTATATGGGTGAAATCCCCTTGATGACTGACTCCGGTACTTTCGTTATCAACGGTACTGAGCGTGTTGTTGTATCGCAGCTGCATAGATCCCCCGGTGTGTTCTTTGATCATGACCGTGGTAAGACGCATAGCTCGGGAAAACTGCTCTATTCTGCGCGGGTTATTCCTTACCGTGGTTCTTGGCTCGACTTTGAATTCGATCCTAAAGACATGGTTTATGTTCGAATCGACCGCCGTAGAAAATTACCTGCGACGGTGTTGCTACGCGCCTTAGGTTACGGATCTCAAGAAATTCTTGAGATGTTCTATGACAACAATAGTTTCAAGATTACTACGAAAGGTAAGGACAAAGAGCCGACTATTTCGTTGAATCTAATTCCCGCGCGTCTGCGCGGGGAAGTACTTACTTTTCCGATCAATGATAAGAAAGGTAAGGAAATTGTAGAGGCTGGCCGTCGCATCACGTCACGCCACGTGCGCCTCATGGAACAAGCGAAGCTAACTACGCTGTTGGTCGAGCATGAGTACCTTGTCGGTGCCGCACTTGCTGCTGATGTGATCAACGAAGAGACGGGTGAAATTTTGGTTGCCTGTAATACTGAAATCACTGAAGAAGTGATAGAGCAGTTCTTCGAGACTGGCGTAAAGACATTCGAGACTATCTACACCAACGACTTGGATTGCGGTCCATTTGTATCGCACACATTGCGCATCGATGGAACCACTTCCAAGCTGGAAGCCATGGTCGAAATCTATCGCATGATGCGTCCAGGCGAGCCGCCTACGAAGGAATCTGCAGAGAACTTATTCTCTAACCTTTTCTTCTCGCCAGAGCGTTACGATCTTTCTGCGGTTGGCCGTATGAAGTTCAACCGCCGCTTGGGTCGCCCTGAGTCAGAGGGCTTGATGGTCCTAAGTAAGGAAGATATCGTCGATGTATTGAAGACTCTGGTTGGAATCCGTAACGGTTTCGGCTCAGTCGATGACATTGATCACTTAGGTAACCGCCGTATTCGCTCCGTAGGTGAAATGGCAGAGAACCAATTCCGCGTGGGCTTGGTTCGTGTCGAGCGCGCTGTGAAAGAGCGTTTGAGCATGGCGGACTCAGAGGGCCTGATGCCACAAGATATGATCAATGCGAAGCCAGTGGCTGCAGCGATCAAGGAATTCTTTGGCTCCAGTCAGCTGTCCCAGTTTATGGATCAAAACAATCCGCTTTCCGAGGTAACGCACAAGCGTCGCGTATCGGCTCTAGGACCCGGCGGTCTCACGAGAGAAAGAGCAGGCTTCGAAGTGCGTGACGTACACCCGACTCATTACGGTCGAGTATGCCCAATCGAAACGCCAGAAGGCCCGAACATCGGATTGATTAACTCGCTGGCAACTTATGCGAGAACAAATCACTACGGCTTCCTCGAAAGCCCTTATAGAAAAGTAGTTAGCAACAAGGTTACAGACGAGATCAATTACCTATCAGCAATCGACGAAAGCGATTTCGTTATTGCGCAGGCAAGTGCTCCTTTGGATAAGAAGAAGAACTTCGTCGATAGCCTCGTTACCGTGCGATATAAGGGTGAAACACTCTTAAAGCCGCGCGAAGAAGTCGATTATATGGATGTGGCTCCACAACAGATGGTATCTGTTGCGGCGGCCTTGATTCCGTTCCTCGAACACGATGATGCTAACCGCGCCCTGATGGGTTCGAACATGCAGCGTCAAGCAGTGCCAACTTTGAAGACAGAAAAGCCTCTAGTTGGTACGGGTATGGAACGCAATGTAGCGACCGATTCAGGCGTATGTGTTGTCGCGTTTAGAGGCGGCGTCATCGAGAGTGTCGATGCGGCCAGAATCATCGTTCGTGTGAACGATGCAGAGACTGATGCAGGTGAGGCGGGTGTGGATATCTACAACCTGACTAAGTATACCCGCTCTAATCAGAATACATGTATCAGCCAGCGTCCGTTGGTTAAAGATGGTGACACGATTGGTCGTGGCGACATCTTGGCAGACGGCCCATCAATCGATATGGGTGAGTTGGCGCTAGGGCAGAATATGCGTATCGCATTCATGCCTTGGAACGGATACAACTTCGAAGATTCAATCTTGATATCTGAGCGAGTGGTTAAGGAAGATCGCTTTACCACTATTCATATTCAGGAATTAACTTGTGTCGCTCGCGATACCAAGCTGGGATCGGAAGAGATTACCGCTGATATTCCAAACGTAGGTGAAGGCGCCCTAAGCAAGCTGGACGAGTCTGGCATTGTGTATATAGGAGCTGAAGTTAGTGCTGGGGATATTTTAGTCGGCAAGGTTACGCCTAAGGGTGAAACGCAATTAACTCCAGAAGAAAAATTGCTGCGTGCAATCTTCGGTGAGAAAGCCTCGGACGTAAAAGATACTTCATCACGTGTGCCTACAAGTGTTAAGGGTACCGTAATAGACGTGCAGGTGTTCACACGTGATGGTCTTGAGAAAGATCAGCGCGCTGTAGAGATCGAAGAGTCGCAACTGTCTAAAGTTCGCAAAGACATCGATGATGAATATCGAATTGTTGAGGCGGCGACTTTTGAGCGTTTACAGGAGGTTCTAGTCGGTAAAATTGTAGCCGGTGGCCCGAAGTTGAAGAAAGGCCAGAAGATTACTGCTGACTATTTAGAGGAACTGCCGAAGGAAGATTGGTTCAAGCTGCGTATGTCTAACGATGCAGTAAACAAGCAATTAGAGCGTGCAGATGAGCAGCTTAAAGAAAGACGCGTCGACCTAGACGAGCGCTTCGAAGACAAGAGAAAGAAACTCACTCAAGGTGATGATCTAGCTCCTGGCGTATTGAAGATTGTTAAAGTCTATCTCGCTATTAAGCGCCGCATACAACCCGGCGACAAGATGGCAGGTCGTCATGGTAACAAAGGTGTTATCTCGGTAATTATGCCGATCGAAGACATGCCTTATGACGAGAAGGGTGAGCCGATAGATATCGTGCTTAATCCGCTAGGCGTACCGTCGCGAATGAACGTTGGTCAGGTCTTAGAGACGCACCTAGGTGCGGCAGCTAAGGGCTTGGGTAACCGCATTGGCGAGATGCTAGATGCTAGGAAGAAAACATCAGAAGTCAGAAAGCTCGTGAACGAAATTTATAACACGATCGGTGAGCGCACTGAAGACATCAAAAGCCTTAATGACGAAGAAGTCATGGAGCTTGCTAGTAACTTGCGTGCGGGTGTTCCGATGGCTACACCTGTGTTCGATGGTGCCGCTGAGTCTGAGATCAAAGCCATGCTTGAATTGGCTGGCATTGATGAAAGTGGCCAGATCTCTCTTTATGATGGCAGAACGGGAGAGTCTTTCGATCGTCAGGTGACGGTAGGCATCATGTATATGCTGAAGTTGAATCACTTGGTTGATGACAAGATGCACGCTAGATCGACTGGTTCGTACAGCTTGGTTACGCAGCAGCCACTAGGTGGTAAAGCACAGTTCGGTGGGCAGCGCTTCGGAGAGATGGAGGTGTGGGCGCTCGAAGCTTATGGTGCAGCTTATACTTTGCAAGAAATGCTAACTGTAAAGTCGGACGACGTTGCCGGACGAACGAAGATGTACAAGAACATCGTCGATGGTGACCACAGAATGGAACCGGGAATGCCGGAATCATTTAATGTGCTAGTGAAGGAAATTAGGTCGCTTGCGATTGATATGGAATTGGACGTCAGTACTAAATAAACCAATTCGGGCTAAGAAGCCTCTGACCAAGTACGACAAATGAAGAATTAGTGATTATTAAAGCCTGTTCGCGAAAGCAACAGGTGGAGGATGTAGAATGAAAGACCTATTAGGGTTACTTAAATCTCAATCACAATCAGATGAGTTCGATTCCATTAAAATTGGTTTGGCCTCGCCGGAGATGATTCGTGCTTGGTCGTTCGGTGAAGTTAAGAAGCCAGAAACGATTAACTATCGAACGTTTAAGCCGGAGCGTGATGGTCTGTTCTGTGCCAAGATTTTTGGCCCAGTGAAGGACTATGAGTGCCTGTGCGGTAAGTACAAGCGCCTTAAGCATCGGGGTGTTATCTGTGAGAAGTGTGGCGTAGAAGTTGCGCTTTCAAAAGTGCGACGCGATCGCATGGGTCATATCGAACTCGCGAGCCCGGTAGCTCATATCTGGTTTCTTAAGTCTTTGCCTTCACGTATTGGCTTATTGTTGGACATGACTCTACGTGACATAGAGCGCATCCTTTATTTCGAATCTTTCGTGGTTACTGACCCGGGCATGACTACTCTTGAGAAAGGGCAGCTGCTGACGGATGAGCAGTTCTACGAGGCGATGGAAGAATTTAGTGATGAATTCGATGCCAAGATGGGAGCGGAAGCAGTTCAGGCCTTGATGAAGGATCTGGATGTTGACTCGGAAGTAGCTCGTCTTCGCGAAGAAATTCCAGCTACAAATTCCGAGACAAAACTGAAGAAGCTCTCTAAGCGCTTAAAGCTTTTGGAAGCATTTAACGCCTCTGGCAACAAGCCGGAGTGGATGGTAATGACAGTTTTGCCTGTTCTGCCGCCGGATCTTCGTCCTCTTGTCCCTCTGGACGGTGGTCGTTTCGCGACTTCAGATTTAAACGATCTGTACCGTCGTGTGATCAATAGGAACAATCGTCTGAAGCGTCTTCTAGACTTGAACGCACCAGACATTATCGTGCGCAACGAAAAGCGTATGTTACAGGAGGCGGTTGATGCGCTTCTAGACAACGGCCGTCGTGGTCGCGCGATTACAGGATCGAATAAGCGACCTCTTAAGTCACTTGCCGACATGATCAAAGGTAAGCAGGGTCGATTCAGGCAGAATCTACTCGGTAAACGAGTGGACTACTCCGGTCGTTCCGTAATTGTTGTTGGTCCTACGCTTAGGCTGCATCAGTGCGGTCTACCCAAGAAGATGGCCTTGGAACTATTTAAGCCGTTTATCTTTGGCAAGCTAGAGCGTCGTGGCCTTGCTACTACAATCAAAGCAGCGAAGAAGATGGTTGAGCGCGAGACTGCTGAGGTTTGGGATATTCTCGCCGATGTGATTCGCGAACACCCAGTGCTGCTTAACCGCGCACCTACCTTGCACAGGCTTGGTATTCAGGCATTTGAACCAGTGCTGATCGAGGGCAAAGCAATTCAGTTGCACCCGCTGGTTTGTGCAGCCTACAAC
>JAESUT010000043.1 GCA_016762995.1 Gammaproteobacteria bacterium | reverse complement strand
GAAATCACTCAATTGTGGGAGCCAAAACATGGAGTTACCAAATTTGGCTTCCAGAGCGCGCCAACAATTTTTAAAGCCGGTAAGAACTGCGAGGCTCTTGAAGAAATACTTCGGAAGGAAATAGCGGCATACTATTCTAGATTTTCATCTGAAGATTGTGAGTATATAAATTCTTGGCCTAGTGACTATGATCTAAGAGGTTGGTTTGTTCGGCTGATTAAAAGTGGTCACCAACAATCACACAATCATCCGTCGGGTTGGCTAAGTGGCGTCATCTATCTAAAAACTGTTGATGCGAAAGATGCTGATGAAGGTGCGATTGAGTTGAGTCTTCAAGGCCATGATTTCCCCGTCCTAGATGATAACTACCCGCGTAAAATCCATCGGCCTAAAAGAGGTGATATTATTTTCTTCCCTTCCTCTCTTTACCACAGAACTATTCCTTTTAGCGAAGACACGGATAGATGCGTAATAGCCTTTGACTTGTATCGTCACATATAAGCAGAGCCGAGTCGGGACTCTCTAAGTTGTTAAGTTAAAGAATGTTTCTAATAGTTGCTTTGCGGAGCAAGAAGCTAAAAAGTCCCCGTTATTTTTAGCGACATCACCATGCCCCGAATACTGCAGCGCTTCTCGATTTCTTCGAGGATACCGGCTGAGAGTCGCCCTACAAAGCGAGTCCTATCGGAGCACCGTTCAGGGTTGCCAACGTCGCGAGCATCCCAGCGCCAGCTAGTGCCGCTGGGGCTTATCCATTCGGCGAAAAGTGACAGCCCCGGTTCGCTGTATATGTTCAGCAAATCATCAATATCAAAAATTCTTGTACCACCATCAAAGCTGTTTCTAATGCTTGCACCCCAATTCAGGCTTAAGCGAGGAATATCATGACGAAAACTCATACTCGCCCGACCGCGACCATGGTGTAACATCCGCCGACTCTGTCCGGTAAATGGGTCGGTGATCTCGGAATCTGACAAGCTTAGACTTGTAGATACCAGTAAATTTGGCATGTCGAACATGCGCATCCTAATACTGCTATTCAGGCTAATGCCGTACATCTTGCCATCGCCAATATTGCCATTAGCAGATTGCAGATTGTCTTCGCTCAGAGATACATCGAGGCGCTCGATCTTGTCGCGATGATCGTGATAGAAAATTTGGCCGTCAATAACGCCGATATCATTTGGTAGTCGATACTCTGCATTGAAATTGTAGCTCCAGTACCACTCCTGACGGATTTCGGAATTTCCAGCGACTACGTTGGAGTCTTCATCACCACTATCTGTATCCGCAACAAAATCGCTAAAGCGCAATTGTTCGACAATCTTCTCGATCGAGCCTCGTAGCTGAATGCTGGGTGTCAAGTCGTAGCGCAGATCAACTTTCGGTTTGAGGAAATTAAAATCTCGTTTGTTAGACACGTCCCCTGACTGGGTGATTTCAGATTGCTCATACAACAGCGTGCTTTCTAGCGATACTTTTGGATTGATGACCCAGTTGTGTATAAGGAAGGGCTCATAGCGAACTTCTTCCACAGTCGAGTTGGACCCTGGTACCGATATCTGTACCAAGCCGCCAAAGTTTGGCGAAGGGGTCCCTGTCGGATCTAAAGTTCCAATAGCAAGATTGGAATCAAGAGTAGTAACGGCTCGCTCGAATCCAAATTCAATGTCCTGCCCCTCTAAGATACTCCTCGTATAAGAGCTGCGTATTATTTCTTCTTCGGTCACACTTCCAGATTCTAGAAATAGGTTTTTTTCTGCTGATCCATCGGAAAATATTTCGAATCGCTCCCTTGTCCTGTCACGGTTGTCTTGGTTCAGAACAAACAAAATTTTGAATCGGTCTCCATTGCCCAAAAACGTTTCATAGTCGCCACCGATTTCCCAATTGTCCTGCTCTCCGGGAATATCGTTATATAGTCTTTCAAGGCTATTCGGTGAGACCTTCAAGTTGGTAATATTGCGTTTGGTTTTGGTGGGATTGTCATTCTGAGACAGGAGGATGTTGAGTCGAGCACTGGAGCGGTCGCTAATCTCATAGCCAAGGTTTGCCGTCAGGTCATAGCTGGTTTGTTTCGTGATGCTATCTTCGACTACTCGATCATTTGCTGAAAAATCTCCGAGAATGCTGTTTTCCACACTCTCTCTGTGGCCGTATCTGGGTTCAGCAACCGCACTGAGTACGTATTCGAATCCCCCGATGCGATTCGAGTAAGATAGGTTCGCTCCAGGTGCAATATTGCCGTCTCGGTTTCGATCTGCATTTATTTGATAGGACATACTCGAATCGGAGAGCTCCTCAAACAGCACGACGTTAATTACCTGGCCACTACCACGCACGTCCAGCTCACCAGAAGTGCCGCGAATAATCTGAATGTAATTCACCTGCTCAGTGGTAATTCTGCTTAGCACAGCGCTGGTCTGGTTGTTCTTTCCAGCTGTGCGCTTGCCATTTATCAGAATTTCGCTGGAACCGCTACCACTGCCGAAACCACGTCCGCCGCGGCCACCACCGCCACCTCGAAATCCACCACCACTACTGCTAGGCCCACCGCCGGTGGTTGAGCCTACTCCGGGAATTCGATCCAGCATGTCTTTGGCATTCACCGGTGCATACTCGGCAAAGTAACTGGCAGGGTAGGTCACGGTGGATTCATCTTCAGCGATCTGTGCAAGACTCTGGCTAGAGAAGAAGACTGAATACATCAGGCATAGGGATATGAGATAACGTGTGAGAAATATTGGCTTCATAATAGAAAATGGACCATTGAAAATAAATTGGAATGAGAATAAAAGAGGCGGAGAGATAATACAGTAATTTGAGTGTATTTAAGACACGATGGTGTCTCACGGCAGGTCAATTTATCTGCGCATGCTACCACAACCGGGCTAAGGTAGCCCGAAAGCAGCTGTCTAGAGAAATCAGGCGAAGCTTGCCCGAAATGGAACGCTCAGTGTTCTATATATTCAGAACTGCTTGCATGTCTGCGTCCAGTTCTGGCTTCTTCGTTACTAGTGACACACCAATAAACAATGAGAGCGAGACTATGAACGCGACTAGTCCGCCGAGTATGCCATAAGGTAGTACTATACCTGAGAGCTGTACGATAAAGTTTATCAGCAACGCAGAGACGATCGCGGCAATGGCGCCAAGAGCGGTCGCACCCTTCCAGTTTAATCCGATAGCCAGTACAGGAAAAATCGATGCGGCGAAGGTCGCCCAGCCGAAGGCGCCGAGTATTGCTACTAGTGTGGCATCCTGAAAGTGCGAATAGAGCGCGAAGCTAGCAGCAACTACCGCCAGAATAACCGTTACCACACGAGCCCAGAACAGCTCGTTCTGTATTGATTTTCCTCGAATAGCTTTGGGTATGTCGTGAATGATTGCGGCGGCACCTATGTTGAGGAAGGCATCAGAAGTCGACATGATTGCGGCAAACAGGCCGGCAAAAACGATACCTGCGAGCAGTGGATTGGTAAATATTGAGAGGAAGAAGGAGGCTGCATCGTCGGGAAGGGCTAACGGCTCTATAACACCATCGATAACAGCGGCACGCATGATCACGCCGATGGAAACCCACAGTAGGGCAGCCATAACGTAGCCGAATAGCGACATCGGTAGGATGATTCTGTTGTCGGAGATGCTTCTGTTCATCATCATCTTCGTTACAAGGTGGGGTTGGCCTGCCAGCCCCAAGCCGAAGACAAAGAACCAGCCTAAGGACGCCATGATGCCAGCTGCGCCGAAGGGCATCATCGCCTCGCCGTCGTCCGCAAGAATTATCGAGGTCGCTTCTTGCATGCCACCATCGAAGACAGACATGGCAGTTAATAGAATTAGAACGCCGGCGATCATCATAATCGCGCCTTGCACCACATCCGTATAGACAGAGGCTATGATTCCTCCGGTGACGCAATAGAAGATTAAGACGGCAGATGAAACCACTACACAGGTAACGAGTCCTATGTCAGCGAACATGGCAGTACCAGAGAGAATTGCCTGCATCACTACGGCCATGGCCAATATCTGTGTTGCCAGATAGCCCATTACCCCAAGAACTATTGTAACGGCAATAAGAAATCGAACCGCTTCACTGTTGTATCTTGCTGCAAGGACATCGGGAAGAGAAATACAATTGCGGACATCGGCGATCATGCGGATTCGTTTTGCTACAAGGAAAAATCCCAGCGCATAACCGGTGGATGAAATTACTATCATCCAGAACGAGCTTACGCCGATCGAATAGACCAACCCTGGCCCTCCAACAAATCCGAAGCCGCTCAGTGTGGATGAGAACAAGGCAAGAGAAACAACAACCGGCCCTAGGCCTCTGCCAGCGACAAAGAAGTCGCTGGAATTTTTCGTGCGCCGCATGGCCCAGAGACCAGTGAAAATACAAAAAACCATATAGATGATAACTGCGCCAATGATGATTTCCTGTCTATAGGCTTCCATGGAATTACTGCTCCGATTTTTTTGCGATTTGTTCTAGCAATTGCTCGAATTTTTCTTCGTCTTCATCGGTGAAGATGAATTTTCGAAAGCCTACGCTGTACAAGACGATCAGCGGAATCGCCGCCAGCCAAGTACCATATACCTGCCAGGCGGTAGCCACAGGAAAACCCATGAAATAGCTTGTGACCCCAGTTTCCAAGAAGGCCTGATGGTTGGAGTACATCTGCCACCATACGAAGAGGCTGAATAATAGGGTGCCACCCATATAAGCCCAAAACCCCTTGCTGCGTCGCTCTTCTGCCACGCCCAGTGCGGCGAGACATACGATCAGCAGCAGTAGTAAGGCCTGAAAGGCGAAGGCCAAGGTGCCTATGTGTTCCAATCGCGCGACGCCGTTGCCGCCCACCCGCATGCCGTTAAATTGTGCATGGGCTAAACCAGCGCCATTTGGCACCGATTCAGCAAGGAAAATTGCCACTAGAATGCCCGCAATTAACAGTACGGTAGCGAAAATCACGTATATCAATTTACTGTGCATGAGAGCCTCTCTTGTTGTTGTGAGCCAGAGCATAAACAGCGAATAGACGGGAGTCTATAGATTCCGACCCGTATTGTGGGCGCAGTATCTTTACTAGCGCTAAGCTGTCTTGACAACGATCGCTTGAGAGTCCATGTTCTCAGGTTCGCGCAACTACAAGTACCCTAACGACGGGTGTTTCAGTGAGTGTTTTCCCTGTATTCAGTGTTGGGGTTATCCTCAGAAAGGTGGGGCAACAGGGATAGACAAAGTAGTTCGTGGAAACGAATTTGCGAGTTAGTTAAGAGAGTTAATCAAGTAGGTTTAAGAGGTGAATAATGAATAAGACTAATAAAACTGCACGAGCAAAAGGAGCGCGTCTGCTTCTTACCGCCGGTGTTGCCAGTGTTGCGCTGTCGTTGCTTGCTAGCGCTGCTGTAGCTCAACCTGCTAGGCCGGGCGCTATCCARCCAGCTGCACATGCTGATCAGGAGCCRATCAAYCATTTACCGAACCCCTATGAGACGCARCGCAACTTCGGCACATTGCCCGATGGTCGTAGCTGGGGTTCAGTGAGTGCGGTCAATATCGATGTCGATGGCATCCATGTTTGGGCGGGTGACCGCTGCGGCACARACTCCTGCGCCACGTCCAATGTGGACCCAATTGTTAAGTTGGATCCAGAGGGAAATGTGGTTCAGAGCTTTGGAGCAGGCCAAATAATTTGGCCACACGGCATGGACGTTGATAGCGAAGGCAATGTCTGGGTCGTCGATGCGCGTGCTGCAACTGCCAGTGAGTTGGAAGAAAACCCATCTGCTGCAGGCAAAGGCCACACGGTCTTGAAATTTAGCCCGCAGGGTGAATTGTTAATGACCTTAGGTACAGGGGGTGAAGCTGGTGATCCACCGACTCACTTCGACGCGCCGAACGATGTGTTGATTGCACCGAATGGCAATATTTTTGTGGGAGATACTCACGGTGCACAGTTTCAGAATGAAGCGGGCCCCACTGCGAAGAGYCGCATGTCGATCTTCGCACCTGATGGAACCTTCATAAAGAGCTTCGGTGAATTCGGCTTTGAAGATGGGCAGTTCCGCTCGCCTCACTCGCTAGGAATGGATTCGCAGGGCAGGTTGTTTGTAGCTGACCGCGGTAACAGCCGTATCCAGATATTCACGCAAGATGGCGAACATCTAGATACTTGGTACCAGTTCAGCCGCATCAGTGGCCTGTTCATCGATCCTAATACTGACATGTTATACGCAATTGATTCCGAGTCAGATGAAAACTACAACCCAGGCTGGCAGAAAGGTCTGCGTGTAGGCAGTGCGCGTACCGGTGAAGTGCTGTACTACATTAAGGCACATGACTCCGAACGCGGCTCCGGCATGGGTGGTCTAGGTTCTATGGGAGAGGGTGTTACAGTTGATCGCAATGGCGTTATTTACGCTGGCGAGGTTGGACCGATCAAAGGTATGACTAAGTTCATTCCACGGTTAATTCCGTAGTATGAAAAGATAAGACCTTAGCGGGTTTATCCGGAGGCGGGTGCAAATGGAAATTTGCACCCGTTTTTTATTGTCCAATAATAACTTAACTCTGGTTCTAGCCCCTAGAGTGGGCCAGAAACAGTGGCATGAGTACGCAGATCAGCACCCTGCAATCGAGAGGCCTTGAATGGGTGATATAGCCATATGGGCTAAGCTACTACTTCCCAGTGTCCACGCGATTTCTGTGACGAGATTTTTTCTTCGCAGCGGCCTTCTTCTTCGGGTCGTCTGTAGCCTTCGCATTCGACTTGCCCTTCGATGTGGGCTTGCGCTTTGGYTTYTTGTCTTTCTTGAGTCCTTTGTCAGGTCTCTTRCTYGATTTTTCAAATTCCGGACGAGCGGATCGAGGTGAATTGCCATCCRTTGTTARRCGCGARATTTTTAGTGTTTGCCCAGAGACCCATACATTCTTGAGTTCTTTGAATATCTCATCCGGCATGTCGTCGGGTAAATCTACCGTGCTGTGATCATCAAAAATGTTGATGCGACCGATATGTTGAGCATCTAAGCCTGCTTCGTTGGCAATAGCTCCAACGATGTTGCCTGGCATAACATCATGGTTGTGGCCAACCTCTAGGCGAAATCGTTCCATGCCTTTTTCTGGAGGGCTGTCGGCTCTTGGGGGCCGTGAACGCGACTCTCCCCTCGGGCTCCTGTCCCCGCCAACGGGAGGTCGTGAGCGTGACTCGCCTCTCGAACTTCTATCCCCAGTAGGTGGCCTTGAGCGTGACCGGCCTCGCGAATCACCTTCATCTGCACGTGTGAATTTCTCTGTTTTTCGCATTGGCTTATTTTGTAACAGCAGAGGCGTACCGCCCTGCGAAAGCTTGGCGAGCGCGGCTGCGATGCCTAACATTGGAAATTCGTTTTCTTCTTCAAACTTTTCTAGCAATTTGGTGTATTGAGAGAGGTCTTCGTTAGCGATGGTCTCTGATATTGACTGTTTGAATTGCTCTATGCGCTTATCGTTGATCAATTGCGTGGAAGGCAATTCCATCATCTCGATTTTCTTGTTCGTCGCCCTCTCGATGGCAGCTAACATTCGTTTCTCACGCGGAGCAACAAATAGGATTGCATCTCCTTTACGGCCGGCTCTACCGGTGCGGCCGATACGGTGTATATAGGATTCCGTGTCGTGCGGTATGTCGTAGTTCACTACGTGACTAATTCGATCTACATCTAAGCCTCTAGCAGCGACATCGGTAGCGACCACGATATCCAGCTGCCCTTTCTTAAGCCTCTCAATGGTTCTCTCGCGTGTTTTCTGCGCGATATCGCCGTTGAGTGCTGTGGCCGAGAATCCTCTAGCCGACAGTTTTTCCGCTAAGTCGACGGTAAGTATGCGCGTGCGCACGAAGATCAACATAGCATCGAAGGTCTCGGCTTCTAGTATTCGAGTGAGCGCGTCAAGCTTATGCATGCCGCTAACTGGCCAAAAACGCTGACGTATTGACTCGGCGGTGGCGGTCTTCATCTTGACAGTAACTTGAACAGGGTCGTTAAGGTACTTGGTAGCAATGCGCC
>JAESUT010000160.1 GCA_016762995.1 Gammaproteobacteria bacterium | reverse complement strand
TAGTCATTAGTTTCTGTTGTGACCCGATTTAGTGAATCCAATTGATACGTGGTATGAACACTGAGCGGGTCTGTCTTACCAATTATATTCCCATTGTCATCGTATTCGTACTCTGTAGTTTGGTTAAGTGCTCCAACGATTGTTTTCAATCGGCTAAGCACATCAAACGTTTGACTTCGCGAATACACTATGGTGCTGCCAGAATCAATTATTTCAGTCTTAGTTCTATTGCCCATATCATCCAAGGTATAGATTAGGCGGTTTCCATCATGATCAATCGTTTCTGTCAGTCTGTGAGCATCGTCATACACGAAATCGACAACACTCGAATCCGGATATGTAACTCTCGTCAAATTCCCAACAGCGTCATAATCATAATTAGTCACCAATCCCAACTGAGTTACTGTGTCTAGCCATCCCCTTGGGGTATACGTTAAGTCAGTCACCAACCCAGATGGCTCAGTAACTTTACCTACACGACCATCAGCAGTGTAATTGATATAGTTAGTAACTTGAGATGCTGCATTCGTGACTGATGCGAGATCACCCGAAGCATGGTAGGTATACGTAGTCAGGTCAGTTAGATCAGTACGCGGCCCGTCGATACTTGCGACTCGACCGTCAAGGTCATAGGTATATGTCGATGTGCTCTCATCAAGAGTATTTAAATCACGAATAGTTTCTGTCTCTAATCTATTATCCACATTGTAAAGAAACTCGATTTCAGTAGTATCTTTGGTCACTTTACTCAAACGTGCAGCATCCAAATAGTCATACGTGATAGTTACATACTCTGCATTGGTTACTTCTACCGTTTTGTCGTCGTTTGAATAGCTATAAGAATTTATTGATGTGCCGAATGCATCTTTTTCCTCTATCAATTGTCCCGTTGTATAGTCGAATTCTTTCGACAAGGCTGTTGAAGAACAAGTGTTAGAAAGACTTGACACAGCTGAGCGCCGGGCATGTCCGTTTACATCCTTATGCTCATAAGTAATGGTTTGATTGAAAGGGTCAGTAACGTCTGTTTGATAGCCACCAAGATAGGAAAAAGTATAGAGATTGGTATCTCCCGCACGTTTAGTTAGAATTCCGCGCTCGGAACTATCGTATGCGTAAGTAGAATAGCGCGCGCCGTTTTCATCAAAGATACCAGTTAATGCATTTGGAAATAAAACGTCCTCATATACGTAGGTTCGACTGCTGGTATCAGGATAGGTAACAGTTTGAGAATTTCCATCTAGATCGTAAGCATAGGAGACATTTCCACCCGGTACTGCTATTAGTGAGATGCGACCGTTTACGTTGTAACTTAAAGTATAGTCAGCTCCCGGAGTTTGAGTCACCGAGGTCAGGTTATCGCTAATGTTATACGAAAAACTGGCAGTACTTCCATTCAAATAATCGATATTTGAAATTGACATCCATGTGAGATCATTGTCGATGTGTGTGAATTGATAAGTTTCTACTGCGCCATCGGCGCGGCTATATATCAAGCTTGTTCCAGAGATTATTTCAACAGTTTCGAGGCGGTTATGCTTACCTCTCAAAATATCCGTCCATTGGATTTCACCGAAAACGTCGGTCTCTATCCAAAACTCCAATCTACTAGAATCAGGACGTATTAGTGTCACCGCGAAGACGTCTGAGACGTAGCCTGAGCTTGTAGTTTTCTGAATACTCCGAACTATAGCTCGCATATCCAAACTATGATGCCAGCGAACACCCGCGATATCGGGCTCTTGCATATCTGCATCTATAACACTGCTAGCCAGAGAGTTATAAGTTCGTGAAAGGCCCAAAGAGCCGGGAGCCCCACTGAAATAGTCATATTCAACCTGGTATTTATTGCCATTAGAAGGATTGATTGGATTGCCTACTCCAGCATCTTCACATTTACCTGGAGGCCCCATATCATCTTCACCCAACGGCGTATCTGAAACTGCATCGGCAGTTGACACACAAACGCCGTCATCTGAATAAGATGGCTCATATCCTGGATCGCAAATCGGATTTAACAAATGCGGCCCCCTTTCGAACGGGGGGTCAAGTTGACCACAATAACTGGAGACCTCGATGATTGAGCAGTTCTGGCCAACTATGGCTGCGGTAAAACTAGAACTAAGGGTACCTCCACCTGAGCAGGAATCGCCCACTTCTGGAGGGGTAGGAGTCCCGCTATCAAAGTAGACAGGCGGAGTGGCATCGATGTAAGCGCTTCGTATTTCGTCGCAAACTTCAGTGGCAGTAGAACCCGATGCTGGCCCTGTCATAGCGAAGCCAAACCAGTAACTGTCCAACTACTCGGCGGCCTAAGGTCAGGGATCCCTCCCTGTGAAAAACTTGAGGAGCTAAATACGGAAACAACTGTAAACAATATTGGGAGGAGAAGATTAACAATGTTACGAATTGAGAATAGTTTTTGGGAATGGCCTTTCATGATGTGAGCTCCCGCTGCTTCAAAATACCTCTACAGCTATTGAAAAGAAATGAGACTACTCGGCTTAGTTAAAGCTAGGATATTTCTTACCTGGAGGCAGGTATGTAGGAATATTGAAAATATATTGTAAGAATTAGGAACCTACATTTACTACTGTCAACCAACAGCAAGCGACAGTCTAATTTGAAATGAAATTTTATTTCTTAGAAAAAAATTGAAGTCTATTTTCCTAACCTTCTAAAGAGTAATTCATGTCACCTAAATGTAACCTAGTTGTCAATCAGCAGAATTAACAGTCATTATCTACCTCTTGCTAAGCTTGGCGCTTAACGCTCAAGGTTTGGTCCGCTATGTGATAAGCCCTTATTTTGCTCAAATTTGTCCTGCTGTCCACGTCTGATTTCCTGATATTGAGTTAGATCAGCTGAGATTGAATTTTGCTTCCCTTTGGAGAATTCTTTGAGACGGTTCAACGCTAATCATCCCCTTTTAAACTGACGCCAAAAGTAGAGGTTATGCTGCTGCAAGCATTCGTATCGGTGGCAAACCACCATTGGCCTTATTAGGCCGTTCGTTATTGTAGAACCAAAGCCACTGTGTGGCATAGTCCTGAACTTCCTTAATCGAGTCGAACTGATATTTGCTTAGCCAGCTGTATCGCACAGTTCGGTTGTATCTTTCGACGTAGGCATTCTGTTGTGGGTTACCAGGTTGAATAAATTCAACCTGGATGCCTTGCTTCTCCGACCATACCTTCAACTCTTGGCTGATAAATTCCGGCCCATTGTCACAGCGTAGTCGCTTCGGTTTACCTCGCCATTCGATGATTTGCTCCAATGCGCAGATAACGCCTTCTGTGCCATCTCCTTTCGGTGAGATGGCCTCACCACTTTTTTGCCAATGCCTCCTGGACCATTTCGGCTTGTTTTAGTATAGCCAGTATCTGGCTATCGCTAAATCGTGACTTCTTCATGCAGAATCTCCTTCGTTCAGTTTACGAGAAAATTCTACTTTTGAGGTCAATTATTTATAGAGATGATTACGAACTCTTGATTCCACTCTCGATGCCACAGGGACTTCATCGGCGGATATTAGCAGCGGATGGGTCTATTTTCAGTAGAAGTTTGCTAATCTGGACCTGCTGGAATCGAATTCGGTCTAAAACGTGTCCTAAGACATGTCTAACAAGAAGAAGGAATACACCATGCCAGTCCTCAGTCCTTTCATTCGTTGCCTATCGGCTACTCGAAGCATAGCAGCGGTAGCACTACTACTAAGCGCATCAGTCGTCGTGGCCCAGCCACAAGCATTGCTGGACAATTACACACCTGTCACCTTAGAAGAGCTTGCCAATCCGCCGGCTAGCGACTGGCTGATGTGGCGCGGCACGCCGAATCACTGGGCTTATAGCCCGCTGGACCAAATTAACAAAGACAACGTAGACAGTCTGCGTTTGGCCTGGTCTTGGACCATGGAGCCGGGCAAGCAGGAGACTACGCCACTGGTGCACGATGGCATCATGTTTCTGCCACAGGCCTGCGACTTCATCGAGGCGGTAGACGCGACTACAGGTCAACCACTGTGGGAATACAGAAGGGCGACTGTCGATCATGCTGCACCGCTTTCCTGTGCGAATCGCAATGGCACCCTCTATAAGGATCAACTGATAGTAGCGACTCGCGACGCCTACATAGTTTCATTGAACGCCACCTCCGGTGAAGTTACCTGGGAGAAGAAGATCGGAGATTGGACTGTTGGTCAGCACTATTCAGGCGGTCCTCAGGTCTTCAACGGCAAGGTCATAACAGGCATGTCTGGTTGCTACTACATCAATACTAGCTGTTGGATTACCGCGCACGATGCCGACACCGGTGAGGAGTTGTGGCGGACCAATACCGTACCTAAAATTGGCGAACCTAACTGGGAAAGTTGGGGAGACGTGCCCGACGAACAGCGCCGCGGTGGTTCTGCCTGGATGCCTGCCAGTTTCGATCCCGAGCTGAATTTGATTTTCATTGGCGTAGCGGTGCCCATCCCTTGGGGAGAAATACAACGTGGCACCAAAGGTGGTGATGTTCTATATACCAACTCCACCTTGGCACTGAATGCCGATACGGGTGAAATCGCTTGGTACTTTCAGCACATCCCTGGTGGCAACTGGGATCAGGATCATCCCTTCGAGCGGCTGATCGTAGAGACAGAGGTCAGGCCCGACCCCGATTCAGTGTCTTGGATGAATCCAAATATCGCATCTAGCGAGCGCAGGAAAGTAATCACCGGCATTCCAGGCAAGCCCGGAATCGTCTGGACACTCGATGCCGCTACAGGCGATTTCCTCTGGGCCACCGAGACCAATTTCCAGAACGTCATCGTTGGTGTCGACATAGAAGGGCGTAAAGGCATCACCAACCCGGAAATCCATATTACCGAGATCGGACAACAGAAACTTGTCTGCCCTACAACACAGGGTGGCATTAACTGGAACTCGGTCGGCTACAGTCCACAAACCAATTCGCTGTACGCACCAACCAACAATACCTGCATGAATTTTGCTCTAAGGCCGGTGGAGCCCACCGTGGGCCTACACCATGCCTCTGCCAGAACTCGCACGGAAGTCGGGCCCGAAGATACCGGTCAGGTCGGACAGTTTACCTCCATAGATGTAGCAACTGGCGAGACACGCTGGACCTATAGGCAACGAGCCGGCATAGGTGGTTCAGTATTAACAACAGGTGGCGGACTTGTTTTCGTCACGGACGATGCCAGGACCTTGCGTGCATTCGATGCTGATAACGGCGATATTCTTTGGGAGCAAATTCTCAACTCGAACGCTGGAGGATTTCCAGTGAGCTATAGCGTAGATGGCGTGCAATACATCGCGATAGCGGCGGGCGAAGGTGTTAACTATCGACGCCACACGCCTGAGATTCGTCAGCGCGGCGGCGGCAATACCTTGTATGTGTTTCGACTGCCCTAGTTATCGCTATAGCACAAAGAGTTAAAATAAATGGAGCGGGCGACGAGGTTCATTCGGGATTTGGCTAAGCCAAATTCCTCACCCTGCGGGCGACCTACGGTCGTGCTGCGCGCTTTGCGCTTGTGGGAAGCTAGAGCTCTACCAACTGAGCTACACCCGCTTAGACTTTTTATTTAGCGAACAATGATTCTGCGCCAATTAGCTTTGAATGGATATGCGGAATTTCAGTTTGTGAGGAGTAAAGTCAGAAACAACAAGCTTGTAAATTGGTCAATGATCGGAGTAGGTTTGCTGGTTCTGGCCTATGTAGCCTCTATTGTCTGATTCGAAGCCCGACTCGAACCGCGAGCGTAATTGGAATCTGCAGCATCGATATAAATAAGGAAGAGAAGTATGTTGTACAGCTTAGGAGAGAAAAAGGTAAACATCGTAGGCGAAGATTATTTCGTCGCGCCGAGTGCTGACGTGATAGGAAATGTAAGGCTGGAGAACAACGCCAGCGTTTGGTTCAACGCGGTTGTGCGCGGCGACAACGAACTCATCACCATTGGCGAGAATTCCAATGTGCAGGATTGTTCGGTTCTGCACACCGACGTGGATTGCCCGCTAACAATTGGCAAGAACGTCACCATAGGTCACAAGGTAATGCTGCACGGTTGCACCATTGGTGATAACTCGCTTATCGGTATCAATGCCGTCGTGCTCAATGGCGCGAAGATCGGCAAGAACTGTTTGATTGGTGCGAACAGCCTTGTTACTGAGGGAAAAGATATTCCCGATGGGTCGTTAGTGATGGGCTCGCCGGCGAAGGTAGTAAAGACGTTAACGACTGAGCAACAGGCTGGGTTGCTTAAAAGTGCTGAGGCTTATGTCGCGAAATTCAAACAATTTAAGACGGAGTTACAGCAGGATGATCGGTAATTATTCTAGTAATAACATTGATTCATTCTGCGTGTAGGGTTCCCCGTTGTCAGTCACACTAGGATTCCATCATTATGTTTTACGAACCCAAGAAAAAAGGGTCGTAGGTTTTCTCAAACCTACGACCCTTCATTTCAATTTTTTCAAAAACAGTAAATTTTCACTCCCTCTAATGAGGGAAGAGCCGAACTACTTCTGTGGACAAACCAGAAACTTCTCACCCGTATGCTTTGCGTAATACTGCTGCATAGTTTCGACTTGTAAGGCATCGGTCAATGAGATTTCATTGGTGTAGTTGCTCGAAAAACTAGTAGTGAGTTCTTTTGCCACTCGAGCGCGCAAGCGTCCAGCTACTTCCATGCCAGCCTTGGCAAGAAAGTTAGGTAGCAACCAGCCGCCAACGCCCCATGCCATGCCGTAGCCTCGGCTTAAGGTGGTGGCGGAAGTATCGAGTCCGCCATACAGATAAACCTGCTTGTGTTTGATCGAGCCGTAGATGCTGTAGGCACCGGGAGTTCTCGCTGCGGCAGCTTCCATGCAAGTAAGAATATTAGAGGCGAGCATGCCGCCGCCGGTAGCATCGAACGCTAGCGTTGCACCGGTTGTGTGAATGGCATCAGTCAGGTCGGCGATAAAACTGTCGGCGCTACTGTTAACTACATATTTGGCGCCCATGCCTTTGAGCAGCGTGGCTTGCTCTTCTTTACGTACAATATTGACTAGCTCAACGCCGTCAGCCTGGCAGACACGRTTTAACATCTGGCCTAGATTGGATGCCGCCGCKGTGTGGACGAGTGCCGTGTGGTCTTCCATCTTCATGGTTTCGACCATCCCCAATACAGTCATAGGATTCACAAAACTGGACGCGCCATCTTGGGCGGTATGGCCTTCCAATAAAGGCAGGCAGGCTGATGCATCTACGCAGCGGTATTGTCCGTACATGCCACCACCGGCTATCGCAACAATCTTGCCGTCCAAGCTTTTGGCTGCATCGCTATCGCCAGTCGCGACAACCGTGCCGGCGCCTTCGTTACCAACGGCCAGTTCTTGACCTATCCGTGCCTTCATGATTCGCATGCCCTGATCGGAGACGGGCGCTGTGAGTACCGTACCAGTAGAGGTGGCTGCGCTCATGTCGGTAAAGCCGAACATGACACCTAGGTCGGAAGGGTTGATAGGCGTCGCTTCAATTCTGACCAAGACTTGATCCGCGGTTGGCTTGGGTGTTTCTTGTTCTTTCAACTCTAGGCGCAGCTCTCCTGATTCGGTTACTGTGGAGAACATCTGTAGGTAGGTAGAATTTACTGACATGTAGTGCCTCTTTATTCGATGTGTTGGGTATTTAATGCGCCACTTGCTGCTTATGGCACATTAGTTTCATTTTTCTCGGAAGGGCGATACTAGCTATCGCTTTTCAGAAAGCGGCATACAATATACCAGTCCTCAACTAGGAACGGGACTGATTTATCGCGGCTTCTAGGAGAGACCCCAACAACAAGATGATTTATGGCTTCACCGTAGATGACCCAACAGTTAATGCCTGGTGCATGCCCGGAGGAATGGTTGTGGTGTACACGGGAATCATGGACTTAACAGAAGACGATGACGAATTGGCCGTAGTTATGGGGCATGAAATAGCGCATGCCATAGCACGCCATGGAAACGAACGCATGAGCCAGGGGCTTGGTGTACAAGTGGCTATGGGAGTCTTGGGTGGTACTACACCAGAAGGAAAACAAAAATACCTGCAATACATCGGATTAGGATCTCAGCTTGGAGTACTTAAGTTTTCGCGTACCCATGAATCCGAATCA
>JAESUT010000042.1 GCA_016762995.1 Gammaproteobacteria bacterium | reverse complement strand
AGGTTTGAAATATATACTGAAGAAATGTTTCCTCAGCAATTATTCTTACATGAAATATTCAGGCAGGCTAATAATATCGCTCCGCTAGATGCTAGTATGGCTGTGTATGGGGGGTAGAGACAGTCGACTTGTTAAGTGTCTCTTATGAAAGAGTATCCCAAAAAGGAATTTTGAATGGGAACATCGTCATTTACCACAGAGCTGCAAGTGCGCGACTATGAGTGTGACCTGCAGGGCATCGTAAACAATGCCGTGTATCAGAATTATCTCGAACAGGCTCGGCACGAGTATTTGAATAGCCGTGGCCTAGATTTTGCCGAATTGACGGCGCTTGGTGTAATCATCGTGGTCATCCGAGCCGAGCTGGACTACAAGCAAGCCCTCAGGCCGGGTGATCGTTTTAGCGTGTCTGTTTCCGCTAAGAAACTGGGCCGATTGAAGGTGGTGTTCGAGCAGGAAATTAGAAGGCTCACAGACGATGAGCTGATGTTAGAGGCGAAGATTATTGCCGTTTCATTGAAAGAGGGTGAACGCCCTTATTTTCCTGAGGAGTTGGAGAAACTACTCTAGTGGTTTCTATGCGCTCTAGTCAGTAGCACTGATTTTTAATTAAAAAAAGCCCCCGTTGGACGAGGGCTTCAAGGGTAAGAGAATTGCCTGTGCAGAAACAGTGCAACTCAATATAAAGGAACAGCAGTAGGCCATTTTTATTTCATGCGTTTGGCATTTTTTTGGCACAAGCTTACTTGGCTACATCAGTAGCTTTTGATGTTGCACATAAAATTGCACAATGATTAGCAGTGGCTGGGTTAGGGTCTAAGCCTAAAACCATGCCGTCCAGAGGGCTGGGAAAGAAGTGTATGAACGATCTTGAAGCTGAATTACGGAAGCTAGAACAAAGCAAGCAGGGCGGCTACGACAAGCGTACCGAGCATTTAGATGGCGAGGGGGTAGCCTTGTTTATTAATCGGCTCATCCGCGAAGACTCTCCCTATCTGTTGCAACATGCCCATAACCCGGTCAACTGGTATCCCTGGGGAGCCGAGGCATTTGAGCATGCGCGCGAGCAGAATAAGCCGGTGTTTCTCTCCATCGGTTACTCAACCTGTCATTGGTGTCATGTTATGGAGGTCGAGAGCTTCGATAACGTCGACGTGGCCGCGGTTTTAAATCAAGGTTTCATCTGTATAAAAATGGACCGAGAGCAGTACCCGGACATCGATGAGGTTTACATGACGGGGGTTCAACTGGTGTCGGGCCAGGGTGGCTGGCCCATGTCCAGCTTCTTGTTGGCAGATGGCAAACCGTTCTTTGGCGCGACTTATTTTCCGGCGGCCTCTTTTATTTCCCTGCTGAATCAAATTTCAGAGGCTTGGAAGACAAAGTATGCTGAGCTGGAATCTACTGCGCAGCAAATAGCCGTAGCCATCGATAGGATTCTCGGTGAACGCAAAAAAGCGACATCGCTTGCTGAAAACATCATTGAAAATACTGTCGAGGCTCTGTCTGAGCGGGAAGACCGCAGCTACGGAGGTCTCTCCGGTGAGCCTAAATTTCCGCAGGAACCACTGCTGCTTCTATTGTTGGATCATATTCGCAGGGAGCGTGATGAAAAGGCGATGGGTTTCGTGGACCGGGCGCTAGAAGGCATGGGGCGAGGAGGTGTCTATGACCAAATCGCCGGTGGTTTTCATCGCTACAGTGTGGATGAGCGGTGGCTAGTACCGCATTTCGAGAAGATGCTCTACAACCAGTCGCAATTGGCTCTGGTTTATCTACAAGCTTATGAGCTAAGCGGTCAGCCTTTCTTCCGCCGTATTTGCGAGATGACGCTAGACTATGTTGCCAGGGATATGCAGTTATCCGAAGGTGGGTTTTATTCTGCAACCGATGCAGATAGTGAGGGTGAAGAGGGCACGTTCTTTACTTGGTCGCTAGATGAGCTGCGGGAAGTTTTGGATGTTGACGAGATGCAGTTAGTAAATCTGCTGTATGCGCCCAGCGTGCTCGGCAATTTCGAGGGCTCGAATATCCTCAACCTTTCCAAATCGTTGGAAGAGTTTGCCGCAGAAGCCGGCATAGAAGAATTCACAGAAAAGCTCGATGGCGTGTTGCAGAAGCTCTACCTTGCACGAGAAAAACGCATTCACCCACTGGTTGATGACAAATTAATTGTCGCCTGGGCGGCGGCGATGATGACGGCTTTCGTTAAAGCTGCAACGGCGCTAGGTAATGAAGATTATCTAAATATTGCTCGAAAGGCGGCTGCCTTTGTGTGGGGCAACAACGTGGACGAGGCAGGTTATTTGAAGCGTATCTATCTCGACGGGACAGTCTCCATAGCAGGTCAGTTAGAAGACTATGCGAATTTCGCCGAGGCGCTCATTGCACTATATGATGTAACTAACGAGGCGGTTTATCTGCAGCAGGCGCAGACGCTAATGACGACTGCGATTGCCGAGTTTTGGGACGAGGGGAATGATGGTTTTTTCCTGAGCCCGACGCAACAAACGGGGCCGCAGCTCACTCGTTCACGCAATGCTAGCGACGGTGCAATATTTTCACCTGCAGCGACAGCCCTGCATTGTCTTCTGCAGTTAGCTAGAAGAAATGAGCAATGTGATCCTGCAACAAGTGAAAGCGAGCAGGCTTTATTTGAGCGGATCGACCGAGGTATTGGCTCACTCCTAGGTCACATCAATGACAGTCCCATGAGTCATCCCAGCATGCTGAGACTAATATCAGATCGGAAAGACGGTTCTCGAGATCGTGTGCAATGGATAGAAGGGGGCAAGGCTAAGATTTCTTGTCGCCGGATGCTCTCTACCTCAGAACAGCTGGTGCAAATCGAAATAGAGGTTATGTTGTCGGACAACTGGCACGTCACAGCGCAAGATCAAGCTGTCGAGAATTTTTCTCCTATCGTTGTCTCGCTCGGTGACAATGAGCGGCATTGGACTCTGATGGATGTGAGCATGCCTAAGGCAAATGGACAGCTGCAGGTGGGCTCTGTAGGCAGCGTGGCAATCTATAAGAACAGCTTCAATATAGAGGCTACAATCCAACGTAATTCAATGCCGGATGATAGGCTTTGTGCGTCAGCCGAATTACAAATTAAGTTGCAGCTGTGCAGCGATTTGAACTGTCTCTTGCCGCAGTCAGTACGGGTCAGAATTTAATTAACGTGCTTTGAGTAGCGTACTCTGTAGGTCAGAAGATTTGGAGAACGTTGCCTCGCTCATATCTGCTGGAAGCGCACTGCTTAGTTGTTCATACGCAGCTTGCCGTTTAGCAGGGTCTTTGTTGAAAACGAGCTCGAAGAAGGACAGTGCCGCGATGCTAGTTACCATTTGTTGTCGTGCAGGATGCAGTGCTTTCTCGTTCGGCATTTTTGCGCACAGAGCGGGGATATTGGAGTCCAAAACAATGCCATCGGATTCATCGCCTAGGGGGATAAATGCYGCGTTCGGATCGGATCCCAAGTTTGATAATACTGCTGTGCAGCCTAAGCTGTCAGGGTGATTCATCAGGCGCAACCAGGGCTCGGAGACCGAGCCGAAACCCAAATGGCTGCCTCCCTCAATTTTAATCAATACGCTGTTCTGTACTCGCTCGGGAATGATMGCTGCGTTGTATTCGAAATCTATTAACGCRTCTAAGGTGCCAGCTATCATCATAAAAGGCACGTCAGTAGTCTGGTAAAATTTGCTAACGAGCCCTGCCGATGGCCCCGCTATCGAAATTGCCGCAGCAACTCTTTCGTCTCTCAGTCTTGGATGATAGGTAGCTAGCGTAGTGGTAATGCCGCCAAGGGAGTAACCCATTAGCGCAATTCGCGAGGGGTCCAATTCTCCAGCGAAGGGTTTGTCGCCGCCGGAGAGCTGTAAAAGGGAGTCGATCAGAAAGCTGATATCTGTGGGCTGATTGACTAAGTCATCGGCATTCGGGCCGCCGGGAGTGCCGCCCGCTGTAAGTGGGTAATTTGCTGCGGCAACAACATAGCCATGGCTCGCAAGAAGTTCAGCGACATAGGCTAAATCTGTGCGCTCCGATACGAAGCCGTGACTATGGATTACCAGTGGATAGTTTCCCTCTCCGTTTTCGGGGTACCAGACACTAGTGGGGAATGTGCGACTCGGTTGCATAGGTGCATCGCCGTTACTCATAGTCTCGCGAGATTCGTCTACGAGTACGAAATCGGAGAACCCTACGGTAAAAGGCCCGGGCTGTAGCCATTCTTCGCTACTCGAGTCTTGCGGCAGGCTCGAAGGCATAGTCGCCAAGTAGGTGATAGCAATGCCAATTAGAAGCAAGCCCAGTAGGGCGGTTAGACCCAGTGCAATTTTACGAACCATAGATACCTCTTCTGTGTGCAGTTAGATCAGCAGTCTAAAAAAACCTGCCTCAATAAGCCTGCAATAAACTTTCAAAAAACTCTGGCACTATCGCCGAAGCATTGCCGACGATGTGCTCATCAAACCCGGAGCTTGTTCTCTCAAGGTTCAGCTCAACAGTTCGTGCGCGGCTAATCTTTGCGCTCTGATAGAAGCCAGAAGCCGGATATACATTTCCCGAGGTGCCGATGGCTACGAAGACATCGCAGCTTTCCAGGGCCTGATTGATCTTGTTCATGTGCAAAGGCATTTCGCCAAACCAGACTATGTGTGGTCGTAGATTGCCTAGTGAGCGGCAGCAACGACAATCTGTGTCGAAGTTGAAGTCCTCAAGGATATCGAATATCAGCTGGGAGTTAATGCAGCGCATCTTTAATAGCTCGCCGTGCATATGCAGTAAATTTTCTGAGCCCGCGCGCTCGTGAAGGTTGTCTACATTCTGCGTAACCAATAGAAACTTTCCGGGGAATTCGTGCTCAAATTTCGCGAGATAGCTGTGTGCCGCATTGGGTCTGACTTGCTCTGATAGTAATTGCCGTCGACGCTGGTTATAAAATTCGTAGACTAGTTGCGGATTAGCCTCGAAACCTTCGGGTGTGGCGACGTCCTCGATTGGGTGGTTTTCCCACAAGCCATCGGCCGCGCGGAAAGTCTTGATGCCCGATTCAGCAGAAATTCCTGCTCCGGTGAGTACGACGATGGATTCGGCTCTTGCGTTCATCTGAGCAGTGTAACATGGAGAAAACCAGCTCAGATAATGGTAGTTCACTGTGTCGGGGTCAGTCATCTGTTTGGGGCAGTGTTGAGCGTCGTCGTGTTTTACGAGCTAGTGAATCGAAATCTAGCGAGTATACTGGTGCTCATTAAATCCATGTATCATATTTCTTACCGAAATTGAGAGAACAAAATGACCGCTTTGAAACTAGGCAATTTGGCGCCGACATTCACCCTGCTTAACCAAGCAGGAGAAAAAATAGCATTGAAAGACTTTAGAGGCAGCGCAAATGTTGTGCTCTACTTCTACCCTAAGGCGATGACGCCGGGTTGCACGAATCAAGCCTGTGGTCTGCGCGATTCCAAGAAGCAGCTAGCCAAGTTTGATGCGCTAGCACTGGGCCTGAGCCCAGATCCAGTGAAGAGATTGGCGAAGTTTGAAGAAAAAGAGAGTCTGAACTTCGACTTGTTAGCCGATGAGGGGCACGCCATCGCAGATAAGTACGGGGTGTGGAAGTTAAAGAAGTTTATGGGTMGMGAATAYATGGGCATAGTGCGCACAACTTTTATAATCGATAAAGAAGGGCGCCTAGTGCATATTATGGATAAGTTCAAGACCAAGACGCACCATGATGACGTGTTGGAACTGCTTAAGGACCTGCCTTAGACTGGGCCCGCCATGGAATTAAACTACCGACAGTATTCAGACGTTGGCGCGCCCGTGCTTGTGCTCCACGGTTTATTTGGGAGCCTGAGTAATTGGGGGTGGCATTGTAAGCAGTTGGCGGAGCAGTATGCGGTCTATGGAGTCGATCTGCGCAATCACGGTGACTCCCCGCATTCAGGCCAGCTTGACTACCAAATTATGGCGGAAGATGTTCGTCAACTGATTATTCGCTTAGGYTTAGAGCCGTGCAAACTCATTGGGCATTCGATGGGCGGCAAAGTTGCGATGCAGCTTGCGCTGAGTTTTCCCGAGTTGGTAGAGAGGCTTGTCGTCGTTGATATTGCGCCGGTTAGCTATCCCGAAGGTGCAGATGGCCATATGAATGTGCTAGCTGCGATGGATGCGGTTAAACTGGATTCGATTAAAAGTAGAACAGAGGCTGAGGTAACTCTGGAGGAATTTATTCCAGATGAGGCAACACGGAAATTTGTGCTAACCAATTTAGTGCGTAACAAACTAGGTTCGTTCGAATGGCGCCTTCACAAAGCTTCGATACGAGAAAACTACGCCAATCTTCGGGCTGAGCTCGTAGCCACTGTGAGTTTTACGAAACCGGTTCTGTTTGTGAAGGGTAGTTTGTCGCCGTATATAAAAGCTGAACATGAAGTGCAGATCAAAGAAATGTTTCCTCTCGCATCAGTAAAGCTAATCATGAACGCGGGCCATTGGTTGCACGCGGAACAACCTCAGGCTCTACAGAAAATATTATTTAAATTTTTGCAGAATTGATTCTGCATCGACTCGATTTTTGTTCGATAGCTATTTTAAGGAATTGTTGTGACCGTACTTAGTGTTAATGTGAATAAAATTGCTCTCCTTAGAAATTCTCGCGGCCGGGATTTTCCTTCTGTAGTTGGATTCAGCGAGCAGTTAATTAAGCTGGGTGTTAAGGGCATAACTGTGCATCCACGCCCAGACGAACGTCATATAACTCGACGTGATGTCTATGCGCTTAGCGAGATGCTAAAAGACAATCCGCAGGTCGAATTTAATATAGAAGGTTACCCCTCGGAAGACTTCATGAAGATGGTGCTAGAAGTGTGTCCAGATCAATGCACGCTCGTACCCGACTCTCCCGGTCAATTGACTTCCGATCACGGTTGGAATATCCCGCAGCACAAGCCTGTGCTGCAACAAGTGTTGAGCGAGCTTCGTAACAGTGGCGTTCGCAGCAGCCTATTTTTAGACCCAAACCCTGAAATGATTGATCACGTGTCGCGCTTAGCTGCAGATCGCATTGAGCTCTACACCGAAGACTTCGCGAGCCACTACGCGGGCCCCGAACAGGAGCCAGTATTCGAGCGCTATCGTGTGGCTGCGGAAAAGGCGGGCCAGCTTGGTATCGGAATCAATGCAGGGCACGATCTGGACCTGCAAAATCTGGCGAAGTTTCTAGAGATACCCAATATTCTCGAAGTTTCGATCGGTCATGCACTTGTAGTCGAATCCCTGCAGCTAGGTATTACCGAGGTTATTGAACGTTATCTAGCTGTCGTGGATGCGAGTTAAGTAAGCGTGCGCTAGATAAGCAGACAGGCAGACAGGCAGACAGGTAGACAGGTAGATAGGCAGACAGGTAGATAGGTAGGGGGATAGATAGACAGCGCAGGAACAGGAGTCCACGGGCGTATCCCATTAAGTTAGTGTTCAGCCTCTGCGCCTATACTGCAGAGGTACCTCAGTTCAAGATCGAGTTAACTCGATAGGGAGTGGCTGTCATGACAAGCAGGCGATTTAGGTTGGCGAGCATAGCGCGCTGGGCAAGCATTACCGCTGTGCTAGTAATTTTGGCGCCCGGTACTGCCTTCGCTACTCATTTTGAGATATCGCGTCTCGCTAGCGAGATCGAATTGATTAGTGGTCATCTCGCAGACGATCTTCGTTATGTTCGTCATTATGGTTCCGTTCGTCAGCGTGCGGTAACTTTACGGAGGGAAGCCTCGCAGCTTGCGGATTCGTTAAGGCGCGATCGCAGCAATTCTCGTATCCGTTCACGGTTCAAAGATGTACGGCGCGGCTATGAGCGTCTCGAGCAAGCATTCTTTACAGCCGATCGGCGCGACCATATTCCACGTTTTTATACAGAAATAAATCTGTTAAGCAATATGTTCGCGAGCTTAAGTGATGAGTTTTACTATGCAGGTGTTGGTGGGCAGAGCTATGGTCCGGTCTATAATTCTCCTTACGGTGGCAGCTCATTCATTGGTTCGCGTTATTTAGGTTCACGCTACTCAGATTCGTATTACTCAGGTTCACGCTACTCAGGTTCACGCTACTCAGGTTCACGCTACTCGGGTTCACGCCACTCGGGTTCGCGCGACATGGATTC
>JAESUT010000209.1 GCA_016762995.1 Gammaproteobacteria bacterium | reverse complement strand
CTGCACGATTGTTAACCGACTGGTTAGTTAAAATAACAAACGGATACAGACCCTCTGGCCCACGGATGTAACCGGCGAAGTTGTAGACACCCGTTAAGGTGCCACTCTTGCGTAACACCCCGTCCGTTTCAGACAACAGATCGGCATAGGGTTCAAAGACTTCGAGAATACGCATCATGCCGGCGGCACTGCTGCGCTGGGCGCGCGACAGCCCTGAACCCTCTAGCATCAGCAAGGACTGTGGGTCGCTCCCGAAACCATCGCCGTACAGCTCAGTGAGTTGCTGTTGCAGGGCGGCACGCGCTGCCTCGGTCGTGGCAGGGTAGCCGCTGGCTTGCGCCCCGAGTGTAAGAAAGAGCTGATTGGCGATAAAATTGTTGGAGTAACGCAGCATGCCCTCTAGATTGCCGCGCAGCGACTGGGAGCTGCGATGGCTATAGAAGAGTGCCCACTCATCCGTCACGCTTTCTTGATGAAAGCCCGCATCGGATACGCTGATACCTGACTCTACAAGAAAGTGCCGAAACAGTTGCTGCGCCTGCTGCAAGCCAGCGGCTGGGTCATCACCCAAATTAATGCGCTGCGGGCCGCCTTGGATACGCTGCGCGCCTAGCTCGCGGGCAAGGGCTGTTAAAGGAGTCTGCACCTCGCCCGTGATCAAGGTGCCGTCTGCCGCCCACGCCAGGTTCACCGTGTTGAAATTCACCGCTAGAGCGCTATTGCGCGCAGCGTAGGGCTGATCGCTGCCGCTCTCGATAGGTAGGTCGGGGTTCGATTCAAAAGCGGAGTCATCCATAACCAGGCGGCGGATCTGCTGCAGTCCACGCTCCGCTAGGATGTCCACGATACGAGCAAGCTCCTCGGACACCAGAAACGGATCGCCTAAACCCCGGATTAACAGGTCACCGCTGTTGTTCCGATAGAAGTGTGTCTCGAAGCGAAAGTCTTCACCTAGCGTGGTGAGAGCCACCTGCGCCAGCGGGATCTTGAGAATGGACGCCGGTACCAGCGAAAAATCGGGGTTGAGGCTTACTAGCTGCTCACCAGTGGGCGAGTGCAGCATCACACTGCCATCACCAACCAGGGCCGCTAAACGCTCCGCTGCCGTAGCTGAGAAAGCCAACGAGCAGCCAAGCAGCAACAGCGAAAACCTGAACATGTAGAGAGTGTGAGAAGCGTTCTTCACGGTATTTATTGGCCGGTTGAATTAAACAATACGAGAGTAGTTTGATCGCCGAGTTTTGGCAATACCGATGGGGTTGAATGCTAAAGCATGCACAGGAGTRCAGYTGGYTNATNCCCCTTCTTCCCAAACYACGGTGTTTTGCTTTGGCCCAGCTTACTTCGCTTGCGAATCACATAGTAGGCTACGCCKCTGAGTCTAGACTACAGCAGCGGCATGCYGRGCCGCCGTATAGCYCCGCACGGGNCTCTGGWSCGCATTAGAGGCACRGCTAATTGCTTAGGTTAACAACSACAAGTAGCCTATACTGATGASGCACGTATCATTGGGCGCAGTCCTGAAGTACCCAACCTATAGTTCAACTTGTAGGGGGTCAAAAAATGTTTACGATTCGCAAATTCTGTTTTTCTATTCTYCTGTTAACYCTGCCTCWSTCTKTGAATGCACAGAACTATCCCGAAATGACGGGTATCTGGAAGGGGCATATTCGGGTCGTTACCTCCCCCAATCTAAGTTCAGATGACTTGGTTGCTGGGGGTGTAATAATCAGCCAAGCGGACCTAGAGTTAACGATAATCGCGCAAGACGGCGAGGTGTTTATTGGCTCTTCACGGCTCTCGACAATGGCGCGCGGGGCTGCATCTATTCAGGTCTATGGCTCAATTCGATCGACCGGCCGCGAGGGCATATTTATTGACTCTCTCGGCGGCCATGGCCAGCTTTGGTTCGAGGACGACAACAATTTTGAGTACTGTTATTCATCTTTAGGCACTGACAGTATTGTTTCCTACTGCGCGAAACTTACAAAAGAATAGTCCGTTGCAGTAGCAGCTGAGATGCCGGCGGGCAACTATCCTTGCCCGCGGCATTGCTTGGTCGTGTAGTTTTATTTTGTTGAGCACTTTCGTTGATTAATAAGACAAACCGGTCACATTGCCTGCTGCCTATTTTCCCTATAGATACGATTGATTCTGCGTGAGCGCAAAGAAGGGAACCGCAACACAAATAGGACAGGAGCTAGCTAGAACGAGGCCCGCAAGATGAAAGAGATGAATCAGACGAAAGGGACGAAAGAGACATACAGCTGGCTTTTCACGCCTTATCTCTTTCCCTTCTATTTCTCGAGAAGCTATACAAAATTCCTCCAAGAATAATCCACGCCAAAACAATGCCCCATTCCTGCGGCCAGATCAGCGCTGCGGGGCTGCCGGGCAGATAGAGCAAACCCAGGCCAATTGACAACACTAATGCAGAGGTGCCCACAAATTTTCCATAACGTACCTTATAGGGCCGCTCCAGCTCTGGTTCTTTCTTGCGTAATACTAGAAATGACCACGCCACCATGCCGTAGGCAATGACAATACCGAGACCGCCGGCATCGACAACCCAAACCAATGCTGGCCGACCAAAGAAGGGACCTATAATGGACAGTGCGCCTATTAACAGAATCGCATTCTTAGGCGTATGGTATTTAGGGTGCAACTCACCAAGAAACTCTGGCAACAACCCTCCACGAGCCAGCGCATAAATAGCGCGGCTTCCGCCGAGAATAAAAGCGTTCCAGCTGGTAATAATGCCGGCGAGACCGGCAATCAATAACACCGTGCCACCTGCTTCGCCGTAGATGGCGGTATTGGCAGCGGCGGTCACCACGTCTGCGGAGCCAATAGCGGCCTCGTCCAGGACCAGACCAACCCCTAGAACAATAAAGCCATACCAGACGATGGCCATTGCCACGGAGATCATTAATACGGCGCCAATGTCTTTAAAAGGCAGGTCTATTTCCTCTGCTGCCTGGGGGATGGTATCAAAGCCTACAAACATGAATGGCACCATGACCAGCACAAGAGTAATTCCGGAAACGCCATCCTTAAACAGGGGCTGCATATTACTGATGTCACCGGTGAACAGCGCCCCGCTGACAAACAACACCCCCACAAGCAAAATAGCCAACACGACCACGCTTTGCACTAGCGCTACCATGCGCACGCCCACCACATTGAGAACTGTCATGGCTACGGCGCCAAATACACCCACCAATACCCAGGACAGATAGACATCCCAACCGGCAATTTGCCAAAGGAAAACTCTATCTAGGCCCGGTATGAGTGAATCCAGCACGGTTGGTAGAGCCACAGCCTCGAAAGTTACAACGGAGACGTAACCGAGGATGATGCCCCAGGTACAAACGAAGGAAGCGCCAGAGCCCAATGCACGCTTACTGTAAACGTGTTCGCCGCCGGCGAAAGGCAGAGCCGAGGCTAGCTCCGCGTAGGTAAGTCCAATTAATAAGATGGCGGCTCCGCCGATGAGAAAGGCAACAATAGCACCCAGCGTGCCTGCCGAACTGATCCAGGTGCCAGACAGCACCACCCAGCTCCAGCCGATCATGGCACCGAAAGCCAGCGCTAATACCTCGCGGCGGCCCAGTACTCGTAGAAATTGCGTTTTGCTGGCTTCCTTGCTCAAGTCACACTCTCCTTAAGGTTCTGGCCCAGCTTAAGGCCGGTAGCGCAGATTAGTCCAGGCTGGCGCCGCCGGCCGCTGAATAGCAATAAACCCATAGCCGTGATTGCTGTGGCAAACATTGCAGCCTTCGGTAAGCGAATCATAGGCCTGCATAAATAGCACACTGTCCTGCTTTTGTACTGCTTCTTCAAGATCCTGCATTGGTTGGCCGGTGAGCAGAGTCAGCATTTCAACAATGGATTCTCTCTTGTAGCGCGGACGCAGGACAATCATATCTGCAATCCCCTCTTTTATCGCATCCACGGTATAAGCTGCCAGCGGCCAGTTCTGCTGCGAGCCGGCGAACCAGAGTTTGCCATGCTGCACCTGCAAAGACCCCATCAGATCACCCAGCCCTGGCACGTAGTTGTTGGGGTCCTTGGGTGGCGGCTGTGCCATAGCAGAACTCATCTGCACTAGGCTTAAGGCAAGAATTGCCCCCATTGCAAAGTTTCTACTCATGCGATTTTGTCTAATCATGCTTCTGCTCTCTTTTCTCTTTTCTCTTTTCTCGCTAACCGATAACACGCAGCAACTCTTTTACACCTTCCCTAGGTTCTAGACCGCTGATGCTGTCGTGCATGCAGTTATTGCCACTTTCGATTGTCTGCATTGTAACTGTGCATTTTATAGCGATGACACGCCGTTGCCCTAGCTTGGATCGACTAACTACGTTACCACCAAAATTAACAAGAAATGAAGGGCCGGGGAAGACAGAGGGGTGTATTTTTAATCAATTTTAATGAAGCCTATCAGAGCCGTATAGAACCTAACGCAGCCGCATTGAAGAGCTAAGCGACGCTCAATTTTACACAGACAAAAGCGCCGTCTACACTGGCTCTTTTGCCATTTCAGCCGCTCAGCAATAGCGAGACTCCAACTTCGAGCTAGTCTCCGGCGCAGGCAACACAATGCCCAGTCTCCGGTAACGCCACTAGGCGCTCGGGATTAATCGCTTTACCGCAATTGGAACAGTTCTCATAAGTGCCTTCGCCGATTTTAACCAAAGCCGCGCGAATATCCTCAATGGCTGACTGGGTTTCCTGCCCAATACCCCCAAGAACCTCGTCATTTTCACGCTCCACAGCCTGCTCGGCAGAGTCGCTGGAATAGCTTTTACTTATGTCTTTTTTAACATGAGCAAGCCGCTCTTCTAACTGCCCAAGTTTCTCTCTGAGCTTTCCCTCTACTAACTGGGTATTCATATTGTCTCTCCTCCGTCTTTGCCGCACATAAAGATCAAGCAATTAGCATCTTATACAGCGCGTCTTTTAGATGAACCCGATGCATTTTGGCTTCTTCTTCAGTGTGCGTAGTAACCGCAGTTGCTTCTGTTTCCATATTTTCAATAGTGCTAGTCAGCACGTGATACTCATCAAAGAGCTTACGAAAATGCTTGTTACCGATCTTCAACTCATGGATACGGTCGCGAAGCTGAGGAAACTCGTGTACTAGGTCATGGTGCTCAATGGTCATTGCTAACTCCTTTGTTTTATAACTCTCTATTTACAAGATAACCATTCACAGCAACTTCGTTATGATCTGTGTCATGAATAAATAGCGTAATAGAAGAGGATGGTTCAAAAACACGGTGACACTAGTGACTTCCGCTTAACATGACTACAATTTGTTTCGCTTATAGTCCATGATCAAAGACCAGAAAATAACTTTCCCCCTGTCAGTTCTAGCGTGGCTGTAACTCTCCCATGCAGAAGCTCACCAATAGATGATCAGAAGCGAACTTTACTCTTGAAAGAATGTAATCAGTGCGGAAAATGTTGTACCAAGTACGGTGGCGACGGCTTGTCGGTGTCGGATGAGGAGATAGAGTTGTGGGAAACTTTTAGACCCGACCTGTATGAATATGTGCAGAACGGCGGAATCTGGACGGACCCAGCCACTGGCAAGCAATTAGAACGTTGCCCGTGGCTGCGGAAGACCCCCAACCAAGAAATATATACCTGCGATATCTATTTGGACCGCCCCGACGACTGTAAATTCTACCCGGTGACTATCGATCAGATGGTAGAAGACAAATGCGAAATGTTAGAGGTGAAGGATTTGACCAACCCAAAGCGCGCGCAAGATAAACTGAATAAAATTATGGCGGATAGCCGCCCTCCCTACGAATTGTAAATGCATGGTAAGTGCATGCATAGCGAGCATCCAACTCCTTTCTCTTTCTCCGTTCCCTACCCCTATAGCTTAAGCAATCACCAACTGAACCCCCTATCGGCTGTACTAAGTGCCAAATCACACCTAGAGTTGCTGAACTAAAAAACTTAATTGCCGAGATCTAAGTATAGAGTCAAATGACACTAGTAGCTGTTTTGTACGCTGGCAACTGAAAGCCAATTCTTACAATAAGATTTGTATAATTATTGTTACGTTCTTTTTTGGCTTACTGCAATTGGCGCTGTACACTACATGAATCCCTGCGGATCATGGAAACAAGAAAGCTAAAAAGCCTATGCCACCTTCAGCAGATCTGCACCACTCCTTATTTCTAGCCATTGATGACGATGAAGAAGTATCCAATCTACTGTGCTCAGCGGCAGAGAAATTGGGATTCGAAGCCAAAACCTGCAGTGACTACAATTCCGTCGAATCAACAATCGACCAGTACAAACCCGATGTCCTCTTCCTAAATTTAACTCTCGGTCGAAGAGACGGCGTTGAAGTATTAACACTGCTGGCAAAAAAGAATTCCCTATCGCGAATTTACCTTATCGGCGCTATGGATGAAGCAATTCTGGATTCCGCCTGTCGAGTGGGCCTAAAATTTGGCTTAAATGTAGGTGGATTCCTACAAACGCCACTTGAGGCCGGAGACATCGAAGAACGACTCACATTGGAAATAGATAAGCGATCACGCTTTAGTTCAAGCAGCTTYCAGAAAGCACTAGGACCCGGCGAATTTGTAGTTCAATACCACCCTATTATCGTCGTATCTGCTGAACGAAACTCACCCATCATAGGGGTTGAAGTACGCCCTCATTGGGAGGACAAACGCGGTTCAAACGTTTGGCTCTCACAAATCATGTCCCATATGCTTAACAGCAAGTTAATACCCGAGTTCAACCATCTTYTAATGGATAAGGTGCTGGASGCTTACTGCGAGTGGTTAAAATCAGATCTAAATCTAGATTTTGGCATTACCGTCGGTATGGATAAGTCGAACTTGACGGACCCAGACTGGCCAGATCGTATGATCAGTATCGTCGATAAGTGGCACGTGCCTCACAACCGCATTACTTTAGCCATTGAGCAGCATGCCATGAAAGAAGCCAGTGGCTTGGCGCTAGGCGCGTTAACGCGACTTCGAATAAGTGGATTTAGTATTGCGCTTGATTCTATGGGAACTGACATTGAAGAACTCGACCATCTGCTGCATATTCCCTTCAGCGAACTCAGACTAAAAAGAATCCTTGTTAATCAGATAGGCAAGAACATGGAAGCCGAGTTCAATGTTAGCACGCTGATTTCCATGGCAGAAAAACGGAAAATACAGACTTGTGCCGTTGGTGTAAAAACTCCCGAGGCTTTTACCTATCTTCAAGACAGTGGATGCACTACCGCTACCGGCAGTTTATTCGGAGAGTCTCTGCCCGTAACGCATGTAGAAAAATTTGTTCGAGGCATAGATTCCTAACGAATAGGCTTAAGAAAAGTACGGCAAAAAAAAGGACACATTCATTTTCCTTAGAAGACAGATCTGTCCTTTTTTACTCGCTTAATCCAACAACCCTAATTCACTACTCTAATTAGTTCTCACAATTAGCTACCCGGCGAAAATCGCCCTCTTCATGAACCTTAAGAGAGAATCCTTGTATGTTTACACGAAGAAATGGGATCAGAGTAAATATCCAGCACTTCATGCCCCCGCGGTCTCTCCTGCGGACCTTTCTCTCGTCGTTCTAGATTTTATAGGTGAAAGACAGCGCGTATGAATAACTGGTAGTAAATTGCAGAGCGCCATCTAATTCACGGTACACCGGAAGGCGCCCAGACAAACCCAGCGTGAGATCATCGTTCACGCTGTAATTTATCGCCGGTACAAAATCCACCCATTCACCGCCTGTGTTTGGTATTGCGCCACCAAATCGTGTATCGGAATTGGTGGTGCGATAACGCACTCCGGCCGAATATCCAAAGCGAGTCGTTGGACTATGGGAGATGCCAATTGCAATATTGAACTCATCGCCAAATGTGTAACTGCGGTCGTTCTCGTCGTCATTGAACGTGTAGTTGGCAGAGGTGTTGAGAGTTAGGGTCGACGCTTGATTAAAAGCATAGGAGTGACTTGCCCAAGCGATAGCGCCTACCGTACCTACGCTGGGCTGCATGTCTTCCGAGAGGGTGAAAAACGCACCCGTGGCATCGTCTTTGCCCATGGGAAAACGCGCACCGAAGCCCAGGCTAAGTTCATGTCGCGAAAAAGGAGTAATGTACAAAGGTGTATAGCGAAACAACAGTACACCATCGCCCAGACCCGAAGAGGTTTGTTCCCCCACAATACTCTGGCCCACA
>JAESUT010000208.1 GCA_016762995.1 Gammaproteobacteria bacterium | reverse complement strand
GGACGAAAAATTCATTTTATGTTTTTTCAGCAATCACCACCGGTGGTACGTAACCCTGGGAACTGTGTGGTCGCACGCTGTTGTAATGTTCTTTCCATTTAGGCTTTCTACAAATTCATTTTGAGTAGGTTTCCTAGGCTGAATAAAACTGAGCTTCACATCCGATTCTTTGCTTCAGAAAAACATCTCTTTACTCGTGCGTTCGGTTCCGCTGTCGCACACTATGCTTTCGGCAAGCCGCGAAACTCCTTCAGTTCAGCTAAGCCACAAGCTAATCGTTCTCGATGGGCTGTGTGGAGACGAAGGCCAACCCAACATGTACTCATACACTCAGATCAAAGCATAGCAGCGATGACTGGCTTCGGTTTTGTAAAACAAAGAACCTTGAACCCAGTATGAGTCGAAGAGGAAATTGTTGGGACAATGCAGTTGCCTAATTTTTTTTCAGTCTCTTGAAAAAGGAGCGCATCGGGGAAAGAATCTATAAAATCAGGGATCTAACATGTGCCGATACATTCGATTTCATCGAGATGCTCTACAATCAAAATTCGCCGACACAACCACATTGGCGGTATCAGCTCAGAGGCATTTGAGAGAGCCTCAAAATGACGCTTTGAGTTGCCTGTGTATCGTGGGGAGTCCRATGCCGACAAGCTGAAATACCTGCTGATTAAATCCTAGACTAGGCGCTGCGAAAWTTTTGGCTTCGTTAAATTGAGACTTAACATTCTGCTATACTCCAAGTTCTCCTCAATCAGATAACAGCATCCCCAATGAGCCAATCTACCGACACWGTCGCCAGCGTAAGCGTAAGCATAGACGAAGCATTTAGTGTCGCTGAATTACTAGCGCTGCGTGACCGTATCGCATCTAGTGGGGTTCTGGGGCGGTCCAAGCATTATTTGGCTATGCTCGGGTATTTGGTAGAGTGCTCCCTCGAGAACAAAACGCCAAAGGAAATCGAATTGGCTATCGAAGTGCTGGGCAAGCCGGCAGACTTCGATGTATCCACCGATTCGTCTGTGCGTGTGTATGTGCATCAGTTGCGCAAAAAATTAGCCGCGTACTATGAGGAGCATGAACTAGATTCGCTGTATCAACTGGCTATTCCTAAGGGGAAATATTCGTTAGCTGCAGTGCCTAGGCCTGTCAGCATCGAATCAGCTAGGGCATTGCTGCCGAAATTTAAATTGAACAGTGTTCTGCTTGGGCTTATTGTTTTGCTTCTTGGCGCGAACCTTATTTACATGGCTCCCATGAGAAGTGATCTGAGTAGTCCTCCGTCCCAGATCGCAGCAAATCATCCGGTATGGAGTGCAGTCTTAAATGACGATCAGCCAATTCTCCTGGTGATGGGTGACTACTACATATTTGGTGAGCTCAATGCCAATGGCAACATCGCGCGTATGGTGCGCGAATTCTCTGTGAACTCCAGCAGTGATTTAGAAGACTTGCAGTTTAGCGATATCGAACACACCGAGAATTACCTCGACCTTGATCTTAGCTATATGCCGGAAGGCAGTGCCTATGCATTGGCAAAGATAGTTCCGATCTTGCAGAACAGCGGTAAGACGGTGAATATAACAATGATGTCGGACCTAACTAGTGCTGACATCCGCAGTAACCATATCGTCTATATCGGCTACATCAGCGCGCTAGAGAAATTGACGGCCATGACGTTTGCCGGCTCTGGCCTTCGCCTTGGCCGTAGTTATGACGAGTTGTTTAACTCGGCTACCGAGGAGTATTACACCAGTGATGCTGGGTTGCCGGAGGAGGGCGAACCCTTTCGGGACTACGGGCTGTTTTCTACCTTTCCTGCTAGTAGCGATACCCAGGTGGTTCTGATATCGGGTATGCGAGATGCAGGTTTGATGCACACGGCGCAGGCTTTGTCAGATGCTGCAGCTCTTGATGATCTGGTTGTAGCGATAGATAGCGACACTGACGAGGCGGTCGCTAGTTTTGAAGCATTATATGAAGTCTATGGTGTGGATCGTTTGAATTTCGAGGCGAGCCTTGTCTACACCAATCTTTTGGATACGACTCAAATTTGGCGGTCTCCACAGTCAGCCCGCCTTAACTAGCCGCGTAAAACTACTCACTAGCTAGCCAATCTTATTAGCCCGAACCGCGCTGCGGCGAGCCCTAATCGCTTTTCCCTTCGCTTTGTCATCGCCGTACTTGTTTATCGAGAAGTACGCATTCTTCTGTTTTCTTTTTACGCCTTTGCCTTCCTGCCAAGTTGCCACCCAAGAATGGTCTTTCTCTGAATAGCTAACGCCAATCTCGCCGGAGCTATTAAGTGGAGAAACTTTGCGCGGGCTGAACTTTGCATACGGCCAATTACTGCCGTAGATTTTCTTGCCCTCGATATCTCTCTTCTTTTTCGCGGCGGCTATGGCTTTTGCCTTGCTGCCGAATTTTTTGAAGGGGAAGGACTGTTGGAAACTCTTGCTATCGTATTTGATGCGTACCCATGCGCAATTCGTGCCACGGGATTCGATAATGCTGATGTGATGTAGTGCGCTTAGTTTTTTCACGTGAACCTCTCTTCGGTCTAGCTAGCTATCGCTGTGTGGTGCTACTCATTGGCTCCACGGTCAGAAATAAAATGATACTGAGGCCGGAATAGCAGTGTTATGCCTATCTAAAGGGCAGTGAGTCAGTTTCTATTGCGAAGCTCGGTGTGCACGACTTGAGCAGAGCAGTAAGGTAAGCGTTAAAACTAGAAGTGTTCCCGCAAAGTGTACACCCATATTTGTGGAGGAGCTAGCTTAAGGGAGTGCGAGAGAGCTTGGCGTAGGGGCAGCCGATATAGTTGGAATGTTAGGCGTGAGACGCCATATGCTGGATTACACCGGGTTTGCGGCTTTCTACTTTGTCTATGCTGTAGTCGTAGTTCGCGGCACTAGGGTCGATATCCTTGGCCTCAACTATCGCAGCCGACAGGTCTGCCTGAGCGGCCTGCTTAGTGAGATACGGTCCGGAGATCTTAACTTGCAAGCTCGGTTCGTTTGGCGCGCTTGCCACGATATAAAAATTTTTAGAATCCACTGTTTCTATTCCACCTGCTGTCTAGCAGATAAGTCGAGATTAAATATTCCAGGTGCTGCTCGCAGCTTGCTGTAGCTCTGGCGTTGCGCTACATACCGCTTCTATCGGCCGCGTATTAAAAACCAAGAGTCTGTCGAATACAAGATCAGATTAGGACTATTTTTATCAATCTATATCACCCTAAAATAGGTCGCTTGATGTCTCTGATTGGCGAAGCATAAACCTCACTCTACTCGGGGTTTGAGTCCTGTATCACAGACCGTTAAATCAACCAAAAGAAAGCACCTTAATTACTAATACCCTTATTACAGTGATTTTGGACCAAAATAGCGCTCTACGCAGGCAATAGCTGCAGCAGAATTGTGCTGATTAGCATAAAATGTTGTAAATTCAATTAGCTAGAGCGATTAGCTGAAAGCTTCGACTAGACGAGAACTAAGTAACTTGAAGACGATAAGCCTAATTTTGCCGGTACGCAACGAGGCTGGGCTCATACGTGAGCAATTACAGCGACTACAGTGCTACCGAGCGAAAGGCCATGAGGTCATTGTTATCGATGGCGGCAGCGTGGATGCGACTGTACAGCAGACGCAAGGCCTAGTGGATAAGTGTGAGGTCAGCGCAGCCGGGCGCAGCAATCAAATGAATCAGGGTGCCGAGGGCGCTAAAGGGGGCGTGCTTCTGTTCCTCCATGCCGATACCGAGCTTCCCTTTGATGCTGATGAGCGCATCTTTAGTGTCTTGTCAGCTCAGGGGCGTCGCTGGGGCTGGTTTGACGTTAGGCTAAGCAAGCCTCAGCCTGCCTTTCGCATGGTGGCTTCTATGATGAATCTGCGTGCCCGTCTCACATCAGTCTCAACCGGCGATCAGGCGTTGTTCGTGGAGAAAGAGCTGTTTCAACAGATAGGGGGCTTTCCGCAGCTCGCTTTGATGGAAGACATCGCTATTAGCAAGCTGCTTAGGCGCCAAGGCAGGCCTACTAGCCCGGCAGGGCTGGCAACCACTTCAAGCAGACGCTGGGAGGAAAATGGAGTGGCCTCGACGATATTGCTAATGTGGAGGCTTCGTTTCCTTTATTTTATTGGTGTAAAGCCCCAGAGGCTGCGTGAGATGTACTACCCCAGCCATGACTGAGCTAACGACAGCACCAGGCTCTACCACAGTGATTGCCACAGGCCATCCTCGCTCTCGAATTGTAGTATTCGCCCGAGAGCCACGCTTAGGACAGGTCAAATCGCGCTTAGCGACTGAGATTGGCGCGCAACAGGCGCTCGCCGTGTACCAGGCAATGCTGGCTCGTCTGGGCGGGCTTCTTAACCGTACTCAGATTGCCGAATGGGATTTGTGGGTAACCTCGAATTGTTCTCATAAAAACTTCTTATCCATTTGTAATGTAAAGAATATTTACACTCAATGTGGCGAGAATTTGGGTGCGAGAATGAGTAGCGCTATCGTGCAGACTCTGCAGGATAAAGGTGTTGGAAGCGTCATTCTTATTGGTACTGACTGTCCTGCGTTGACAGCAGGCTATCTAGACCAGGCGCTGCTTACCCTGGCCTCTGGTGTCGATGTAGTCCTGGGTCCAGCGGAGGATGGGGGCTATGTATTAGTCGGCATGCGACGTCCAATAGCGGCTGTCTTTGAGGGTATTCCTTGGGGAACCGGGCAGGTCATGCAGAAAACCCTGCAGGCTCTCCAAGATCATGAACTAAGCTATAAGCTCTTAAGTACGCTCTGGGATGTAGACCGGCCAGAAGACCTTGCACGGCTGCAGTCCTTGAAGCCGCCGCTTAGTTGGACGCTAGATCAATAGGCTGTCTATTTGATACTGAAAAGTCATCCCTGACTTTTCAGTACATCGTGCGCCAAAAGCTGGCGTGAAAGTGTCATTTCACTTGCTTTTGGCACACTCGCATTGCCCTCACCGAGCAATGGTTACACAGGGAGTTTTAGCTACATGTGAGCTTAAGTGACTGATATCCAAATCGAGATGAGTTGTTCAGGATCGACTAATTATTCAGAGTCCAGAGAGGACTCTAGCTCAATTAACTTGCCGGCGAGGCGCTGGGAGTCGATCGTGTAGTCACCGTTGACGATTCGGCGATTTAGAGAGACAAGCTTGGTTGCGTTCATTTCGGGGAGTTCATCAAGAGTGGCGCGAAGTTCGTCCAAATCGATATCCGGCTCAGCTGCCTTGGGCGCGCTCGGGATATTCACTCTTAACTGAGTAACCACAGATCGAAGCATCTTGTTGCTAGTTCTCTGGTGTTTTCCAGAAGGGCTTGCTGCTGAAGTAGTTTTTTTCACGAAAATAATTCTTCTCAATCCCTGATCATCATCTAGCGTTATTGACTGCTAAAGAAGCCCATTGCAATGGCTGCTCAGCTGTAGTTTCGGTCTATACGGATTCCGCAATTCGCTCAGTTTTTGGGCTGGTGTAGCTGCGGGTCTAATCTATAACGACAGTTCAATTGATATCTTTAAGGGCTGGCTAGGCCCCCGCATTGCCATCAAATTGATGTGAGTAGCCAGGGTGTGAATTACTTAACTCTTTGTAAAATATGAATAAAATTGATCTTTCAATGCAAGGTGAAACGGGATGAAAACACGCAGGCGAAGTGTTTACTACCGCTCAATAGCAGAAAGCACCGTGGCTAAAAATGTTCAAATTCGTGGAATTATTTTCCTTTTCCGAGCATTGAGTTTCGCGCGTAATAACAATAAAGACCTAAAGGGGTGCCTGGAGGGGATAAGCGTTACTCAGTATCGACTACTGCGTTGCCATAGAGTTCGATAAATTCCTTTGGAAATTTTGTCACTCTGCCGCCCTTGAGAGTTACGCAGATCAACTCCCAATGACCTCGTAATACCGTTTGCCCAGTGATGACGTTAATCATTTGAAAGCGTCGCTCAAGACGGAATTTCCCGTCACAGGCTGTCAGCCAGGTCGCAATTAGTAGGTCTTCGTTCTCGAATGCCGGTAAGCAATATTCATAGCTCGCTTTGCGGATAGCAACACCGCGATCTAGGCGCTGATAGTCTTTTATGTCTAGGCCTAGAAATTCGGAATGCTTCCAAGCGCACTGCTCGCACCAGACGACATAACAGGCGTTATTTGCATGGCCCATACCGTCGATATCAGATTTAGCTATGCGTATTGGCTGCACGTGAGGGGCTGAATAGTCCCACGTAAAATGATCTTTCGGTAGGGTCACTGGAATGTTACCGCAGTTGCACTGTGCTAGTTGGAACCTATGATTTTAAAGCAAGTTAAGAGGTTAGGGCAGTGAAGCTCGCTTAATTGAGCCTTTGCTCAACGTTTCCCGTCAAACTGAAGGAATATCGTCGCAAATTACCGTGACGCGCAGCGCAGTAATTCTAACAACCCCGGTGTATCCTCTATTGCTAAGCGTGTACCCATGAAACTGTGGCCAGTAAAGGAAAGTAGCCAAGGTAACTATCGAGGTTGAGTTTAACTCAGTACGCCAGTGATAATTGTCGGCTTTTAGCCCTCATAATCTCACTCTTAGTAGGTAAAAGCGGATACACCGGTATATCTCAGTTAGAGCAAATAAGTGTGTGCTATTTGTTAGGTTTGGTCGTAATACTCATACAGCTGTTGGAGCGTTGGTCATAGAGCGAGGAACACATGTACCTGGTTGCTAGGTCACTCATTTAGGCAGGTGTAGTAATGCGGTTAAGGGTACAGGCGGCTAACGTCCTGAAATCAGCAAGGCAGAAAAGAGAAGAGTAAATGCACGCTGTAATCGAAACATCACATTCGGGCTTCTTTCAATATTGGGATAAGCTTTGCGCAAATGATCCGGTACAGAACCCGATCTACATGCAGCAGCGCTCGGAATCGCAAACTTCGAACGGCAGCATGGCTGAATTCATAGATCGGTCATTTCTAGTCATGGTAGCCGAAGAGCCTGTTTTCGGTTGCAGTCTAACGATGCATTTGGACGAGCAGGGTCGCAAATGCATCGGTTATTTTGGGCGCGAAGCTTCCAGTCATGTAAACCAGGCTACGCTGCAGGCCTCGAGCAATAGTTTTCGTCCCGAAGCCATTCGATTATTACAAGAGCACATCAATCAACTCATCGAAGAGATTCAGCCCCATGCCATCGACTACCTCGATCCGGTGAGTTGCGGTGTTATGTCGCCGATTACTCAGGTTCTGTTGGAGAAGGGAGCAATACCGGTTGTGCAGCAAGCACAAATCATCGATCTAGCAATGTCGAAACACAACCTGCACCGCAGCATGACAAAAAGCTGTCGAGGGTTGGTTGCATGGGGTAGAAGAAACTTAGTTACAGATATTGTAAGCGGCAGTCGCTTCGATGCCTCGCTAGTCGAGCAGGTGGGAGGGATTTATGCGGGCGACAGGATTGCCTACGAATCGATGATAAAGAAAGGCAACGGTTTCTTGGTGCAGAGCCGCTACAAAGGCGAGTTGGTTTCTAATGGTCTATTTGTTCATAACAACAAGACATGCCATCTCATATCCGCGGAGAAAATACCAAACTCAATCGATAAGCCTGTGTTGCATGCTCTGATCTGGGAGGCGATTTTAAAAAGCAAGGAGTTACATTGCAGCCAGTTCGATTTCGGAAGCTCGGCTATCATCTGTTCAAGTGAGCTGCCTTCATCAAAGGCTGACTTTTCAGTTACCTGCTTTGGCGGCGAATCTCACGCTAGATTACGAATAACGCTAAATCGAAAGCTCTCTTAGCCTGTTTTTTTAAACACATTGCCCCTTTCTTTTTTCCCTTAAAAATAACTCTTTGACTGCCTCGTGTACGTTTGACTAATGTTCTCCTAGCGGGTCTAATTGATGCTCCAATCTCGCTGGATTGAGRCTGCTAGTAAGCCTCTGTAGTGCCATCCCGGGATCTAGCTTATTGCTCCTATTTCTAAGAATAGCGGAGTAGCCCGAGTCGATTATAATGATTGAGAACACCCAAATATTGCTAATCGATGATGACGAGGAATCGAGTCGTGACCTTAGAACCGTGCTCGCGTTTCTTGGCGAATCGGTCATTGCATCCAACAGCACAGCTTGGAAAATTCAGGTTGAGGAGAGTGGGCTAAAAAGTTCTCAGTTTTCGGCAGCCGGATCGGGCATTAATTCCCGACTTATTCCGCATGGTTTCCAGATTAATTGCCTGGGCCTGT
>JAESUT010000041.1 GCA_016762995.1 Gammaproteobacteria bacterium | reverse complement strand
ACTGGCTTGGCAGCAGGGCGGATGGCGCTGTAGTGACAGAACTTCTAAAAGGGTCAGACTGATTTAGAATGCCAATAGAAGTACTGCACTAGACATCATTGCTCTTGTTTACTACTTCGCTTTCTCTACTTTATCTGCTTTCTTGACTCTGATCCTCTTGCCGTCGACATCCTTGCCATTTAAATTTTTGACCGCCGCCTTGGCTTCGCCAGTCTTGGGCATCTCGATGAAGGCGAAACCTTTCGAACCGCCTGACTTTGGATCTAGCACGAGTGAGCAGGATTGCACTGTGCCAAAAGATTCGAATAGGGTTTTAAGTTCTGCCTCGCTAGTACTGCGTGCCATATTTCGAACTAATAATTTCATGGTGTTGTGCCTTTGGGGGATTTTAGTTAACGATCTTCGGCGCGAGTCGATTTCGTTGCGCCGGCGAACTGAGTTATTTCTTCGTCAGAATACTTTGTATGAACACGCCTAGTTGAGGCGGGTTGATGTTCTAGGCTCACGCCAGGCCTTCTTTCAGTCTGCGGCCGGATGGGCCGTTTACTGAATCCACCGCCGCAATTTGGACAGACATTGCAGAGTACCTCGTTCACGCAATGACTACAGAACGTGCATTCATAGGTGCATATATGGGCCTGCGTTGACGCCGGAGGTAGGTCTTTGTCGCAATGCTCACAGTTTGGCCTTAGTTCTAACACAATTATCCTAGCAGTCTAATGCAATCTTAAAATTCGGCTTCTTCCATTGCTGCCATACTCATCATAAGAAACCCGGTAAACGCTGCACTGTTTGGCGCTAAGGATGGATCAACTTTCGTTTTCATCTGGTTAATTACTGAGCGAAATTCTTCATAGAATTCCCATGAAGGCTGCGGCCGGTAGTGAAGGTTCTGTATCTCGAAATGAGCTATGGCTTTCTTGGCGGTAGTTGGTTTGACGAAGACTTCATCCTGCGGGTGGAAGTAGACAGGCCAGATGCTAATCAGTGACCACTTGGCCATTTTTCCGCTTAACATGATGTTTAAAACCTTCTCGAAGCCTTTTTTTTCATCGCCATAGAGTTGTTCTTTCAATCCGCTAGCTAGAGCGTTCTTCTGTTTTGGTTCTAAGCTTCGCCCGAAATCGCGAAATTTCGGTTTCTCGAAAATTGAAACCATTGAGGAGCGAGATACAATCTTTATCATGCTCTCGATTATTTCTGGAGGATCCCTGAAGTTTTTCTTCGCGAACAACTCCGCGCTAAGCGAAATCATCTTATCCATTTTGTGTTTTTTGCCAATTGCCATCATCTCTGGATGAGAGAATCCGCCCGGATAGCGAGTTAGGAAATACTCCTCGGCTCGTTTTAGTCTTTCCAAATTCATCTTCGGTGTTCTGCTCATTAGTTGTCGGTCGGCAAGAATGAATAATTCGCAGCGTACTCGAGCATCTGTGACATGAAGTCTTTCGGATATTCGATCCGTACGTTGCTGACCACACCATTTTCATCATCGGCAGCTATGCGGGGATTTACGAATCCGGAGTAGGGGGCAACGCCTAAAGATGCATATCGCCGCAGTACTTCGGCGTGTAGTTCGTCGTCTACCTGTGTGCCGTAATTCTCTACGAGGTTCCTAGCCTCGTCGAAGTCGCCTTCGGATTTGATGCGTTGAATTTCTTGTAGCAATCTTCCGAATATAACACGTAGCTTCTCATAATCGTTTATAACGAAATAGGTCTTGTCATCTCTCACCACACGTTCAATAACATTTTCTTCCAAGCCTTGTTCATAAGACCAAAGTGCTACGAGTTGACGATTTCTCATGTGGGCCTCTTCGACCAATTCGCCTGGCTGCAGCCGATACAGTTGTAGCATCGCGCCACCACGAATATATGCATCGTACTCAGAGCGCCCAACATCTAGGCTGTCCATCACRCCTATYTCGATTAGCATGGGGTCWAGGATGTAATACAGRGCGACTAGATCAGCGCGAGCTTCCTCCAAAGTGCTGGCGTATTGGCGAAGTGTCTCTCGGGTCGTGCCTACACCTTCATTGATTCTCCCCGATGCATGTCCGATGACCTCGTGCATGTCGGTGTGTAAATCACCGGCTTGCTCTGAGTGCATTCGGCTGCGTTGAATTTCTTCTGCTGTGAATGCGAACTCTTCGAGTGTCTTGCTGGGCGAGGAATTATACGCGCTTACAATATTGCCAAGGCTTACGGATTTCGAGCCGTGCTCTGCGCGAATCCAACTGGAATTGGGTAGGTTGATGCCAATGGGGGTTGCGGGTGACGCATCGCCAGATTCCATAACGACAGTGATGACCTTGCCATCAATGCCCGTCACGTCTGCTTTCTTGTGTTTGTCCATAATAGGGGAATTGTCTTCGAACCATTGCGCGCGGTCACCAATAGCCGAAATTCTGAGGGTTGCTTCAGCATCACGAAACGATACCACCGATTCGAAAGAGCCTCGATAACCTAACGGGTCGTTATAGACTTCGATGAAACCGTTGATTACATCTATCGCTGAATCTGTGTCTTCGACCCATGCGATATTATAGGCATCGAAATCTTCAAGGTCGCCAGAGCGGTAGTACTTTACTAGCAATTCAAATGTTGTTCGTTGCTTGTCATTCTCGGCGACTCCAACTGCGCGCTCTAACCAATACACTACTTGCTCTAGCGCCTCGCTGTACATTCCGCCAACGCGCCAGACGCGTTCAACGATTTCGCCATCGACTTTAACGAGTTTGGAGTTAAGTCCGTGGGAGACGGGAGTCAAGTCATCATTTTCTGAGCGTGTCGCATAAAAGTCGATGACCTCTTGCTCGGTAACACCCTCGTAGAAGTTAACTGCCGATGTGGTCACCTTGTCTACGCCGTCGGCGGTGTTTACTTTCTTCGGATCTAGGTTCTCATCGAAGAGTATTGGTGTTAACTCGGCGATCAGTTGCTCTACACTCTGACCATCACGCAGCGGAAAATTTGACTCGGACGCGGCAGCGCTTATTACTTCGTTGAAGTACTCCTCGTCAAAGAGCGGYGTAAATTTTAAACCTGAATAGTGGTGGTGAATGCCRTTCGCAAACCAGACCTGTTTTGCATAGGTTGTGAGGTGACCGAAATTTTCTGTCTCCCTATCGCCAGTRTARTTTTTCAGTWCTTCCTCGAGAGTGCGCCGAACTCGAAGATTGTGCTTGTAGTTCTGATCATACATGATGTCGCGACCGGAGAGCGCTGCYTGAGATAGGTAGTAGAGGAGTTCYTTYTGCTGACYGCTCAAWTCCTCAAACCCTGGGACCTGATAGCGCAACATGCGTATGTCTGCAAAACGGTCTGCCTCATAAGCRAAGTTATCYTCTACGTCGGCTGGARCAGCCTCCAGCGCGGARCTTGGGCTAGTTGCCGCTTTAGTGGCAGTAACTGGTCCTGATGTCTGTGTGTCGCTGCCTTCGCTGCACGCGTTTAGGAAAATCAGAGAAGCGARCACARTCAAAAGGCGGCTAATGAAGCGCTTGTTGAAGCAGAGGGAAGAATTCATGTAGTAATCCTTGAGGGTCTTATTGARTTTGTTGTTAGCAGAAGAGAATATCTATCTGCTAACTGCCAAGCAGCTTCTGGGTGCCTAACGAGATGGGAATTTCACTTTGCTCGGAAGTAAGGGGGAATTCTATATCGGAAAGGGCGGAAGCGCGACACTATCCTGATAATTGCATTGCAGATAATACCAAGCTGAGGGCTTGTTATGATTCGGCGAGTACGATGCGATCCCTACCATCGCTCTTCGCCTTGTATAGGCACTGATCTGCTTTTTCTACCAATTGCTCGAAAGATAATTGCTCCGAATGCATGGCGATGCCGCCGCTGAATGTGATGCTGGTTTTTTCTTTGATCGCGCTACGAATACGATCCACGAGGATTTGTGCAGATTCAAGGCTGGTGGAAGGTAGTACCAGTAGAAACTCTTCGCCGCCATAGCGCACCACCAAATCCTGATCTCGGGAACAGTCTTTCAATATGTCGGATACTTGCACTAGTAGGTCGTCACCTGCGCTATGCCCAAACTCATCGTTATATAGCTTAAAATCATCGATATCTAATAACACAATGCTGAATGGGTCTTTGCGCCGCAGAGAAGAAGGGACTAGAGTTTCGATCAAGAGATGGAGGCGGCGACGATTCCCTAATTTGGTCAGCGGGTCAGTCAGTGATTGATGCTCGTTCTCGATTCGCAGAGCAATGTTCTCAACTAGCAATTTATTCTGCTTAGGAATGAGGCGTGAGAGTAACAAATAAGCAATGACCAGTAGCAGGCCTAGGGCATTAAACAAAGCCTCTTGAAACCAGAATGTTTTCACAATTAGGGGAAGCATACTCGCATTCATGAACAGGGAAATCGCGGGCAGTGAGGTGCTGTATGACAGAATCCCCCCCGATACGAGTGTCATTACGATCACTCCATAGTAGAGCAGGGCGATGAATTCGTTCTGCCCAAAGGGAATGAATACGGCGCTGGAAAAACACAAAAAAGGAAGGACGCTGTTGTAGATAAAATAGTTTTCCCAGGGCTTTACGTTCTCAAAAGTGATTTCATTGGCTTTCATTTTTCGCGCAAAGGCTATCGATATAATAATGCGTGGAATATAAGCAATGCTTACAGTAAGCATCCACGGGAAGGCAATTCTAATGCTTGCTAGTTGGTCGATCATATAGCTAAAGAAGAGCACACCTGCGGCAATACCAAAATAGCCGACGTTTGTGTTCTCGTAGAGGACGCGAATTCTCTCGAAATCAATCTTAGGATTTGTTTCTTTTGCTTTCACTGAATCACTCTTGATGCAAATAGGTAGTTAGTTGTTGAGTTTCGCATTAAATTATATGTCCAATCCATCTTCCTGCTAGCATGACTCCTGACCAGAGTAGAAGTGACAGGCTTCCGATGATTTTTAGTTGCAGAGGAGTTGGGTTTTTGTCATCCCATTGAGCTAGTTTTTTATAAACACGGAAGTGAAAATACGCCATATTGGCGCCGGCGAGGGCAAGCAAGACTATCTTCCATTGAAACGCTGGATTTACTACATGTGAGGCCGCGCGCGTAATGAACATGCCAAGGCCGGTAATCGTCGCAATCACGAACGCGCCCCAGGTCCAAGGTACCAGCTCCTTAGAGAGGGTGCTAATCGGATATTTGACTGCAGCAAATCCTAATAATCGTAAGTCCACCATAAGGATAGAGCCTACAACAAAGGCGGCTGCAATTACGTGAATTGATTCAAGAAATGGAAACCAGCTAGTGCCGCCGATTTCCCAAGAAATCGGCCAGTTCTCAACATCTATCCATTTTGGTGAGTTCAAAAATCCCATTTGAGTTACCAGTATCGTCTAGTTTGCTTTTTCATTGCCCAAACTCTAGGCGGTTCTCTAGATCTTCGGCACTAATGTATGTTTCGATGCTTGCCAAGCCTGCCGCTACGTTTGGGTCTGAGAACAAATTCATTGCAGCAATTTGTCCAAGAACGGTAAAGCTCGTTTGTAGTGCAGCACTGCCTTCATGTCTAAGTGCAAGTCTGGTTTCGCTGAAGCAGGCTCTGCCTAGGAGTTTTATTAGCAGCTCTGCCATCTCTCTGTTTGCCTGTTCTCGAGCAGAGAGCGATACATCGGCTATCTCCTCGACGGCAGGGTGCAGAGCCATCGCAGTGAACATCCATTTGACGAGGCTGAATTTGTCTTCCTGTGTTGTAGCGGCGAGAAGACATTCGGATAGCTTGTCTGTGTATTCGCCTGCGATAGTCAGCGGTGAAAATGTCAGAAGCCCAAGAACAAGTAGTGTCTTGAAGCTAGTGTGCGATTTTGCGCTTTGGGTTTTCTTGGCTGGCATATCGAGAGCTTCTCTGATGGCTACTACGCAGGATAGTAAATGTATTCTGCGTAGGCGATCCAGCGACCTGCCATGGCGACCATAATCCACAAAAATAATGAAAGCAGGGCGATTACGCGCGCGCTCCACAGGCGTTTGGGGCTGGATTCCCAATAGCACTCTTCTCGAGTGCTCATTATGTGAAAAAACAACGCTAAGAGGACTGCTGGGATCAGGAAGCTTACTTTCCAACCGAAAACCGGATTGTTGAAATATCTGAGCGGCCTACCAAATAGGAAGAAGGCGCCGGAAACAAGATTCGACGCCAAGGCCCACCATAGCCAAGGCATCAACCTTCTAGTCATTTCAGAGATTTTCTGGCTAGGAACGGCTATTCCTAGGATTCGCAGATCGAGCAGTACGACACTGCCCATTACCACGGCGATGCCGAGGATGTGCACGGTCTGAATGATCGGCGGAAACCCGGGGATTGTGCTTAGCGCCCAAAGAGCGCCGGATTGCAGAAAGCTACCGTCTAGCAGGCTGCCAATACTGGTGAAGAAATCGGGCAAGTTAAGACCTTGACTGTTCTTATTGTTGTCTGGAGTCTATCGGCTAAAGATACTTATCCGTTACCGCTCCTTCAGAGGCCGAGGCAACTGAGGCTGCGAATTTTGCTAGCACTCCTCGAGTATAGCGAGCAGGGGGTTTTTCCCACTTCGCTAGCCGTGCGGCAATCTCTTCGTCGCTTAGGTTAATTTTGACTTCGTTGGTCTCGGCATCGATAGAGATTATGTCGCCGGTCTGTACGATAGCGATTGGTCCACCCTCTATGGCCTCTGGAGTCACGTGGCCTACAACAAAACCATGGCTCCCGCCAGAGAAGCGACCGTCAGTAATAAGTGCGACATCTTCGCCAAGCCCTTTGCCCATGATTGCGGCCGTGGGGCTTAGCATCTCGCGCATACCAGGCGCTCCTTTTGGCCCTTCGTAACGAATCACGAGCACGTCGTCTTTGACCACCGTGCCATCTAACACGCCCTTCAGGCATTCCTCCTCCGACTCGAAGACTCGGGCATTGCCAGTGAAGCTTAGGCCTTCCTTGCCGGTTATCTTTGCTACGGCTCCTGTTGGTGCTAAATTTCCTTTTAATATAACGAGATGGCTGTCTTTCTTAATGGGATTGTCGAAGGGTCGAATGATGTCCTGACCCTCTGGATAGGGCTCTACGGTAGCGAGATTCTCGGCCATCGTCTTGCCTGTTACGGTCAGGCAGCTGCCATCGAGCATGCCGACTTCGAGCATACGTTTCATGAGAGGTTGAATGCCGCCGATTTTGATGAGCTCCGACATCAGGTATTTTCCGCTAGGCTTGAGGTCCGCGAGCATGGGTGTTTTCTTTCCGATACGGGTGAAATCGTCCAGTTCGAGCTCAACGCCCATGGTGTGGGCCATGGCGAGAAGGTGTAGCACTGCATTGGTGGAGCCACCTAGCGTAATAACGACTTTGATGGCATTTTCGAATGCGGCGCGGGTCATAATGTCGGAAGGCTTAATATCCTGCTCGATCAGGTGCATTATCGCTTCGCCAGCATCTAGGCAGTCCGTGACCTTCTCTTGAGATATCGCATCTTGTGCGGAGCTGTTGGGTAGGCTCATGCCTAACGCTTCTATGGCCGAGGCCATGGTATTCGCCGTGTACATACCGCCACAGGAGCCTGGTCCTGGGATGGCAGTTTCTTCAATATTCTTCAGCTCTATATCGGAAACCTTGCCGGCAGCGTGCTCGCCAACAGCCTCAAATACGGAAATAATATTCGTGTGGTTGGGGCCTGGCTGAATCGTACCGCCGTAGATGAATATAGATGGACGGTTAAGGCGTGACATGCCCATCAAGAGGCCGGGCATGTTCTTGTCGCAGCCACCAATGGCGATAATGCCGTCATGGCCCATGCACCCAGAGACAGTTTCTACGGAGTCGGCAATGACTTCACGAGAGACGAGAGAGTACTTCATGCCCTCGGTTCCCATGGAGATGCCATCGGAGATGGTTATGCAGCTGTAGATGATTCCCTTGCCGCCGGCACTGTCAGTGCCTTTGTTGACGTCCTCGGCGAGCTTATTGATATGCATGTTGCAGGGGGTGACCATGCTCCAGGTGGAGGCGATGCCGATCTGTGGTTTTTTGAAATCGGCATCGTCGAAGCCGACGGCTCGCAACATCGCGCGGCTCGCTGACTGTTCAACACCATCAACTACAATCTTAGAATGCTTCCGTAAATCTTTGTTCTTCATGAATAATCCGGCTTCATACAGCTTTGGTTTAATAGTTCTGCTTAGTCATCTAGAGGCATGGTTAGCAAAAAATGCTAGCGTCTCCAATGCCCAAGAGGCGGATAATATACACCAGCAAGAGGCTCATCGCATTCTCCTTTGGCGCCTCGGGATCTAATCTATAGCGTCCTGGCTCAAATGGGGCATGACAGGCAGGCATCA
>JAESUT010000159.1 GCA_016762995.1 Gammaproteobacteria bacterium | reverse complement strand
AATCGTCTTATCGATAAAGTATTTGGAGGAATAGAAGTCGTCGGGCAATGTGTGTCGCTCGCCATCGGCATACCAATTTGCCTGCTCGTAAATAGGCAGGTAAGGGCGTTGGTCCCAATTGTCTGCACCGGTGTCTGCCATCGCGATCGTACGATCGAAGCCACGAGAGGATGGCAGTAGTTCAGGCGAGTGGCCAAGATGCCACTTGCCGGTCATGTAAGTGTGATAACCCGCGTCCTGAAGTATCGTCGAAAGCGTATCAACCTTGTCATTGAGCACGCCTTGATAGTTGTCGTGCGCCAGTTGTTCTGGCGGCAGCGCCTCGGGGATATTCGGAACACCGTTGCGATGACTGTCGACGCCAGTGAGTAACATGGCCCTAGCGGGTGCACAGCTTCCAGCGGTGTGGTAGTTCGTGAAGGAAATTCCAGCGGCGGCAAGTTCAGCAATATTGGGTGTGTCGATCTCACTGCCGAAGGGAGAGATATCAGTGAAGCCTAGATCATCTGCTAGGATTAGTACTATGTTGGGCCTAGCTCTAGCTTGACTCGAAGTATCCTGAGCAGTAGCGATACTAAAAAATCCGATGCCAGTCGTGACTAAGGCGGCGGTGATGATCGTATTTTTGTTCAACATACTAATACCCGGTTTGTATTCGAAGTGACAAACTGCTGTGCAGCAATGTGCTGGCAGGCCTAAATGTCAGAAGCGTACGCGTCTAATGCGCAGCTACGCAGCGTTCAGGAGCAACAGGCTTAGGCAAGATGAGTGGAGCGGGCATCACTTTTCCCTCGCTAGCTAGTTGGTCATAAGCTGCTTGTTGAAGCCCCTTGATCTGAACACGAGACATGCCTAATTCAAAGGCAGAGCATTCATTCTCGCCGAGTGAGCGTGGATCGAGTCCAGTTAGATTGCCGAATACGACGAGTGCTTCGAGATAGTAGCCGAAGCTGCTGGCGTGATAGTGATCGAAGGTCCACAGATCAATTTTGTCGGCATCGATTCCGTCATAGGGATTGGGATCGGCGATGCCGGACTCCATCGCGCGAGTCCATGCTTCACCGACTCCATTCACAGCTTTTACAGCAGGAGCACCGGCCGCTGCTTGATCGTAGCCAGCGCGAACATCTAAAGCCATTTGCCCAATAGGCTTATCTCTCCAGGGGCTGTCAGACATATAGACACGGTCTGCGCGGGACCAGGTGGCGGTCAAGAATACTTCTACTTCAGGATTGAGTGTTTCTAGAAAGCCCGACATCCGCGCGGCGGTATCGATGAGAACGCTCGGATTGCCGGGATTGTCGCCGTCTAACGTGCTGTAGCCGTGCATTACAACTTGGTCCCAAGGACGCCGACCAATGACGCCTAGCTTATTTTCTATATGAAAGTCGAGGCCGCTACCGCCTCGGGTCTCGAGATACACGTCATAGTCGAGACCAGCCTGATCGGTGAAAGATTTGAACAGCGCAGGCACGCCACCGATACCCTCATTATTGAGATCGGTTACCGAATCTGCACGGTAGAACTTCGCGGCAGAGCCGTAGCCATAGGTGAAGCTATTGCCGATAAACAAAGCGCTTGTCTCTGCGGCGGCAGCTGTAGAGGCACATGCAAGTATAAGACTTATGATTAGGCTGGTCGGGAATTTCATTGATCTATCCTTCTTTCTTTTTATTTAGAAATAAATTTATACGAACTAGAGTTAAAATTACAAATTTTAAAGTCCATGGCATTGGGGAATGAATTCCCCTAGCCATTTCTTACCTACTACTTCACGGTTCTGTTCTGGGCGGCAGAATCCAGAACGCGTAGGAAATTTCCACTCCAGATTTTGTTGATATCAGATGCAGAGTAGCCTCGATCTATTAAACCTGCTGTGAGATTCGCCGCTTCACTCGCGTCATTATAATCATCGATTCCGCTGCCGTGATTAAAATCGTTTCCTATGCCTACATGATCGATACCTATGCGATTCACGATATAATCGATGTGCTCGATCATATTGTCAGTCGTTGCCGGTCCCAGTAGTTCGCTAACCGCAGAGAGATAAGCGGACCTTGCTGTGAGGTCGTCGATCTCCCAATAGAGCTCGTAGGGGTAATTGTATTCCTCTGAGATGCCGGCTTCTCTCCTTAGGCGTTTTAGAGTAGTAATAAACTCAGGCTCTGAAATATTAAGCAGGTAACCTTTGAACGCCGCCACGTGAATCACGCCCCCATTCTCGCCAACACGATCAATCTCTTCGTCGCTGAGATTGCGACTAACGTCTGAAACAGACTTTGCATTTGAATGACTCGCAATCAACGGCGAGGTCGTAAGGTTAAGTGTCTGCAGAGCGGCTGCTTTGGAAAGTTGTGAGATGTCGACTACAGCGCCCAGCGCATTGATTCTCTCAATCGCTTCAACTCCTAGCGCAGACAAGCCATTGTGTTCTTCGGTGACTTCATATACGCCTGTTTCACCATTGAACTCTGGTCGTGAGGAATCAGAAAACTCATTGTGGCCCAAATGATTGAGACCGAAGATGCGAACGCCGGATGCATAAAATTCATCGATGGCAGAAATATTCCTCTGTAGAGATCGAGCGTTCTGAAACCCGAGAATGAGCGCTAGCTTGCCCGCATCCACTGCGGCAACTATCTCACTAGATGTCGTTGCGAGAATGATTTCGCCCTGACTCTCGGCAACTAAGGTGTGTACGGCTTCGACTTTCTCATCGGCCTCAGCGCGGGCGGCGGCATCACCTGCCTCTGTTCGAGGGCCTGGGCCAACTGCTACGGACATTACAACCGCATCGACTCCGCCAGCGCGCATCTTTGCAGGCTCCACCTTGGAAGAGCCATCGGCACTTAGGTAAGCAGTCGAAGTTGAGGGAATTACAATATCTGCATGTGCGTCTAGAACGAGGCTCGCATTATGAATCTGGGTAGGAGATAGAGATAGCGCTGAGTCGGCATCGCTGTGTGTTGTTTCCGTGCTCGCCGATTCGTTCTCTGAGCACGAGACTAAGCCGACTAGAGCGAGTGAAAAAATCAGGCTGCGACGTTTTCCTGGTGCGATACGTGGATAGTTCATTTGTTCAACTCCAATATTTGTATGTGCTGAATTTTCATTCAGGCGCTAACTCCAGATCTTGCCGCAATGTGCGGGAAGCGAGATAAAAATGAATGCTCGACCAGACCATAGCAGTCGGCAGAAGTATCGCCATCGAGTAACGTAATGACTCGGCTCCCAAAGAGGGAGTAAGCAGATCACTCAGGAAGCCGACGGCGAACGGTCCGAGACCCAAGCCTATGATGTTAATAACAAGAAACAAGATCGCTGATGCGGTCGAACGCCATCTCAGTCCAACCAAATTGTGTGTGGTAGCGATGGAATTTCCGAGGTAAACATTTTGCAACAGGCCCGGAATAAACGCACAGACTAGTGCCAAGTATGTGTTGCCTGTGAGCAATACGATTAGCAGGAATGGCACAACTGTGATTGTCGCGAGCCCAGGTATCCATTGATACCAGCGTTTGTCGCGTTTACCGAGTTTGTCGCCCAATATGCCGCCAAGTAGTACGCCGATTGCGCCAAATAACCCCGTGGACAATGCGAGCCAAGTCCCCAGTTCCCCCGTTGACATGTCATGACTTCTAATGAAGTAAGAGGCTAGCCAATTTACGGTGCCGTATCCAGCGAAGGCGTTGAGTCCGCAAGCAAATGCCATGTGCCGAAACGTCTTTCGTTTCCATAGCAGCGAGACTACTTCTTTGAAGGGCACCTGAACCTCGGAGGCGGTTTTGTTTTCCATCAGCCCACGAATTGGTTCGCGGACGGTTGTTCGTACCAGAATCGCTAGTAGGATGCCCGGTATACCGACAACCATAAACGCGACCCGCCATCCGAAGAATTCATTAAGCCAGCCACCGAAGAGAAAGCCGAACAAGATGCCGAGGTTTACGCCGGTAGAATAGAAAGCCAGTGCGCTTGCTCGTTTTTCTGGAGGGAAAATGTCGGAGACTATGGAGTGCGATGGAGGACTGCCTCCTGCTTCCCCGACCCCAACACCGATACGTGCGGCGAGCAGCTGGGCGTAGTTTTGCACAAAGCCGCTAAGCGCTGTCATTACGCTCCAAAGGCCAACAGACACAGCGACAATGTTTCTGCGATTGCTGCGATCTGCAAAGCGTGCGATAGGAATGCCCGCAGTGACATAGAACATCGCGAAAGCGAAACCTGTTAATAACCCAAGTTGGCTATCGGATAACGACAGGTCGAGTTTGATGGACTCCTGCAAGATGGAGAGCAGCTGCCGGTCAATAAAATTGAAGGTATAGACGAGGGTCAGAACGACAAGCGCATAGTTTCTTGTTCGTGTCCTCGCATAGGGATTTACCGGCGGTACGGTGGGAGGGGTCGTTCCATCTGTGCGATCTGTCATAGCAGGTTCTTCTTATTTTTCTGGACGAGATGCCTACGGAGAATAGTCGGGCTCAGCTCAAAAAACTAGCTAATTTGAAGAAGGATATCCTCTAGGCGGGGCGAGCTGCACCTTTGCTTGATTGCGAGCTTGCGGGCATCACTCTCTATTTAGCTATCGCTAATTCCGATGATTAGCATCGTTATATATTGTTTTACCGATTTGTGTGCTCTGGGTAGAGTAGCACTGTGCTCTGTATTCAACGTAAATTTAACAATTAGTGACGGAGGAAATTCCATTGTTTAAGAAAACCCTACCCAGGATAACTATCGCCTTTCTTGGCATATGTGTCCTCGCGCCAGTCCAATTTGTTGGCGCGCAAGAGAATCTGGTAAACAATGACTATTGGTGGCCGAATCGGCTCAGTCTCGAGCCGCTTCGCCAGAATGCTCTAGCATCCGATCCCTTGAGAGGTGAATTTAACTACGCGGAGGCGTTCGCGCAGTTAGATCTTCAGGCGGTTACAGCGGATCTAGAACAGTTGATGACCACGTCGCAAGACTGGTGGCCTGCCGACTTCGGTCACTACGGACCGTTCTTCATCCGCATGGCATGGCATAGCGCGGGTACCTATCGATCGATCGATGGTCGTGGCGGAGCTGATGGCGGCATGCAGCGTTTCGCTCCATTAAATAGCTGGCCTGACAATGCGAATCTAGACAAGGCGCGACTCTTGCTGCTGCCTATCAAGCAGAAGTACGGCCGCAACATCTCCTGGGCTGACCTTATGATTCTTGCGGGCACCGTAGCTATGGATTCCATGGGCTTCAAAACTTTGGGTTTCGCGGGCGGGCGAGTAGATGCTTGGGAGCCTGAAGAAGTGAACTGGGGTCCAGAGGGCGAATGGCTGGCGGCAGATCGCCGTAACGAGCTTGGAGAACTTGAAGGCGCATTGGGCGCGGTGCAGATGGGCCTAATCTATGTAAACCCAGAAGGACCGGGCGGAAACCCTGATCCACAGGCTGCAGCCGATGCGATTCGCGAGGCGTTTGCGCGCATGGCGATGAACGACGAAGAGACGGTTGCGCTTATTGCCGGTGGTCACACTTTTGGTAAGGCGCACGGTGCTGCGCGCCCTGATGAGCACGTAGGCTCTGAGCCTGAAGCGGCGAGCATTGAACAACAGGGCTTGGGTTGGAAGAACAGCTATGGCAGCGGTAATGCTGGCGATACAATTACCAGTGGACTAGAAGGCGCCTGGACAATCGATCCTGCGGCATGGACACACAACTTCTTGCAGAACTTGTATGGCTACGAGTGGGTACAGACTCGCAGTCCGGCTGGTGCTATTCAGTGGGTGCCTGCTGACGGGGCAGCTTCAAACTTGGTGCCCGATGCACACGACTCATCGAAGCGCCATGCGCCGATAATGTTAACAACTGACCTTGCACTCAAGGTTGATCCAGCCTACCGCGCTATTACGACACGCTGGCTGGAGAATCCGGAGCAGTTCGAAGAAGCGTTCGCACGTGCCTGGTTCAAACTGACGCATCGAGATATGGGCCCAAGCTCTCGTTATTTGGGCGAGCTTGCACCAAAGCAGGAGTTTGTTTGGCAGGACCCGATTCCCGCGCTCGAGACTAGCCTTGTTAGCAGTCGCGACGTGAGACGGTTGAAGCGCGAGATATTGGCCTCCGACCTAAGCACGGCAGAGCTAGTTCGAGCTGCCTGGGCTTCGGCATCTACCTACCGCGACACAGATATGCGCGGAGGAGCTAACGGTGCACGTGTTCGATTAGCGCCGCAGAAGAGCTGGCCTGCTAATGATCCGCAGGAACTTTCGCGAGTTCTCGACGTGCTAGGGGCAATTCAGATCGAGTTCAATGAGAGAAACTCAAGCAAGCAAGTATCCCTAGCTGACTTGCTGGTTCTTGCCGGCGGTGCTGCTATTGAACAGGCGGCAGAGCAGGGTGGTCATGATGTTAGCGTTGCCTTTGTTGCTGGCCGTACCGATGCGGCGCAGAAGAATACCGATGTAGATTCCTTCGCGCTACTTGAGCCGACGGCTGATGGATTTCGCAACTATTTCTCCCAAAGCAATTCGCGCTCACCGGCTGAGATGCTCATAGAGAAGGCAGCTCTGCTTAACCTGACTGTACCCGAGATGGCTGCATTGGTCGGAGGCATGCGCGCTCTTGATGCGAATGCTCGACAATCGCAGCATGGCGTCTTCACGGATCAGCCGGGTACGCTGAGCAATGACTTCTTCGTTAATCTGATCGACCTCAGCGTAGTGTGGAGCAAATCTTCTAGAGAGGCAGGTATCTTTGAAGGGCGTGATAGAGCAACGAATGAATTAAAATGGACGGCGACACCTGTCGATCTCATCTTCGGTTCTAACTCAGAGCTGCGTGCTATAGCGGAATTCTACGCCTCTGAAGATTCGAAGGAAAAGTTTGTGCAGGACTTCGTAAGTGCATGGACCAAGGTCATGACTCTTGATCGTTTCGATCTGATGTAAACAGCAAGCCCTATTGCTAACTTTTATTTGGCCGGCGTTCTTTTTGAGCGCTGGCTTTTTTTTGTCCTGCCTTTTATTAATCGTATGCAGTGAATAGCGATGGAAAAAAAGGAGCGTAGAGGCTAATGCAGCCTTTCCACTCCTTTTCTTGCTACTCCCTTCTCTTGCTACTAAGTACTAGCAAGGAAGGGAGTAGCAAGGAAATCCTCGCCCCAGTGCGCGAACTTCCTAGATGCTTATAGCTCGATGTCTAGACTGTAGCCAATTACAAATTTAATATCGTCGTTGTCTAGCGCGTCAGGTCCGGCATCATCCAGATCGGTAGAAGTGATCATGAAACTGAAACCGTCTTTGCCAACAGAGATGTTGTAGTCGGTGTAGTCACCCGGTACGCCGTTGAAGGCTTCAGAGAAATCACCCTGGTGGTGGCCAATATGGAAGCTTAAGTCGACTCCATTACCAATTGTAGTGCCGTAGTCAGCATAAAGATAAGTCGCTTCGCCGAAACCGAAATCTTGACCAATGCCTTCGTCGGCCTCGGTGTTCGCTAGAACGTTCAATCCAAAAGTAAAGGCGCCAATACCGATAGACCCGTAGAGTTCACCGAAGTCGAATTCTGCTTCTGCATCATAGTTGTAGTAGAGGTAGCCAAGGTCGTAGCTGATTCCACCCGCTTCGCCAGCGAAGCCTGCGTAGAGGTCGTGTTCATAGGAGTAAATGTCATCAGCCGCATAGCTCACGTTCGAGGCCCAAGTACCTGCGTAGAAACCGCTGTCAGACGCATAGTCGATCCCGCCGGAGATAGCCGCTTCGTTTACAGTCTGAGTAAGACCACGCCAGATGTAGTTGTTAGAGGCGCCGAAATTAGCTGTCCATTCATCTGCTTGTACGGAGCCAGCTGAAAGCAAGAGTCCCGCCGCGGCGAGTGAGAGAATTCGTGAGTTCATGTCTTGTCATATCCCTTTGTTGGTAGTGGTGAGGGGTGATTATTTCCACCCGCTACAGGGTATTTAGCAAGAGCTGTGCCAATGGCGTGAAGCCTAGAAACCTGTGCTGTTTTAGCTCAGGGAGGGCATGTTTTGCTGTAATCGCTCTACATTGGTGCGCCAAGGTGGTGCGTCGCCTTGAATTGGGGCGCTATTGGCCTCTTTCAGAGATGCCAATTGTTCCGCGTAATGACCATGGTGGGATTGGATGCTGAGCGGATGGACTCAGTGAAATTACTCATCCGTTTTAGACAGGATCAGTCTGGAATTAGAGAGCTAGGTTTTAACAAGTAGGTTCTAAATAAGTAGGTCTAAACTAGTAGGTCGTAGCAGGTAGGCCTTAAGGCCTACCTGCTACGAGTTTACTATTTACTTAACTAGAGTAGTTCCACGCCAAGCTTGCCGCGCGGCACTCTATATCCCGCATCCAGCACATAGTCAGGGCCGATAGAATTAAT
>JAESUT010000104.1 GCA_016762995.1 Gammaproteobacteria bacterium | reverse complement strand
TTCGGAGTCTGCCTTTGCATAGGACTCAATCTGTGAGCGCATTCGCAGGTTATCTTCATTGATCCGGTGCAGCAGGCTGAGTCGTAATTGGTTTTCTACTCTAGAACGAAGTTCTTCATTGTGGAATGGTTTTGCTAGGTAGTCGTTGGCGCCGGTCTTGAAGCCCTGAGTAAGGTCTTCGAGATGATTCTTTGCGGTAACCAAAATAATCGGTAATTCGATTTGGCTGTATTTCTGCCTCAGCTTCTGGCAAACCTCATACCCATTGAGGCCTGGCATCATCAAATCGAGTAATACTAAATCTGGCTTTTCTCCTTCCACTACGGTCAGTGCATCGAGCCCGTTCGAGCATTTGATGACATTGTATTCCTCCAGCTGTTGACCCATTACCACGCGATTTATTTCATCGTCGTCTACAACCAGGATAGTGATGTCTTGTTCGCTACGTAGTTTTGGGGTTTCTGGCTCCTTGTTGGCCTGCTCGAGATAGTCCGCGCGTCGAATCATCTGCTTGTGGATGCTTGGCGACTTGATTGCCCTAGTCTGGTCTAATGAAACGCGCAGATCAAAACTAAAAGTTGATCCCAAGTCTAATTCGCTTTCTACTTTTAATTCACTGCGATGCAATTCAACCATGCTCTTCGCGAGAGGAAGCCCTAATCCGATGCCTGACGCGTTGAGGTGTTGTGATGGTAGTTTTTCGAATGTCTTGAAGATGGTGTCGTGGTCGGTTTTATGTATTCCGATACCGGTATCGCTGACTTTTATTGTTACATTGTAGTCGGATGTGAGCTGGGCGGAGATCACTACTTCGCCAGAGTAGGTGAACTTAATAGCGTTAGAGGTGAGGTTTACCAGAATCTGCTGCAGCCTGTCTTCGTCGCCTGCCACCAGTGGTAAGTCAGAGTCCATTTCGACTCTAAGATCGAGATTTTTTTCTCCAATTATTGGCTTGCATACAGCGACTACCAGAGTAGCGATGCTATTTAGGTCTACTGGTCGAAACTTAATATACGCGGCTTGTTCCTTCGCGCTGGAGAAGTCCAGCAAGTCGTTAACTAGTTTGGTTAATCGGTCGCCGCTGGACTGAATAAGTTCCAAATTCTGAATGATCAATTCGTCATTGTTATTGTTCGATCTGAACTCTGTTAAGGCGATTTCAGCTAAGCCATTGATTCCGTAGAGCGGTGTTCGAAGTTCGTGCGAAACATTGGCGAGCAGGTCATCCTTTATTTTTTCAGCCTTAACTAAGTTGTCGATAGCTTGTCTTTGAGCATCTTCCTTCTCTTGTTTGATTTGATTGTATTGCGTCGTCAGGCTAAAAGATAAGAGCAGTGACTGAATGATCAGGCCTGCGTTGTAGGCGTTATTGGTAAAAACATTGCTAGGAAAACCAGGCCAAAGCTGTAGCAGCATCAAGATGATTGTTCCAGCTAGAAAGACACCAATCGCCGCCATGTGTACCGCGGCAGTCAGGTTTCCTCTGCGAATAGCATCGAAGTTGTTATAAAAAGTAAGCGGTATCACAGCGATTAGCAGGAGAATAAAGAAGTACTGAAATATTTTTTCGTTCGGTATGAAGGTTAGCAATATGACTAGACCGAAGCAGCCAAGCATAATTTTAACGGCCATATCCAGCTTTAGGTTGTATGTCCATAATCGCAGCAAAGAGCGTTGAAACAGGAGGGCAGTTATAACCATCAGCGGATAAATCATCCGTTCAGACATGTCTACCCACCAACTGCCTATGTAGAATTCGTCGAGTAGATAGCGTAAATGTTTGGAGTCTAAGAAAAGGAAAGTGGCTTGACTCGTGATAGTAATTACATAAAAAAGATAGCTACTCTCGCGAATCGAGAAGTATAGAAATAAATTGTATAGAATCATGGCGAGAAGAATGCCGTACTGCAGCCCAAGACCCGAGCTGGAGCTTAAAGATTGCTCAAGAAATGCTTCCTCGCTCCAGAGCGATATTGGCAATCGTAGCGGGCGTGCACTTGTTACCCTAAGATAGAAATGCTGGCCATACATCTTATTTATCTTTAATGCGAATCCTCGATTGAGGGTTTTTAGTTCCCTCGAGCTTTCTTGTGTGCCCAGCGTATATCGTGAAACAAGTTCCCCGTCATCGTTCACTATGAAGAGCTCTATGCCGCCTCTAATGAAGCCGGCAACGAGCTTCGGTGGCCCAAATTCTAGTATCTTACTTTCAGTGTGTCCCATTAGAGACCAATCGAGGTCAAACCGAATCCAGTAAGCGGAGCTGGTTATGCCGAAGTGGAGGATATCTTCATCGTGGGCAATGAAATTTACGCCAAAGTTTGCTGCCAATACATCATTGATTGTCAGTGATTCGGAGCTATCTTCGTAGTAGTCGACAGCATCGGCAAGAGCGAGAAATTTTGACTCCCTATCTACAAGCACAGTGTCAGCATGGCCTAGACTTATGCAAAGCAAGGCGACAATTGCCAATAGGATTTTTTCTAAGCCTAAATTTCGTATTTTTCTTTGCACAATCGGGTTTCGATGATGGTTGTCTGGCTGAATAATACCAACGCTAGTGATACGGCGAGCTGCTGTATTGTAAAAGTAGGTCAATTCTAGCGGTTCATCACTCCTAGAACAATCAATAGTACTAATGTGGCTCTCTGCCTACTGTGATTTCGAGCTTACATCTGTTTGCCGGAGTCTAGTGCTGAGGCCGCATAGCAGCGCTGGAGGTTATCCTAGGCTAGGGGCCTCTAGGTGATTTAACGGTTACGAGCCCTAGCATTTAATAGCGAGGCGCCGGTCACCCTAAATGGCCTTAGTCCGTAACAAGAGCTGCCCTAAGCAGGTGAATGCTCGAGGGCCCGCCCTTCTGGGGCGATTGGGCTGTATCATTTTCCCCCTTTTTGACTGATGAAAGTATACCTGCAACGAGACGCCTTGACCTCGGAGTATGCCAATGATTTGAGGAGTTATAGAATCATTCGGAAGCACCCTAGTTAAGGCGTCAGAATAGGACTATTATTGACCCATGCTTGGGGTCGAAGAAAAAATTGCAGCAGTAGAGTGTACAGCTTGGAATAAGCGCTTAGTTCTACTATTGCTGCTCGGTTTTCAATGCATGACGTTGGCGGCGCAGGAGTTGGAATTAGCCGAGATGTCTGTGCAAGACCAAGAGGCCAGCCAATATCAATACTGGTTAGATCTGAAGGCGGCGGATCAGAGCTTTGCTGATCGCTCCGCCGAGATTGGTAGAACGGGTGCGTTTCTTGAGTTTTTGGGGCAGGGATCTACAGTCTTCCGAGATGGCCCGGTCGACGCCATTGACTTGTACGCTTCTGAGAGTTTTCAAAACAGCGCGAATGAGATTAGTTGGGAGGCACACTATGTGGATGTTTCCCGTGCAGGAGACTTAGGGCTGACAGCTGGACCTTTGAATATTCTTACGGATGAGTCTCCTGACCAGTTCGGTCACCTTATTTCTATTTGGCAAAAACAAGAGAATCGCTGGGTCTTGATGGCAGATATCGTTGCAGGCATTCCAGGGTTTTTAAGTTTGGAAGTTGAGCCTAATTTCGATGACACTAGGCCCGTGCTGGAAGAAACGGCTCACCCGGTCATGGCGACTGCAGAAAGTAATAATATGCAGTTGCTTATCGATCGCGACAATTTATTCGGACAATCGATAAATTTTCGAGGAGGGCAGCGCGCACTACTACGGTACGGATTGGAAAATACACGGGTCTACCTGCCGGGTATGGCTCCAGCTGTAGGTGCCGACGCAGCGAGCTCGGTCTATGGCGCGTTTTTGGACAATCAGCTATCAACTACGAATCAGATTAGCCTCACCCATATGGGAGGTTTCTTGTCTGCGTCCAAGGAAGTGGGTTATACCTACGGCACCATGGAAACTCTAGAAGATGATTCACAGCAAAGTTTTCGAACAAGCTATATGCGATTGTGGCGCTTCACCGCGAGCAACGAGTGGAAGATCGCAGTCGAGGCATTAAACCCCTATTAATGCTTGTTAGCTGTTTGTTTCAATTATACGTTCGCCGTAACGCTGGGTGATTCTCAGGTAGTTTTTTTATCTCTATCTCTTACACTATCTGAACAGTCGGGATGAGATTCTTCGGCACCATTTTAGATGAGAGCCTCTTCAGATTTAGAATAAAGACAACCAATATGGTTAGCATGCTCGCTATCCATATTGAGGAGAATAGGGGGTTTACGGAGAATGTGCCAATCTGATAAATGACCGTAGCGGTGATGTAGGCGAGTCCTGTGGACCAGCCGAATACTAGCAGCGTCCAATGCCAGCCGGCTTCTTTATTAATGGCACCAAGCACCGCTACGCAGGGAGCGTAGAGTAAGATAAAAACAAGGTAGCAGAATGCGGCGAATGGGCCGGAAAAGAGTGCGGCCATATTAGTAAGAGTCGAGGATTCAATTTCCTGTTCGTCGGCGACGGCCTCTAAGTCACTAACATCGCCAATCGATATGCCCAGAGGGTCGGTCAAGCTGGAGCTGAGCGCTACTAACTCTGCGCCAATCGAGGAAAAGGCTTCGCCTAGGGCTGCTATAAGGTCCGGCGGTGAGCCATCATAAGCATCCGCGCCTGATTCGCTATAGAGTGCATCGAGGGTTCCAACAATCGCTTCCTTGGCAAACATACCTGTAAATAGACCTACTGTAGCCGGCCAATTGTCTTCTTCGATGCCCATTGGTGCGAATGCAGGAGTAATCGACTTGCCTATCACACTAAGAACAGAGTTCTCCGAATCTTCATTGCCGAAAGAAAAGTCTGTGCTGATGGAATTCAGAAAACTTAGCGCAATCACTACGACAACGATCGTCTTTCCGGCGCGAAGAATGAAAGACTTCAGTCGAAACCAGGTAGTGAGCAGAATATTGCGGATGATTGGAACATGATAGGCGGGCATTTCTTGAAACGAAGGTGTTATCTCATCGGTGAAGAGTTGTTTGCGAAATATCCAGCCGGTAAATATTGCTAGCGCAATACCCAACAGATAGAGGCCGAATACTATGTTCTGTCCATTCTCCTGAAAAAATGCGGCGGCGAAGAGCGCGTAAACGGTCAGTCGCGCACCGCAGCTCATGAATGGAGCCATCGCAATAGTCATCAGTCGGTCGCTGTCCCTTCCCAAGCTTCGTGCGGCCATTATCGCTGGCACGTTGCAGCCGAAGCCGACAATCAATGGTACGAAGGCATTTCCAGGCAAGCCGATACCGCTCATCGCTCTATCGATTACGAAGGCGGCGCGGGACATATAACCTGAGTCTTCCAACACAGAGAGACAGAGATAGAGAAAGCCAATGACTGGTATAAATGTAGCGACTAAAGTTATGCCGCCGCCTAGCCCTTGGGCAAGCAGTGTGACTATCACCTCAGGCGCGGAAATCTCGCGTAGCAGCCAAGTCGTTCCATCTACCAGTACTGCGGCGAATAATATATCGAAAAAATCGATGAACACGGCACCGAGATTTACAGCGATGGTGAAGATCATGTAGATCATTAGTAGGAAGAAGGGAACTCCTAGCCATCTATTTATCAAAACAGCGTCGATACGTTCCGACAGGCTGTGATGAGTGGGCGAGACTTCGACAACTCCATTGATGAGTTGGCGTGACTGATGGTAGCGGTGGAGTATTTTTTCTTCGGTAGCAATGCCCGCAGAGGGTTGCTGCATTTCCTGCCTGCTAATTATCTCCGGAGCACTGCTGACTTGTTTGTTCAGTGCATTGCGTAGCTCATCGATGCCTCGTTTCTGTGAGGCAACCATCTCAATTACAGGCAATTGCAATTTGTTAGCCAGCTTGTTCGTGCTGACGGTGATGCCCTGCTGCTCTGCTACATCGAGCATGTTCATAACAAGCAGCAATGGGATGTCGCGTTCCATCAGCTGCTGTGTCAATACCAGGCTTCGTTCGAGATTGGTCGCATCAACGATGTTGATGATCAGGCTTATATCACCTTGTTCCAGATAGTCCTGGGCGATCTTCTCATCTATGCCGCTGTAGCCTTGTTCTAGGGAATAGATCCCGGGAAGGTCTACTAATTCGACAGATTCGCCTTCGAGCTTGAAATGGCCAAATTTCTTTTCAACAGTTACACCCGGCCAATTGCCGACCTTTTGGTTAGCTCCGGTAAGCAGGTTGAAGAGAGTTGTCTTCCCGCAATTGGGATTGCCGATAAGTGCGATTTTCTGCATGTGCTATTGAATATCCACGCTGATGATTGCCGCCTCGGATTTACGAATACTAATAAAGCTGCCGCCAACCTTGACCTGCATCGGGTCCCCAAGGGGGGCGAAGCGCAGTAATGTCAGTACCGAGCCTGGAATGATGCCCAATGCGTAGAGGCGACTCTTGAGCTCAGCTGGCTCTGAGGCTATTTCCAGTACGACACAGCGGTCGCCACTCTTGGCAGTAGATAGGGTAGTGCTTAGCATGGCTTGCTTTCTAGCCTTTAAAAAACAATAACTTACGTCATTGAGAGGGCGATGATTAGATAGCGTTAAATTAACAGATATGAATGTTGTTGACAATCATTCTCATTATCATTTAAAGTATAAACAACACTGAGGGCAAGCCATGTACGTATGCATTTGCAGACAGATTACTGATAACCAGATTCGCGACGTCTGTCGTGACGGTGCGAGTAATTTGACTGATTTACGAGCAAAACTCGGTGTTGCTAGTGAATGCGGCAAATGCAGCAAACTCGCTCAGACAATCGTTAAAGAATTTCATAAGACAGGTTCCTATACGAACGCAGCCTAGCCTGCGCCTCTACTCGTGTACTAGTTTCGCTGCTTCTCCCTCGTAGTTTTTATCAATAGCTCTATTTCGAGAGCGTTTTGACTGTGCCTGCATAAATAGATGGGAATGGGATTGCTTATCATTTGAATTTATCATTTATATCAATGACTTGCGCCTGTTTCTCTTGACATTTTCTAGCTAAAAAGCGAAGCTTATTCGAATTCATCTCAGTCACTAGGAATCTATTTATGAAGTCGGACGCCACCGTACTCAAGCACCTGAACAAGGCACTTGGCAATGAACTCATCGCTATTAATCAATATTTTCTCCATTCACGTATGTATCAGGATTGGGGGCTGGAGAAATTAGCGGCTAAAGAATACGAGGAGTCTATTGACGAAATGAGGCATGCAGACCAACTCATACAGCGCATACTCTTCTTAGAAGGGCTTCCGAACGTGCAGAATCTAGGTAAATTGATGATTGGCGAGAACACCAAGGAAATGCTGGAGTGCGATCTGAAACTTGAGCTAATCGCCTGCCCAGATCTTAAAGAGGGCATCGCCTATTGTGAATCTATCAGTGATTTCGTGAGTCGTGACCTGTTGAGTGAGATTTTGAGCAGTGAAGAAGAGCATATCGATTTCCTCGAGGCTCAACTCACTCTGATYGAGAAGGTTGGTATCGAGAATTATCAGCAGTCGATGATMTAGGTGTGTATCGCGTGCACATTCAGACTCTGTTACATCTGACGATAARRGGTAATAGMGCTKAGTAAAGMATTGCCGAGACTCTTCCGTTTTCTAGTAATTGTTCAGGGAAGCTGGAAGAGTCATGATCGAGTTTGCTTAGCGGACACTCACCCTTCAATTGTCACTACTCTTTCCCTATGTACGCATGYATCGATCTCGGGTCCAACAGYTTTCACATATTGATAGGTGAGTGGATCGATGGGCGAATCGAAATTGTTGAGCGCAGAAGTGAAGCGGTGCAGCTGGGTGAAGGCGTTAGGAAAACTGGCAGCATCTCCCCAGTAGCTTATAAGCGGGGCTTGAGCTGCCTGCAGCACTTCAGAACACTGATGGATCRATATCCGCTTGAGCAGTACTGGGCTCTTGGTACTAATACCTTTCGTGTCACAGATAATRCCCAAAATTTTATTCAAGCCGCAGGTGATATCGGGATAGAAGTTTCGCCGATCAGCGGTGTGCAGGAAGCGGTATTGATCTACGCGGGTGTAATTACCTCACTTCCATTCTCGGACAATCACCGCCTCRTTATCGATGTCGGTGGCGGGAGTACAGAAATAATTGTCGGCCATAAATCCCGTCGGCTCCTTACCGAGAGTATGGCAATAGGCAGCGTTGCTTGGCGCGATAAGTTCTTTTCTCCGAAAACCTCAGACCCACTTCTCTTAGAGAGGCAGCTGAATGCGGCCACCGCGGCCGCTAAGTCTGTCTTCGATGGCATTAGTCTTGGCATTAGCAAGGCTGGATGGCAGGAGGCTTATGCTTCTTCGGGGACAATAAAGATGCTTGCCACGATCTGTAATGCTCATGGATTTGGGAAGGGGGAGATTGAACTCGCTGCGTTGCTAACATTGAAGCCGCAAATTATTACTGCCATTGCGGGAGGCGGAGATCTGCCGGGTTTGAAGGAGCGCCGGCGTGACCTGCTGTTACCAGG
>JAESUT010000103.1 GCA_016762995.1 Gammaproteobacteria bacterium | reverse complement strand
TGCACGATGAACTAATGACACCTGGCGCTGAAGTCATTCGAGGAGCCAATGACATTGCCGAGGGCATGCCGGTAAAGTTCAAAGACAAGATGCTCAATAAATTTAGAGACGATGGCCTGCATATAGTTACCACTGGCGGCACGGCAGGCATGTTCTCTGCCATCATTGGCGGCTGGGTTGCGTCCGGCGAGCGTGGCAGCCAATTAACATCGCAGAAGATTTAACGATAGTTTGTAACTGGCAATCGAATTGCCATCTATAAACTGAAACTCAAACTCAAAATGAAGAGGTACACCATGCAAAGCACTACCACCCTTCTGGATCCGACCGCGGAGCTGCAGACGGCCGCGCGGCAGTTGCTACCCAGATTAGAGAGTATCGCTGGCGCCACCGTAGGTCTGCTGGATATTTCCAAGCCTCGTGGCAAAGAGTTTCTAGATGAAGTACAGAAGCACCTGGAAGCAGCTGGCGCGAAAGTGAGGCGATATTCCAAACCCACTTTCACGCGCATAGCACCGACAGAGTTAACGCAGAAAATTAGCGTCGAGTGCGACGCAGTAATCGAAGGACTCGCCGACTGAGGCTCATGTACCTCGTGCAGTTTGCATGACATCATGGATTTAGAAAGCAGAGGAATTCCTTCCGGCTTCATCGCCTCAAGAGAGTTTGTCGACGCCGCTGCAGCACAGGGAAAGTCCCTAGGTATCTCACCGGCAAGCGTGTTTGTTGCACATCCGATTCAGGACCGAACCGATGCGGAAATGGCGCAGCTGGCACTGAGTTCAATCGACGCGATCACGGCAATGATTTGTGAGAAAAAATAGTTTCAAGCTAAGTGCCGCAAAGCTAACTAAATAGCCTAGCGAGCTTTTAAAACAGATGGACAGAGGAAAATTAGCATGACCAGAGAAGCAGTTATTGTATCAACAGCACGCACACCAATAGGCAAAGCTTATAGAGGCGCGTTCAATGACACCGACGCTCCTACACTTGGAGGACACGCAATTGCTGCAGCCGTTGAACGCGCAGGTATCGATCCGGGCGAAGTCGATGACGTAGTAATCGGTTGTGCCATGCAACAAGGATCTTCTGGCTACAACATAGGCCGCACGGCTGGTGTTGCGGCAGGACTACCGAGTTCTGTAGCTGGCATGAGCATGGATCGTCAATGTGCGTCCGGCATGATGGCTATAGCTACGGCAGCGAAGCAGGTGATTGTTGATGGCATGCCTATTGTTGTTGGTGGTGGTCTGGAATCAATTTCTCTCGTGTCGAACGAGCACCGCAACACCTACCGCGTACAAGACCCGAACGTGCTCGCCAAATCTCAACAAGCCTATATATCCATGATAGAGACAGCCGAAATTGTTTCTAAGCGCTACAATATTTCGCGCGATCAACAGGACGAATACGCTCTTCAATCGCAACAGCGCACAGCAGCCGCACAATTAGCCGGCGCCTTTGACGATGAGATCGTGCCCATGGCTTCTAAGATGTTATTCATGGACAAGGAAACCAAGAAGCAGAGCGTACACGAGACCCTGCTTGAGAAGGATGAGGGAAACCGTCCTACGACGACCCTAGAAGGCCTGCAGGGCTTGAAGCCAGTATTTGAAGGCGGTGTAATTAGTGCGGGCAATGCTAGCCAGCTATCTGACGGCGCATCTGCTTCGGTGATTATGGACAGCAAATTGGCCGAACAAAAAGGCTTGCAGCCACTCGGTGCCTATCGCGGCATGGCTGTTGCTGGCTTAGAGCCTGATGAGATGGGAATCGGTCCAATCTACGCCATACCTAAATTGCTGGAACGCAATAATCTTAAGATGGATGACATCGGACTTTGGGAATTGAACGAGGCGTTTGCAGTACAGGTAATCTATTGCCGCGACCAATTAGGCATTCCCGATGAACTGCTTAACGTAAATGGTGGTGCCATCTCAATCGGACATCCTTTCGGCATGAGCGGTGCGCGCATGGTTGGACACGCGCTTATTGAAGGCAAGCGACGCGGCGCGAAATATGTTGTTTGTACAATGTGTGTCGGTGGCGGAATGGGTGCTGCAGGACTGTTTGAAGTTTACTAAACAGAAAGGCATCCTAGCCATTCTAGATACGCATTGAGTCAAGAAAGTTAATCGTGGCTGCCTCATCGAAAGCGGATGGTGGCAGCCGCTGATTACTCACTGACTCTAGCTTAGCCGGCTTGATCTTATCTAAAACTACTCAACCAAACTGATCCTCAACAGACTCCTTAAATTCAGCACTAGCCCGGACCAACAAGGTTATACGGGTTTCCATACAAGTCACGAATGACTCCGGAAATCCCCCAGGGAACCTCTTCTGGCGGACCGATGATTTCGACGCCTTCTCGCGCCAGTCGCGCCATATCGCCAATGCAATCGGTAGTGCTTAGGACAGTCATCAGGTTCGTACCTATCCTACTTTTGTCTGACTCTTCACGCGCCAACATCAAAACGAATTGCGTTGCTGCATTTTTGGCCGGACAAACCGTTAACCATCGCATCCCCGGCACCACGACATCGTTATCCATGCAAACTTCGAAACCCAGCTTCTCTTGATACCAAGCGAGGGCTTCATCCTGATCTGTGACATACACAGTAATGTGTGAGATTCGATTAATGGTCATCGGGATTTCTTTCTACTCTTCATAGGACCGCACCGTAGTTCTCCCTAATTTTTTATCGCCGGTTTTCTTCTTCTGCTTTATGCGTTTCTCTTTTGCTGCCCTACCCGGCCGTGTCGCAATTCTCCTCTTGTTTACATGAGTAGCCGCCGCCACTAATTCTTCTAATCGCTGTACCGCATCCTGCTTGTTCTTTTCTTGGCTCCTGAAGCGCTGCGCCTTAATGACCACACAACCCTCGCCATTGATTCGACTGTCGGCATAGGCTAACACTCTATCTTTAATTTTTTGGTCGAGACTGGAGCGGCGCACATCAAATCGCAGCTGCACTGCCGTCGACACTTTATTCACATTCTGCCCACCGGGCCCGCTAGCACGAATGGCAGCAAACTCGATCTCAGATTTCGCGATTTTAACCATTAAACATTCAGCTAATTGTTTGCGAGTGAAGGCGGCCATTTTAGGCTGCTAAGTTGGGCCAAGCCAGTGGCTCATCTAAGAAGTATATTCGGTTCCCACCTCTATAACAGCAGTAAGTCATAACATAGCGAAATTAAGGAAGCTGACCACCTGATCAACACAAGACTCTGTCCACTTACCGTATAGCGAAGCGGATATCTTGATTCACGCTGACGACTAGGTTACTGTCGATAATCGCTGTCTAAAGCGTAATTGGCAGTCACACACCACTTAAGAAAAGCACGCAACAGCTTATGAAAAAATACCAATTGCCCACCAAAGATTCAATCCCATGTCGCAAGCCGCTACTGGCTATCAGCCTAATTTCAGCACTCATCTTGAGCAGCACTAGCACAGCTCAAGAGCCGGTACGGATTGCCTTTATGGACCCGCTATCTGGAATATTTGCATCGGTTGGCAACACTGGGAAAACGATATTGGAGTTCGCAGCTGACTATTTTTACAACTCCAAGGGTGGGATCTTGGGAGGACGCATGATCGAAATCGTTCCTCTTGATAACAAACAGAGTCCTAACGAAACCCAGCTTCAATTTCGTAGAGCCATCAGCGAAGGAATTCAGATTATCTTCCAGGGAAATAGCTCAGCCGTCGCGAACACGCTAAACCAAACAATCTCTCGTCATAACAGACGAAATCCAGGGCAGGAAGTTTTGCAGATCAACTACTCTGCAGTGGACCCAATCCTAACGGAAGAAAATTGCAGTTTCTGGCATTTCCGTTTCGATGCACACGCGAACATGAAGCTAAACATCCTCACTGACTACATTGCGGCCGATCTTGATATCAAGAGCATGTACATCATCGGTCAGGACTATTCTTTCGGACATGTGGTAGCCGACACCACAGTTAAATTATTGAATGAGAAACGTCCCGACATCGAGATTGTCGGTAATGAATTCCATCCCATCGGTCAGGTAAAAGATTTTACTCCGTATGTAACCAAGATCGTCTCCTCCGGTGCCGAYGCCGTTATTACTGGAAATTTTGGAGCGGACATGGTCTCCCTCGCCCGCTCYATTATCGACTCGGGCTTAGATATACCTATTTACACTTTCTATGCTGCCTACGACGGAATTACCGCTACCCTCGGCGAGAGTGGCAAGAACAGGATCAGGCTAGTACACAACGGCGTGGCGAACCCTTTTCCGACCGAGGAAAGAAAGAAATTCAACCGCGATTTCAAACTGGCACACCCCAATTACGATGTGACTCAGCCACGAATAGTCAATGCACTCCAGATGGTCGTGAATGCCATGGAGGAGACGCAGAGTACGGACCCTTACGATATTGCTCTAGCTCTGGAAGACATGCGCTTCACCACGATGAGTGGCGAAGAGATTTGGATGCGTGCCGACGATCACCAAATTTTCCAATCACTCAGTATTTCAGTACACACAGATGAGGGTGTCGAATTCGACGCTGATAATTCGGGCTACGGCCTAGTTACTGAATACAAGGTTCCCTTAGAAGACACAATGGTCGAATCCAGCTGTCAGATGAGGCGTCCACAACGTTGAGATTCCGCAGCCGTCAGGATAAAATAAGACACATGGAACCCATCAAACGCTAAGGCCAGCATGCTAGAAGTTTTTATATTTGCCACACTAAATGGCCTAGTTACCGGATTCTTGTTGTTCATGTTAGCCAGTGGACTAACGCTAATCTTCAGCATGATGGGTGTGCTGAACTTTGCTCACGCCAGCTTCTACATGCTCGGCGCCTACTTCGCCTATTCGCTCAGTCTCTATTTTGGTTTCTGGACCGGACTCATTTTCGCACCACTAATAGTCGGCATGCTCGGGGCTATGATCGAGCGCTACGGCCTGCGGCGTGTGCATCAATCCGGTCACGTAGCTGAACTCGTGTTCACCTTCGGTCTCGCTTTCCTCATAGAGGAGGCCACACAGTTTTTCTGGGGCCGCGATACAAAGAACTATCAAACACCCGATCTCTTGGACTTCCCATTATTCACCCTGCTTGGTCAGGAATTCTCCGCCTATCGCGGCTTCATGATGACGATATCTGTCGGTATTTTTATCGGGCTCTACTACGTTCTTACCAAGAGTCGAGTAGGCATTATTATTCAAGCGGCTATCACGCACCCGCAGACTGTCGCTAACCTCGGGCACAACGTGCCACTAATTTTCATGGGCGTGTTCGGTGTGGGCACTGCACTAGCAGGCTTAGCAGGCGTGATCGCGGGGCCTGTTCTCACTACATTTCCCGGCATGGCAACCGTGCTGGGTAGCATCGTGTTTGTCATCGTAGTGATTGGGGGGTTGGGCTCCCTCGCCGGTGCTTTTATCGCATCCTTATTGATAGGCCTGTTGCAATCCTATGCAATCGCCTCCGATGTCGGCATGCCTGACTTGCTCAATCTACTAGGTGTCTCCTTTGATCGCAGTCATCCGCTGAACGATCTCTGGACTATGAACCTGCCGCAGATTGCGCCCATATTGCCGTATCTATTGTTAGTTCTAGTGCTGATCTTCAGACCGACTGGTCTTCTGGGAAAACGAGAAGAATGATCGCGCTATTAAAAAAATCATCGATCTGGATTGCCTTTCTGGTTGCGCTGCTAGGACTTCCACTGATATTCGACTCCATACTCGCTATTTCCATACTCAATCAGATGGCGATAGCAATCGTATTCGCCCTTAGCTACAACATGCTACTTGGCCAAGGTGGCATGCTTTCCTTCGGACATGCCGTCTATTTTGGACTGGGCGGTTTTCTCTCGGTTCACGCATTGATTCTCATCGAATTTGAGACCATGGTGTTCTCTATCCTTTGGATCCCATTGATCGGCGGCCTATTCGGCCTTCTCGCTGGAATATTTATCGGCAGCTTCTCTACACGCAAGGCCGGCACCGTATTCGCGATGATTTCACTTGGCATTGGTGAACTCATTGCAGCCTCTTCGCTTATCTTCTACAGTTTTTTCGGTGGCGAGGCTGGCATCAGCGGTGATCGCACCTACGGCCCAACATTTTTCGGATTCGACTTTGCACAGAATATCGAGATYTACTATGTCGCCGCCGTYTGGGCYTTTATTGCCACGCTGTTTATGTACCTGTTTACRCAGACWCCMGCKGGAAGAATGGCGAATGCCGTACGCGACAACCCTGAGCGCGCCGAGTTTATCGGCTACAGTTCGAGAAAGGTTCGCTTCATCTCCTTCTGCGCCTCCGGTTTATTTGCTGGAATCGCTGGCGGGCTGTTTGCGCTCAACTACGAGTTCATCACCGAAGAGAACTTAAATGCAGCAACCTCTGGCCGTGTACTGCTGATGGCCTACATCGGTGGCCTCGGTTACTTCATCGGCCCAATAATCGGTGCCGTGGTGCTGACTCTAATGAATTCCTTATTAAGCAACTATTCCGAACTGTGGATGTTGTATCTCGGAATAATGTTTCTGCTAACCGTGATGTTTCTGCCACGCGGCTTTGCCGGATTTATCATGATGCATCAGCTTGCCTGGGTTCGCGGCAACATGAAGATGCTGGTCAAGCCTTACATCATCACCGGCATCCCCGCACTGTTATTCGCGCTATGTGTCATCGCACTAATTGAGATGAGTCACACAGAAGACGAGGTTTTTCACTATCTTGGCCTCGCGTTGAATCCCGCCAGCCCAATTACTTGGATCACTCTTCTCGCCATTGCCGCAGGAGCCTTCTATGCTGCCAAGAGGTCTCTGATACAACTGAATGACGCGTGGGAGTCCGCCAATGCGGCTCCAAAGGAAGAAGACGCTTAGCCTATGGCCATTCTCTCTCTAGTTGATGTAAAAAAGAGCTTCGGTGTAACGGAAATTATTCGTGGCGTTTCTCTCGACATTGTCGAGGGGGAAAAGCATGCAATCATCGGCCCCAACGGAGCCGGTAAATCGACACTCTTTCATCTCATTAGTGGACGCTACAACGTAACCGCCGGCAGCATACGCTTCAGAGAAGAACAGATAGAGAACAAGCCGCCCTATGAGATTGCCCGAATGGGCCTCGCGCGCAGCTTTCAAGTTACCAATATATTCCCGCGCATGAGCGTATTCGAAAATATTCGTTGCGCCTTATTCTGGTCAAAGGGCTACCGTTATTCTTTCTGGCACCTGCTAGGACGGCAAACAGCATTGAACGATGAATCCATGCATGTGCTCGAACAGATCGGCCTAGCTGATAAGGCAAAGTTCCCCTCTGGAGAGCTCGCCTACGCAGAGCAGAGAGCGTTAGAGCTAGGCATTGCCATCGCCAGCGGTGCGGAACTTATTATGTTGGATGAACCAGTTGCGGGCATGAGCCACAGCGAGGCCGAAAATGCCGTCGAACTTATCCGCAAAATAACTAAAGGCAAGACGCTGATCATGGTCGAGCACGATATGAATATCGTTTTTGACGTGGCGGACCGCATCTCAGTCCTCGTATACGGCGAAGTGATAGCAACAGACGAACCCAAGAACATTCGCTCCAACGCCAAAGTTCAAGAAGCCTATCTTGGAGAGGTGCACAGTGCTTAAAGTCAACGATCTTCATGCCTTCTACGGCAAGAGCCACATTCTGCAAGGCGTCACCTTTAACGTTGCCGAGGGCGAGATCGTCAGTGGTACCTTAGCTGGGCCGGTGGCCGAGGAGTGTTTAGCGGGTCGGCCAAGCTATACCTTTAGCGGCATCAGTTTGCTGGATCCAAAATTGTTTGCCGAATCGACTCGCGGGCAGGTCTTCCCCCTGCGCGATGTCTTCGCACCGGCTTTTGGCGCGGGTGGTATTAGTGCCGAGCTGTACCACGGGCCGTGGTGTGATGTAGGCACACCGGCCCGGTTGGCGGCGCTGAATCGGCCATAGTTTTGTGAATGCCGACTTATGTGGCTTGCCGGCGACTTAAGCCTTCTCAGCCAATACCCTTTATAGCTACAATAGCGCGCTTCGAGCCAGCTGCTGCTGGCCGCACCTTTGTTAATGAACACTTCCTGAGGCTGTTATGTTCTCATCGCTCAACGCACTTACCCCCGATCCCATTCTTGGGCTGATCGCGCTAGCAAATAAGGACAACAATCCCCGTAAAGTCGATCTTGGGGTTGGCGTTTATAAAGATGAGTCGGGTGCTACACCAATTATGGTGGCCGTTAAAACAGCTGAGCGTAACTGTGCTGACAAAGAACTGAGCAAAGCCTATATCGGTCCCGCAGGCCCGGCGGAATTTAATAGTGGTATACGTGACCTTATTTTCGGAGCCCAGCACTCGGCGCTGCAGGCAGAGCGCGTGCGCACCGTACTCACGCCCGGTGGTTGTGGTGCTCTGCGTGTCGGTGCTGAGTTCCTCAAGCGCTGCAGCGAGAATGCCACGGTTTGGGTCAGTGATCCGACCTGGGCCAACCATCTTCCCCTGCTCGGCAACGCGG
>JAESUT010000207.1 GCA_016762995.1 Gammaproteobacteria bacterium | reverse complement strand
CCGGCCACCGCCTCGTTACCATAGAGTGCCGCAGCACCGTCGGCGACGATATCAATACGTTGGATAGCGATAGTGGGGATTAGGGCGTTTACATTCTGGTTCACAATACGCTTGCCATCCAGCAGCGTTAGCGTCGATCTGGCACCCAAACCACGCAGGTCAATACTGGTGGAGCGGGAGTCCTGACCCTGAATGGTGTTGGTAATGGCAGAAGCTGAACCGTTTACGAAAGCAAGGTTCTGAATAACCTCACCGATGTTTAGAGTACCTTGAGCTTCCAATTCTTCAGCGTTGAGCTGAACGACTGAAGACGCACCGGTGAAACCTTCGGATCGTCTAATATAGGAACCGGTAACGACTACTTCTTCTACTGTGTCCTGTTGAGCTACTGATTGGCTCGCCAGAGGCAGTAGCGAAAGTGAGATCGCCGCGCATAGCAAGCTGCGCTTATGTGGGATTCTTCGTTGCATATTTCTCTCCATAATTGAATAGTATATTTTTATTAAAGCTTTAATTAGAACAAATATAATAGCTTGCACAAAGCCTAAACTTTCCGGAATGCTTTGCAAAAGCTATCTCTGCGAGCAGTCAATTTTTTAATAAATCGATCTCTCACAGCATCGCCGAATAACACGAAGGATTCAACGATCGCAAGAGTGTACCTACTTTAATAGCGCTTAAAAAGCCTTAATTTAGAGCCCTTCTGCCCCAAGTTGGCGCATGCCAGTAAAATAGTGGGACTCCTAGCTCCTCGATTTAGCCGAACCACGAGCAGCGCTTGTAAAATAGCTCTAAATCTGAATAACGAAACTGGAATTTTCTTAGTTATAACATATCGTTAGGGGGATTAAGTGGCACTATTGCAGCCGGGATGCGAGCGACCGTTCGCTATAATTTATAGCTTGCTCAAAGGCCCTCTTTTTCGAAATAAAAGAAAACAACACGCTCTATTTTCGCTGAACGAGTGATACACGGGCTGACTAGCAAGAAATGCTGCTGCACAAGCCAGATTGGGAGCCTATAATTGATTCATTCGGCAACCACCCTAGTTTGGCACYACACAACGAGAAACTTACAATGAAAGCACTACGCTCAGTCTACTTATTTACACTTTGCAGTGCACTTCTGCTAGGAGTAGGTTCCACTCAAACCCTGGCCGCCGATGGACAAATAGTCATCGAAGATCTAACGCCATCGAAATTGCGCGCCGAGATTAAGAAGATCGAAACCGAGTTCTATCGGGTATTCAATAGCCGCGTTGAGGATAAGAGCCTCGCCATTATCTGCTACAAATATGTCCCTACCGGCTCCAACATTAAAGAGGAGGCCTGTGAGCCGCAGTTCGTTATCGACAAACGTGGAGACAATGCCAACGACGCCCGCCTTGGCTACGATTTATTGTTCACAGCACAGGATCTGCAGAGCGTCCTCGCAGCTGAGTATGCTGCGTTAACTGCCGCCATGTCCGAAGYCTCTAAAGAGAGCSGGTATTTCCGGGAGCTGAACGAGATCCTTAACGCCTTGCGAGAGGAGCTGGAAAGCAGRTARAACTGCTTTCGCGAACAGTCTGAGGCACAGCACTGAATAGTACTGCAATAAAAAAGGCCAGAGGGAACACCCTTTGGCCTTTTAGTTTTACCGTTTTGACCGCCTAGGTTAGCGAACGGAGTACTTAGTAAACGCACCACCTGCCTGCGATAGTGAGTTTGGCCCCTCTGCCGCGTAGACGTTGCCATCAGCATCGACAGCAATACCTTCGCCGGCGGTTCCTTGGTAGACACGATCATCTCGCTCGAAAGGTGGAATAAAGCCTACGATGCGGTCTTCATTCAAAGGACCAATACGCACACCGTTTCTCCAGCCTACGTGGCCAGTCGGGTTCGACTCAGAGTCTATCGCGTAGACCATGTCATCATTGGTAATGAACAAGCCGCTAATGCGACCATACATGTAACGCGACTCCAAATAGTTACCCTCTTGATCGAATATTTCGAGGCGGTGATTACCCCGATCAGCAACCCAGAGACGCCCCTGTGAATCGAACTCCATCGCGTGCGGCGTGCGGAATTCACCGTGTCTTACACCGATGCTGCCCCACTCTTTGATGCGCGTACCATCCGCAGAAAACTTAATGATTCGCGCTGTACTGCCTTCTGCGCGGCCATCGATCATAGCCTGATTACTAGTCATACCCTGGCCATTGTGCCCATCAGAGACATAGATGCTTCCATCAGGCCCTACGATCACATCGTTCGGCTGATTGAATTGATTAGGACCGCTTCCTGCGGAACCTGCGGTACCTAGGCTCATCAACAACTCGCCTTCTGGACTAAATTTGTGAACCTGCTGACCCTTGGTGCCATCTGCGTTTGTCGCAAAATCGGTTACCCAGATACTGCCATCAGCAGCGGCATGAATACCGTGTGGAGTCATCATGACACCGCCACCGAAATTCGCTAACACTGCGCCAGTGTGGCGATCGAATTTGAATATTGGGTCTACTGGGTTGGTGTCACAATTGATGGGAGTACCACCACCGAATGTACCTGCGCCGCAGCGCTCATAAGCCCAAATATGTCCATCATTCGGATCGATGTCGATGCCTGCGGTTGAACCCCAGTTTCTTCCCAAGGGCAGGTCACCCCAGTTCTGTGTGACGTTGGGTGCCGGATTGGGCAGGCCATTGCCCGAGATGGGGTTGCCGGCACTTACACAGCCGGTTAGCACCGCAGATACGCAGGCAAATAGCGTAAATTTGGATAGTGGTGACAGAGACAATGAAGTCATGGATGCTCCTTGGATATTTTGTAGTTTTAATAAGAAGTACTGGGTCAGAGAATAAAAGCTATCCAACCCCAAGTCCACTTGTAGCGCCGGCGGCGAAGGACAAAAGTAAGGCAATGGGCACAGCACGAAGCTACGCCCCGACCCCAGCATCGAAATAAGTTAGTAAGCATTCACATATTTTGATCCCAAACCTGCTTTGCGACTCTTGGTTGGTGTATTCCGCTCAATCATAAAAAGAGTAATTTGCACACTGCGCAATTACTGTCTGACACGAACATACTTTTCAAAGCGCTGGCGACCCACCTGCCCAGCATAGATACTGCCCTCGGCATCAGTCGCCAGAAACTCTATGCCGCTGCCGTTTTGCACCTCATAGTCGGGAATGAAGTCGGTGATCCAACCGGTCTTCGCATCACCAATGCGGATGCCACGTTGCCAACCCGGATTCCATTGGTCGCCCGACATGCCATCGGCCACGTAGACCTTATCGCTATCATCGATCCAGATGCCGCTGGGTCTACCAAATTGAGTCCATATAGAGAGAAGCTCTCCCTGTTGGTCGAATATCTGAATGCGATTATTGCCGCGGTCGGCAACGAAGAGCCTGCCCTGGGAATCCATCTTCAGGTCATGCGGGTCGTTGAATCTGCTCACTTCGCGACTAAGAGAGTCGATACCACCTCCAAGCTGTAAGAGCAATTTTCCACTGGTAGAAAACTTAAGAACTCGGTTGTTGCCGCCACGATGCCCATCGGCGATCCAAATATCACCATTGGGTGCTACCAGCACAGCCGAGGGTCCATTGAAGTGTGTCGCGTCATCGCCGGCAACGCCTGCTTCGCCCAAGCGCATCAAAACTGTGCCGTCTTGGTCCAATTTTATGACCTGATGCCCCATTCCTAGAGCAAAACCATCCGCGCCTCTCGCATCACCGTGCGGCGCGCCTTCGGTCACCCAAAGATTTCCTTCATTATCGAGATCGAAGCCATGTGGCCATGCAAATAACCCGGCCCCTATACTCTTTACCACGTTACCCTCAGCGTCTAGTTTGTGAATCGGCGGAAAAGCGGAGCCGGCACATTGATTTGTACTGCAGCGTTCGACAATCCACATATGCACGCCATCGGGGTCAGGATGCACGCCGGTGACTACACCCATCTCACGCCCACCTGGCAATTCACCCCAGTCATAAATTACCTGATAGGGATTTTCGGAGACTGCTTGTGCAATTGAACTCCCTTGAAAAACAGCCACGACCAATACGCTTAGAACAAGCAACGAATCAATGAAAGTTCTGCGGCATCCATTTGAAGACAAGTTCATACTGCCCCTCTGTGCGCTTTTATGACGCTCTTCTTTAACCACAATGTAGATCAGATTCAAATCTATGTCGATGCTCAGGCTTTGCGCTATGGCAGCTCGCAGATCGACTAAACATTCATCCAAGTCTGACAAACTCCCGTATCATATCCATTCGAATCGAGAAGAATGCAGACTTACAATGAGATCGCTCGCTATCATCGGTGCCGGCATTGCTGGCATCACCCTCGCAAGGCAGTTACAGGGCCGTGCCGAAGTAACAGTATTTGAAAAGTCACGAGACTTCGGCGGTCGAATGGCCACATACAAAACTGGCCCCTACCAATTCGATCATGGCGCCCAGTTCTTTACGGCGCGCTCAATGCAGTTTCAGAGTCTCATTAGTAATTGCGTGGCAGAGAATAAAATTCAATCCTGGCTGCCACGAATTCTCACTCTAGACTCAGAGAAGAAATCCTTCAAACGAGAATGGTCCGAGCCTCACTACATTGCCGCGCCTTGTATGAATAGTCTGTGTAAGACACTCGCGCTAGGGCTCAACGTGAAATTGGATACTGAGGTTACTGGCATCGATGCGCTCGAACAGGGCTGGCTACTTAGAGGCTCTGCCGAGAAACCGCTAGGTCATTTCGATTGGGTGGCTTCTACATTGCCTGCTCCTCAGGCCAATGAACTGCTGCCGGACTGCTTCATCTACAAGTCAGAACTGAGCGCAGTCGATTTCTCCCCCTGTTTTAGCTTGATGCTGGGCTTCGAGTCCACGCACAAGTTGAATTTCGATGCGGCCGTGGTTAAGAATTCAGCCCTTAGCTGGATCGCCGCGAATTCTAGCAAGCAGGGTCGCCCACACTCCTTCTCATTAATGGTTCATAGCAACAATGCATGGGCGCGTACTCAGCTCGAAAACAACATCGATGATGTACGCCACTCGATGCTAGACGCACTGGGTGAGTTAGTTGGCTATTCGCTCCCGCTGCCCGAACATAGTGCGATTCACCGCTGGAAATATGCCAGGGCGGAAACGAGTTGTGAAGAAAGTTTTCTCCTCGATGAAGCAAACAGGCTTGCTGCATGTGGCGACTGGTGCGCGGGGAATAGAGTCGAGGATGCCTATCTCAGCGGATTAAAACTCGGAGAGCAACTACAAACGCTCTGGCGCTGTGAGACTTAACTTGGTATCGAGTCGCCCTGTTCCTTAAAAAAAGAGAACACTCTCTCCAGATCTACCGGATAATCATTCTCATCCAACACACGCTTGATGGTTCTCTCGGCGTTGTCGCTTCCCTCGGAAGAGGTATCAATGATGAGTGGCGAGCACGCATGCTTCTGCTCATCGAGGACAATGCTGACCCTGGGATTGAGACGGCTGTTCCTGTTCGAGTCGATGACGACAGCCCCTTCACCGGTCTTTAACTCAACCAGAGAACCTGTTGGATAAATTCCCAGGCATTCTATGAATTTTTCAACGAGAATTGGTTCGAACTGAGTATTACGGCAGCTAAATAGAATTTTGATTGCCTCTGCCGCCGGGCGTGATTTGTCATAACAACGGGTCGTAGTTATTGCATCGTAGGTATCAACGATAGAAATCATGCGGGTATAGAGATCCAAGGAGTCAGCTCGCACGCCTCTTGGATAACCCGATCCATCCATGCGCTCATGGTGACCGAATGCCGCCTCGATAACTACCTTCGGCATATTTTCATCTTTAGAAAGGATGTCTCTGCCTGTAAGACAGTGTCCCTTAATGACTGCGAACTCTTCTTCGCTGAGGCTAGACGGTTTATCGAGTATCTTCTGATCCACCTCCAGCTTGCCAACATCATGCAGCATGCCGCACATGCCCAACATCTCTAGCTCATCCAAGCTCATGTCAAGATGCCTGCCGAAGGCGATCGCCAATATGCCAACGTTAAGGCAGTGCTCTGCAATATAATTGTCTTTGTTACGCAGTCGACCTAGCCACATGAGTGCGTTCGGATTGGTAACGATGCTCTTGACGCAAGACTTAACTGAAGAACGAATACGAGTGACATTAATGCCCTCGCCTGCAACAAGGCGCTTTAAGTTCTCTTGAATCTGACTACCGGCATCCACATGGGCCTTCTGCGCAGCAACAAACTCTCTCTCGATAGGCTTTAGTATGGGCGGCGCCGTCGTCTCTGTAGGCACAGGTTCTCGCGCAGTCTGAATGGTTCGGCTTTTCTCTTTATCGACAAAGATATACCGGCATTCCTTGCGCACCTCGCTGACCTGCTTTTCAGTGGTCAGTAAGACCCCCTGAAACAGGAAACGCGTCTCCAGCCAGGGACGATCGGGAAAAGACATATACATTCCGACCTTAATGTCTGGGCCATTGACCCTTACTAGCCGTTCAGCATTAGGTGGCAAAAATTCTGGCATTTTATAAACCGTTGCAAAGGAGCCCACACTAGTCTCTCAAAATTTTACTCATGAGCATACCGTTAGCTCAACCTCATTTACCGAATTAGCAGAATTCCCCGAAAACGTAGCCAGCGTGATTGATGAATTCGAGCTTAGCAGGTCGTATAAGAGGAGAAACCTACCCAAGCCCGCGCTATCCTAAGAGTGCCGATGGCTAGCCGCCTGCAGTCATTCAAGGTCAATATTCATTGTGTCTCGCCTACTTTCTTGCGGATGGCCGGCGGTGTAGACTTGTAGCCTAAAGATACGCAGCTAGAAGTCTACCGAGAATTTCAGGCCGGAGAGCCTTACAGGCATGTCCCCTAAAGACCCCAAAGACAGCCAAGAAACGGGTATCTCACAAGCCCAGCCCCCCATAGCTATCCAAGATGAATTGTCTTTGGCTATGCAACATCAATCTGCCGGCCGAATTGGTGAGGCCGAGAGAATCTACCGACAGATTTTAGCGATAGAACCAAACCAGCCAGTCGCACTGCACCGGTTTGGGGTAATCGCCCACATGGCCTCGAAGAGTGACCTCGCAATTCAATTGATTAACGAGGCGATCAGTCATGCGCCAGAATATCTAAGCGCCCACTGCAATCTAGGACACGTATTTCTCGACCTAGGCAAGTTTGATGATGCGATTGCAAGCTACCGGCAGGCGATCGCCCTTAAACCAGATCATGCTAGGTCGCACGCGAACCTCGGCATCGCTCTAAGAAATTCCGGCCATCTCGATGAAGCAATAGCGAGTTACAAGCGATCTATTAATTTTGATCCCGCGGATTCCAACACACACTGCAACCTTGGAAATGTGCACTTAGAAAAAGAACAGCTCGATGCGGCTATAGCTAGTTATCGGAGAGCATTAGCGATTCGGCCTGACTTTGCTCAGGCGCATTGCAACCTCGGCTCGGCCTTGAAAAACCAAGGCTTAGTAGATGAAGCTATTGTCTGCTACGAGCAGGCGATCGCGTTAAAACCTGACTATGCTGACGCGCACAACAACCTGGGTACAGCGCTACAAAAACTAGGGCATGTCATCGAGGCAGCCAGCAAATATCGCCATGCGCTGTCACTTCGAGCCAATTTCGCCGATGCTCACTGCAATCTTGGAAGCGCGCTGTGGAGCCTTCGCAAATTAGAAGAAGCCGCTGCCAGCTATCGCATGGCCTTAGACATTAACCCTTCGATGAACGAGGCAGCAGGTTCACTGGGCTCAGTCCTGCTCTCCATGGGAAAAACCAAAGAAGGACTAGAAATGGAAACAAGCGGCTTTGGTGTGATCAATTTCGATATTCGCAAAGGCGTCGACTACAACTTTGGAAACAGCGCATGAAACGAATCGAGCTAGAAATATCCCAACCCATTCCACATTTCATAGGAAGCTGGGGCATCGAGCCGCCATCAATCTGTGACGAGATAATTGATTTTTTCGAAACACATAAAACCAATCACACGAAAGGGCGAACGGCTGGCGGGCTAAATACCGAAGCCAAGAACTCTACCGACCTCGCCATTCGGCCTCGAGATTTAGAACTGCCTGACCATGAACCATTACGCAACTATCTTGAAATCCTGTTCGATTGTTACAAAGACTATCTTGAACAGTGGCCTTTTTTGGAAAGCGTCTTGCCTAATGCTGAAGTTAGTTCATTCAATATTCAAAAGTATGAACCCGGCGGTCACTTCATGAAAGTTCACTCAGAGCGCACGACTCTCGACACATCACACCGCGTGCTCGCTTGGATGACTTACCTAAATGATGTGGAAGACGGGGGTTCGACTCACTTCGAACATCAGAACTTTGAGAGCCAACCACAGAAAGGGAAGACGCTAATTTGGCCCGGGGAATGGACTCATGCCCACAGAGGTAATGTGGTGAACTCGGGAGTCAAATACATCATTACCGGCTGGATGCATTTTCCACCCTATACATAGCGACTGTTAATCGATACTAAAAAGTCATCCCTGACTTTTTAGTATGTCGTGTGCCAAAAGCTGGCGTAGAAATGTCATTCTACTTGCTTTTTCCACACTCACATTGCCCTTAACGGGCAATGGTTGCACATCCCTGTGCAACTTGTCTAATCGATACTTAAAAGTCATCCCTGACTTTTTAGTATGTCGTGTGCCAAAAGCTGGCGTAGAAATGTCATTCTACTTGCTTTTCCCACAC
>JAESUT010000102.1 GCA_016762995.1 Gammaproteobacteria bacterium | reverse complement strand
GACGCCTTCATCGAGCGCGCCGCCTACGATGTCGTAAAGATGATCGAGATTAAACTCTCCCAGGGTGCCAAGCCTTCCCACGGAGGCGTATTACCAGGCGCGAAAGTTACTCAAGAGATTGCTGATATACGCTTAGTTGAAGTGGGTAAGACCGTAAATTCACCCCCATGCCACCCGGAGTTTGATACCCCCAAGGGGCTGCTGCAATTTGTGCGTCGTCTACGTAAACTCAGTGGTGGAAAACCCGTGGGATTCAAACTCTGTCTCGGGAGAAAAGTCGAATTTATGGCCATTGTGAAGGCGATGCTAGAAACGAAAATTCTACCCGACTTCATAACAATCGACGGTGCGGAAGGTGGGACAGGTGCTGCGCCAGTGGAATTTTCAAATCGTCTTGGCACCCCTTGTTTGGAAGCTACTTACTACATCAACGAGGTACTCAAGGGTGCGGGTTTACGCAACGAAATTCGACTGATAAGTGCCGGTCAAACGGCTAGCGGATTCGACATGCTTGAAAAGATCATAGTTGGTGCAGATACTGTCAATGCGGCTCGCGCGATGATGATTGCACTCGGATGCGTTCAGGCAAAAGCGTGCAATACCAATGAGTGCCCGACGGGCATAGCAACACAAAATCCTGCAAGGGCTAGAGCAGTTATCGTAGGCGAAAAATCTGAACGTGTTAAGAACTTTCACAACTCAACCGTACACGTTTTTCTCGAGCTTTGCGGAGCAATGGGTTTCAGTAATCCAGATGACTTGTCTGCTACAGACCTGCTTAGTCGGTTTGAGGGCAGAGGAAGAAACTTCGATGAAATATACGAACCCTTACTCGAAAACCAATTACACACAGACAACATTCCCAACAGCTATCGCGACGATTGGCATAGGGCATCGGCTGATCATTTCTAGCCATTGACTCTCGCGCAGAGCTATACTCTCTATCTCGCTACACAGCCAACATTTGCGTTGCTCGCGAAGTTGTAAAAGGAAGGTCTCTCATGGGCTCACGACTGCTCTTGTTTCTAGCCATCGCTCTAGCAGGTAGTTTATTGCATGCCGATCAATCCGATGATCGCCTAATTGATCTATTTTCCGTTCTTCAAACCACGGAAAGTGCTCGCGATATTGCTATCACCGAAAGTCAGATATGGGAAATTTGGTTGCAGCATGCCAACGCCGACGTGCAGCAACTTATCCTCGTTGGCACTCAAAGAATGAACGCACAACGCTATGCTGAAGCGATGGTCGCTTTTAATCGACTTACGGAAAGCTTTCCTGATTATGCAGAAGGCTGGAACAAACGTGCCACCTTGCACTATGTGTTAGGAAACCTCGACGCGTCGGTTAGTGATATTGAGAAGACACTTGAGCTTGAGCCAAGACATTTCGGTGCCCTATCTGGGCTAGGTATGGTGTACATTCAGAGAAAGGAATTGAATAAAGCGAAGCAAGCCTTCGAGAATTTGATCGAGGTGCACCCAAATAGCCCGAACGCAAAACAGAATCTAGAGCGGGTCAAAGAGCAGTTACGATTCAGCGTTATCTAGAGAATTATTTCTGTCCATAAAAAAAGGGTCGCTAAGCGACCCTTTTTTTAACCCTATAAAACTTACTGACGTGTAGCAGTAACTTCCATCGCTCCGAAGTCACTACCGAATTCGCCAGTCAATGAATCGCCTTCAGCAGTTCCAGTAAAATCCAAAACGATTTCCTGACCTTGTACTGAGATTTCAGCAGTAAATGTTGCTGTGTTGCCTTCATAGACAATGCCAGAAAGAGGCGCGTTCAAGACGTCTGATGCCATATCACCAGTTCCGTCAGCGTTCATTGTAAGAACAACAGGAAGCGCACCTAATGGAGAGTTAATTTCCGCTTCCCAAACGCCAGCTGCAGGAGGTGGGCCGCCGGCCGCACATCCAACCAATACTGAAAGAGATAAAACCAGCAATCCGCTTAATAATTTTTTCATGTTAAATCCACCTAGTTAAATAATGTCACTCTTCAAATTTGTTTTACAACGGAAGCATTGAGTTACCTTCCGGTGCCGCTCGTTGCAGCTCCTGCCCCCCATCTTCTCAAGAACTCGTCATTAGAGAGGACGCACCGATTGCGAAACGGTGAGTCCATTGTCCGGTTAATAGGCCCTTAGTCAACCGAAAAACCTTAGGGCAGCTCTGATTATTCACTAAATGGGGTAAAGCGAACAAATTCAATCGTTTAAAGGAGTACTTCGGGAATCACCCAGGCAGATTTCCATTCCAGCCCGGTACGGGCGAAGCCCATTGTAGCGGTGATTTCACGCTCGATACCCGGCATATGGGCAGCCCCATAGAATATGCTGATCTGCCTGAAATCTGGCTCTGCTAATGCCTCACCCAATACACGCAGGGCCGCCTTGTTGCGATCCCCGAGTAAAGTGAGCTGCTGCTCCAGCGCCTCACCGACTATCACACTACCGCTACGGCCTAGCTCTTGAGCAACCAGAAACTTCAGTGCAGCGTTCTGATTCTGAGAGTTCATTGCACTTATAAGCGACAACACAGTAAACGAAGACAGCGGCTCCCCAGGCGAGGCGTTTTGTTCTGCGATCTGCGCCATCGCCAAGTTCAGAAACACGGTAAAGAAATTTTCATCCTTGCTCGCCATCAGTTCAGCAAGCTGCGAAGGGGTCAGGTCGGCATGAAGAAAATTTGGCTGGGTGTAGTCGATCTCATCGAGCTGAAAGGCAATATTCAGGAATGCTGCCATTGACTGTTGAATGAAGCCGATCAGAGAAGGGTTTGACTCTCCGCCACCTCTTACCGGCACTTGGTAAGGCTCGGCCACCAACTCGTAGAGAACTACGTCTTGCGTCCTGAAATAGTCATTCAATTCTGCGTAGTATTTTTCCTCGCCTAGATGCACCGCCGCCACAAGGTTTAACTGAATGCCTGCATCATTCTCGAAACTCACGATGGCAGTTTGTAGCTCTCMTTCCCACTGCGCGTTACCCTGAACAAATCTGACGTACTCAGAATCTTGCTGCGCATGCAGCGGATTCATCACTAGGCTAACCAGCAACACAAAAAGGCTAGCACCAAAGCGTGCCAGCCCAAGTGAAGAYTGCCCACACTTCATAGCAATTTTTCTATGTTCACCAGGCAAGTTCTAGTATCTCCATCACATCAGACGCGTCATTTATTTTTCGAGGATTGGCTCGAACCACCGGGTGTTTCGCCGCCCTCTCTGCAWTATCTGGAAGTTGTTCTTTTGTCACACCGACATCGCGCAGTGTTGTCGGTAATCCCAGCTTCGCCACCAGTGCCTTTACCGAGTCCCCTGCGCTCTGCTCATTGCGGCCAAGCGCATCATTGATAGCCTCCTGCCTGCCTGCCTGTTGTTTGGCATTGTAGGTGAGGACCGCAGGCAACATGACGCAAGATGTRTAGCCATGRGGCACTCCACAGAGACTGCCCAATATATAACCAATACCATGGCTCGCTCCGTGGGACACGGTACCGAGMCCAACWCMTGCCAACCAGACTGCCTGTTGATTCAAGTTTCTCGCAGACAGATTTAGCCGGTTGTGCTTACACTCAGGCAGGGAGCTGGCGAACAAGCGCATGGCATGAAGAAAATGCCCATCAAGGAAGGCATGCGAGTCGGCAGAGCAATAACCTTCGATAGCATGATCCAGGGATCGAATTGCTGTAGACAGCCACAACCATTGTGGTGTGTGCACACTAAGCTGCGGATCATAGATGATGGACTGTGGGCAGAGGTCGATACCGCGATAACCCTCTTTCGCAGAACTCTGTGTATTGAGTACACCGGCGTTATTGCTGAATTCAGCACCGGAAAGCGTTGTTGGAATCGCGATCTGACGGATCTTCGGATCACCCTTAAAGAGACTAAAATCTGCATACTTTGAACCGCAGCTGCCATCACCATATTGTGCGTATTCGATGAGCTGTGCCTGAGACTCAACTCCCTGATCGATTGCGAGTTGTACGACCTTGCAAGCATCTATGATCGAGCCTCCTCCCAATGAGACGAGCAGATCAGCATCCACTTCACGCGCCACTTCCAAGGTGCGCATTACATCAGAGCGCGGAGTGTGCGAGCCAATGTCGTGAAACAGGCCAGCAAAGTTGCTTCCTAATGCGGCCTGGAGTTCTGCGAAGTCGTCAACAGCCTGACTCAGGCTATTCGATGCCACGAGCAGCACGCGCTGCGCCCCCAGCCTTTCAACAAGGCGAGCAAGCGTTGCTGGAGCCGAAGCGCCAGCGAATATATTTTTCAGCCCGCTGTAATTGAACTCGATGTCTGTGCCAGTTGCGTTAGTTGAATTTTTTCCCATCGACCGGTGGTTGCCTCTACTGCTGATTTTGAGGCTCCAACTATAACTCAAATAGCCTTTTAGCTCTGCGCCGCTACCGGCAAATTCGTGTCTTAGCCCTTCCGGCACTGCTATACTCAGGCTAAGAACATCTTTCACAAAAACAATCGATAATTCCCTGGGGGATTGGACATGGCGACTTTCAACGTTAACGGCGTAGAACGGAATCTAGATATAGAGCCGGAGATGCCCCTGCTTTGGGCTCTACGCGACGAATTAGGCATGACAGGAACAAAATTTGGCTGCGGTATCGCCTCCTGTGGTGCTTGTACCGTGCACGTAAACGGCCGCGCGGTTAGAAGCTGCGTGACGCCTGTAAGCGCAGTCGAAGGGCAAGAAATCACTACCATCGAAGGTCTAGCGGTGGTTGCTGCTGGCACCAACCCATCCGCGCCCGATCTGAGCGCGGTGCAGCAGGCATGGATCGATCATCAAGTACCTCAGTGCGGCTATTGTCAGTCCGGAATGATCATGGCCGTGTCTTCATTGCTCGCCACGAACCCGAACCCTAGCGATGCTGATATCGATAGCAGCATCACCAACGTCTGTCGCTGCGGCTCTTATCCGCGAGTGCGTAAGGCAATTCGTTCACTGGCTATTGCATAAAGGAGAGCGGACATGAAAATTAGCAGAAGACGTTTCCTACTTAGTTCAGCAGTCGTCGGCGGCGGTGTACTTATCGGTTACTCGGCACTGAAGCCAAGCAAACATCGCAGAGCGAACGCGGAGCTGGCTACGGGGGAAGAACGCTACGTTACCTCCTTCATTAAGATTGAGCCAAACAACAAAATCACTGTCTATGTTCCTCACTCAGAAATGGGGCAGGGCGTACATACCTCACTGCCGATGATGGCGGCGGACGAACTCGATGCGGCCTGGGAAGACATCACCGTTGAACAGGCGCCAGCTATCGACATGTTCGCCAACGGCGAATTGGTTAAAGGTTTCGCTGGCGAACTCGGCGTGCCCAGTTTTCTCACAGGCATTGTCAGTGCAAGCGCAACAAGTATTGCCGAATTGATGAATTTGCAGGTTACCGGTGGCAGTTCATCTGTTCGTTTCACCGGCGAATCTTCTATGCGAACCGCCGGAGCGGCAGCACGACAGATGCTCATAGAATGTGCAGCGAATCGCTGGGGCGTAGCAGCAGTTGAATGCAGCACTCAATTGACCTATGTGCAGCACAATGCCAGCGGCCGTTCACTGAGCTACGGCGAGCTAGCAGCCGATGCAGCCTTATTAGAACCACCCACGGACGTGACTCTGAAGCACCCCTCGCAGTTTACTATTATGGGCAAGGCGATATCCCGTGTAGATATCCCCGCTAAGGTGGACGGGTCTGCCTTCTACGGTATCGATGCACAGAGCGAAGACATGCTTTACGCGGCGATTCGTCTCGCACCGGTATTCGGAACGAAACTAGTCTCGGTTGATGCCGGCGACGTACTTAGTCGACGCGGGATAAAACGCATCATCGAATTGGAGGATTCTGTCGCGGTAGTTGCTGATAGCTACTGGCGCGCAAAGGAAGCGCTGAAACTTGTTAAGTCTGAGTTTGAGTCTTCCGATGCTGATACAACATCCAGCGCCGATCTGTTTGCCGGCTTCGAGCGCAGCCTTAGCGATGACAACAACAGCAAAGTCTTGGAAATCGGCGATGCAGACGCGGCGATAGACAACGCCGCCGATGTCATCGAAGGCAATTACACAGTTCCCTATCTTGCGCACGCGGCTATGGAACCGATGAACTGTACTGTACATATTCATGACAACATTGCAGAAGTCTGGACCAGCACGCAGGATGCACTGGGCATAAAGGCCCGGGTTGCAAAAATTGCAGGCGTCTCGGAAGACGACGCGATTTTTCACCACAGCTATCTCGGTGGTGGCTTCGGTAGAAGACTACCCTTTAACTGGAACGTCATCGATCATGCGACACTAATTGCCAAGGAATTCGATGTTCCAGTGAAGACTGTTATGAGCCGCGAAGACGATATGCAGCAAGACTACTACCGCCCTGCAGTCGCTAGTAATTTCAAAGCCGCCTTCGATGACAATGGCATCGTACAAGCCTGGCACAATCGCTTCACCGGCCCAATACAGACACCCGGCGCCTCGCATATCCCGTATGCAATTCCAAATCAATCTATCCGCGTTGTTGATGGCGACACGCACGTACCTATTGCGGCATGGCGTAGCGTTGATCATTCACAGCAGACATTCTTCACCGAGTCTTTTGTCGACGAGATAGCGCATCGCTCCGGCAAAAACCCTTATCAGTTTCGTATGGAAATGCTGGCCGACCATCCTCGTCACCGTAAGGTGCTCGAGGTCGCAGCCGAAGCAGCAGGATACGGACAGAACTTACCGGAGGGTCATGCCCTAGGCATAGCTGTACAAGAAAGCTTTGGCAGCATCGTTGCCGAGGTCGCCGAAGTGTCATTGGATTCAAATAACCGACCTGTAGTGCACAAGGTTACCTGCGCGATAGATTGCGGCTGGGCAGTAAACCCAGACACCGTTGAAGCGCAGGTCGAAAGCGGCATTATCTACGGCCTAACCGCCGCATTGTACGGTGAGATTAGCATCGAGAATGGTCGCGTCGCGCAGAATAACTTCCCTGACTACGAGATGGTGCGCATGGCTGATGCACCCGAGATCGAAGTACATATTGTCGAGTCTGGTGAAGAACTGGGCGGACTAGGCGAACCCTCAACGCCACCACTCGCCGCGGCGGTAAGCAACGGTCTGTATATCCTGACCGGTCAGAGAGTAAGAGCGTTACCATTTAAGAATCACGACTTCTCGCGCTCTACACCAATCGCGCAGGTTTAGGCTCATATTTAGCTTTATGTTTAAAAGCGGGCGCAGCGATGCGCCCGCTTTTTTCTGCTCTAAATTTGGTGAATTTGGATAGGCTTTTTTGGATAGAGTGTAGAACAAGGACTCTTGTGTCTAGAATAATCTCACAGCAGCTACTCGTTTCCCTTGTATTTGCGTTTGTCTTAACGGCCTGCCAGGGAACACGCATTCGCGGGATCAATACCTACAGTAATTCTATTTCGGAACAGCTTCCCTCGAGCTGTGAGAGGGGTATTCAAGCCTTTCGCAATGTAGTCGACCAAGACGGCGTAACAAATGCCGGCGCGCCGGCGCTGCCCTTCTATCCGCTGCTTCACAGCAACAGGTTCTTGCATAGCCTGTCTCACTCCGCGGCATCAAGCGGTGAGGTGAGCCAGTGGGCTCTACTGCTGGCTGAATTGGCCATCAAAACACGGGCAACGGAGAACAAGAATCTCTCCACACCTTGGAGCAATTCTTCCCTAAAAGAATTGGCCGATTGCTCACGGAGCTTTGCACGTGAATCTCAGTACGAGAAAATCCGAAGCGCAGTGCTCAGCACTGTACAGCAGTCCGAATTTCTCGCTCACTATCTACAATCCCGGCAGGCTTTAGGCGCCCTCGCTGTACTGCGGCCGTTTCTCAAGCAGCGCATTCTCGCCTTGCACGCCGATGAGCGACGATGGTTTTTGGAAGAGGAATCTTTCACACGCCCCATTCACTATGAGATTGACGCTGCGCCTACAGTTAGTGGTTCGGTAGCGAGTAGCGTTGTCGATTGGATGAAAGCTGGCTACGCTAGCAACGAACTAGCTTTACCTCTATTGCAAGAGTCAGAACTCGATTCACTGTTTGTAGAACACGCGCCCAAACTTCAGATCGAATTCGCGGATGATAACGACATGATAGGGGCTGTCGAGTGGGTCGATAATCAATTCAGCATTAGCGACGCCAATCCTACTGTCTATACGCTGTCATCGATGACGCAGTTCGAAGGCAGGAAGCTCTTACAACTCAACTATGTGTTCTGGTTTGCAGCGAGAAAACCAACCACACTGATCGATCTCTATTCCGGGATTGTAGATAGCATCATCTGGCGCGTGACTCTGGACGAGGATGGGCAGGTTCTTCTCTATGACAGCATCCATAGCTGTGGCTGCTATCACAAATATTTCCTGGCATCGAATAGCCTCATTGCAAAGAGTCAGCCTACTTCGCTGGAGCCAGCCAACATCTTTGAGTTAGATGCCAACACGATTCACAACGGTCTAACCCTCTCGATAACTGCGAATGAACATTACATCGTTGGGGTTGATTCGGCATTGCCCAACGCTCAACCGAAATCACTGCTCTACGGTACTAGACCCTATGACCTACTGCACAACTTAAACAGCGGTGGTGGAAATAGAAGCCTGTTCGATGATCAGGGCCTAATTACCGGTAGCGAACGACTCGAACGATTCACCCTTTGGCCGACTGGCATTCTTTCCGTTGGCGCGATGCGTCAGTGGGGCACGCATGCAACAGGTTTCATCGAAGAGCAGCATTTCGACGATGCCGATTTGCTGGAGCAGTATTTCCA